>CAZCEN010000280.1:0-4409 GCA_964497205.1 uncultured Sporomusaceae bacterium
GTGTAGGGTGAATAATCCTGCGTATGTGATTCTTTTTAATTTCCTCCTGTAAAAATCCCAATCATGGGTTATTACAGGAGGGCATAGAGCCTCCGTTCTTAAAAAGGGAGGGTATTCATATGGTGACGCTGCATATAGCGGATAAAGAAATTGAATGTGCTGAAGTTAGGCCAATCAAATTAACAATGCTCGTTACGGAAAGTGGGCAAGAGTATTTACTCATAAACGATTGGGGCCGGCAACATTTGTATGCCGTAAGACGCGGAGAAAAGGAGCAGCCGGAATTCGTCTATATTGATCAGGTGGTGCGGGTGGAAGAAGAACCACGGTATCGAAAAATCGCGCAGTAGGATTTCACAGTATGGGTAATTGCAAAAAAAAACGCAAAACCATCTGCCTAATTAACTGTTACGTAGAAAATATAAAAACCAAGGACTAGCTTGACTTAAAAAACTAGTTCTTGGTTTTTTATATTTCCCATGATCTAAGTGATAAACAAATTAATTTTACAGAAACATCTATGTGTTTTCACACAATTGCCGTTTTTTTGACTCGCCTGGTTGTATTTTTTAAAAATATATTTTTTTCTTATAATATTTAATTAAAAATAAATATTTCACATTTAGACAATAAAGGAGTAAAATGTAGAAATGCAATATTATTTGCAACCAATAACAAAGTGGGTGGATGATTGTGGAAAAGATGACGCGGCGTACATTTCTTAAAATTGGTGCGACAGCAGGAGCTGCAGTTATGGCTGGTGCTTACTTCCACTGGTTTGGTGATAATATACCTGCGACGGTACGCAATGGCACGGCAATGTATGATGTGCTGATTATCGGCAGTGGCGGTGCCGGGATGCGGGCGGCATTAGAGGCTGCCAAGGAAAAAGGTCTTAAAGTAGCCGTAATGACCAAAATGGTTCCTACCCGTTCAGCGACGACAATGGCCCAGGGGGGAATCAACGGTGCTTCCAGGGTTACTGATGATAAGGACTCACCGGAGATTCATGCTTTTGATACGGTAAAAGGTGCGGATTACCTGTGCGATCAGGATGCCGTAGCGTATTTTACTGAACAGGCGGCAGAAACTCTGTTTGAACTTGATTATTTTGGCATTGCCTTTAACCGCCAGGAGGACGGACGTTTCCACCAGCGTAAAATGGGTGGCAGTTCCTATGCCCGGGCGGCCTATTCGGCCGATATATCAGGACATGCCGTATTACATACCATGTTCGAACAGTGCCTGAAACATGACATTGATTTCATTTCAGAGTGTCAGCTTCTCGAAATTGTAACTGAAAATGGCAAACTGAATGGTGTAGTTGCCATAGATATGCGCAGTGGCAATATGCTGTCTGTTCCGGCTAAAACAGTTATTGTAGCTACCGGTGGTTACGGCCGTGCTTATTGGGTACGGACAACAAATCCATACAGTTCGACAGGGGATGGTATTGCCGCTTGCCTCAATATCGGTATTCCCATCAAAGATCCGGAAATGGTGCAATTCCATCCCACGGGACTCGCCGTTAATGGGGTATTGCTGTCAGAATCCAGCCGTAGTGAAGGCGCTTATTTGCTAAATAAAAATGGCGAACGCTTTATGGCCAACTACGCGCCTCAGGCGATGGAATTAGGACCGCGTGACCTGGTATGTCAGTCAATAGAAAAGGAAATATTGGCAGGACGAGGTATTGGTGAGGGATTAAATGCCGCTGTATATTTGGATTTCCGACATATTCCCAAAGAGCGGATCATGGAGCGGCTGTTCCAGGTTTACCAACTGGCCAAGCAATTTGAAGGTGTTGATATTTTAGAAAAGCCTGTGCCGATCAGAGGGACATGCCACTATTCCATGGGAGGCATTGATGTAATCGATTATAAGACTTGCGCTACGAAGGTTCCCGGTGTCTTTGCCGCAGGCGAATGTTCCTGTATTTCTGTACACGGAGCTAACCGCTTAGGCGCTAACTCTTTAAGTGAAGTGCTTGTGTTTGGCAAAACGGCGGGAGCAGGAGCTGCCCAGTATGCAAAAAATGCGGGTTATGAAGGTTCGAAAGAAAAACTCCAGGCGGCAGTTGATCGGTGGAATAAGAAGTTCGATGAAGTCGCAGGTAAAAACAGTGGTGTTTCGGTTGCTTCCGTCCGGGACAAGATGGCAATGACCATGTGGAATAATGCCGGCATTTTCCGTACAGAGTCAGGTTTGCAGCAAGCATTACGGGATATTGACGGTTTGCAGGAAGAATATAAGAATTGCTTTGTTGGTGATGCCAGCCGTACCTGTAATACCGCATTTATGAATTATATAGAAATTGGCAACCTCCTTGAACTATCTAAAGCAATTGTAATGGGAGGCATTGCCCGTAAAGAAAGCCGGGGCAGTCATTCCCGTCCGGATTTCCCGAAACGGGACGATCAGAAGTTCTTGCAGCACACCTTGATTAGTAAAGAAGGTAACACCTTTAAAACTGATTATCGTCCGGTGGTAATTAGCAAATATAAGCCGGTAGAGAGGAAGTACTAATCATGCAGATTACGTTAAAAGTTCAGCGATTTTTAAATGGTAAACAATGGACCCAGGATTATCGTGTAGAAGTGGAAACCGGAATGACTGTTCTTGCGGCATTGATGAAAATTAAGGAAACCATGGATCCGACTCTGACGTTTACCGCTTCGTGCCGATCGAGTATCTGCGGTGCTTGCGGTGTGCGGGTAAATGGCAATGCCGTGCTGGCCTGTGAAGCTTCGGTGGCCGATTTGGTAAAACGTTATAACAGTGAAGTTCTTACCGTAGGACCGCTGGCTAATTTTACAGTTTTACGCGATTTAATGGTAGACTGGAAACCTAAATATGATAAATTAAAGAAAATTAAACCGGCGCTGCAGCCTAAAGACGAATTTAGTGCTACGACCGGCTGTAAACAATCAAAGGAAGATTTTAAAAAGTATAATAAAAATTCGGAGTGCATTTTATGTGGGTCTTGTGTTTCGGAATGTAACAAAAGTACTGCCGATTCCAGTGATTTTCTGGATCCGTTTGTTTTTGCCAGAGCGCAGAAATTTGTTGCCGATTCCCGTGATAAAGATCCGGTAGCTCATTTGAACCCTGCGGTCAAAGAGGGACTGTGGAAATGTATGAACTGCCAGGAATGTGGCTCCAAATGTCCGAAAGGTCTTAATCCGGCAGAGGATATAGAAAAACTGCGCATTGCCACCTTTAAGAAAAAGTTATCGAGCAATGCAGGCTCTGACCATGCGCAGGCTTTCTATGATGACGTTCGTGATACAGGACGCCTTGATGAAATGAAATTGGGTCTTAAAACGGAAGGGCTAAAATCGGCGCTGCGTATTCCTGTTGCTTACCGGTTGATGAGAGCCGGCAAGCTGGCCCCGCTTGAAAAACACGAAGCCATTCCGGAAATTGAAAAGGTACGTGCGATCATGGCTGCGGCGAAGGAGGAGAAGTAATGAAATACGCATTTTTTCCTGGTTGTGTTCTCCGGGGGGCTGCAAGCGAAGCGTTTTTGTCGACTGTAAAAGTAACGGAAGCTTTGGGAATCGAGCTTGTTGAAATTCCAAGCTGGACGTGCTGTGGTGCATCCCATCTGCAGGACGTTGATGAGATTACGGCGCTGGCAATTAATGCCCGTAACTTGGCTATTGCGGAAAGCATGGGGTTGCCGGTTATGACGGTGTGCAATACCTGCACACTGCAATTACGGCGTGCCAAAGACACCCTGGATCATGATGAAAAACTGAAAAGCAAGGTTAATGCCATATTGGCAAAATCCGGTTATGAGTATAAGGGGACGGCGGAAATTACCCATCTCTTATGGGTGCTTGCATCTAATCCACAGTTATTCGAAGGCAAAGTGACTAAACCGCTTAGCAATTTAAAAGTAGCCGGGTATTATGGCTGTCATTTGCTGCGTCCGCCAACCATTATGAATTATGAAGACTCTTTGAATCCTCAGTCGCTGGAAAAAATAATCGGCTTACTTGGAGCGCAGGCAGTAAACTTTGATTTTAGGTTGAAATGCTGTGGCTTTCATGCTTTTTGGACGGCGGAAAAAGACGTAATGAAAGTAACAGGCCAGGCTGTGGATAGCGCTGCAAAGGCTGGGGCCGAGTTAGTGGTTACTCCTTGTCCTTTGTGCCAGATGCAGCTTGATATGTATCAGCCTGAGGGAAGGGAAGCGGCGAAGACTGATGTTGAAATTCCCGTTTTGCATTTGCCGCAGCTTATTGGTATGGCATTGGGGATGAGTAAAGAGGAGCTTGGTATTGGACGCCATGTTTCGGCTGCGGATAAAGTTCGATTTTAATAGGTAACATCTTGTAAAAACTGAATACAGAACTAACGAGAGTGAGAAATTTTAACACCGGAAGCATAAATTGCGAGTTTGA
>CAZCEN010000281.1:0-4363 GCA_964497205.1 uncultured Sporomusaceae bacterium
TGCTGTCCATGCTTGTAACCGTATGCTCTACTGTTTCGCGACCGGACAGTGCGGTGGTAAGTGTCGTTTTGGAATTAGCTGCGGCCGAGGCTGCTTCCCGTTTGGCAATATCAATAAGTGAGGATAGTTCTAGCAAAGACTTCGATACTTCAACAACTGAACCGGTACCGATGGCGGCGTCACGGGCAAGTTCGGAGCTGCTGGCGGCAACTTGGGCCGCAGTTGTCGATACTTGTTCAACCGAAGCCGCTGTCTCCTCTGACGAGGTGACTACTTGCTCGGCTGAGGTGGAGACCGTTTGCGCCAGCGATCGCAATTTTTTTACCATAGTATTTATGGCAATTCCCAGGCGGCCAATTTCGTCATTTGCCGTTACCGGTATTTCAGTTAATGCCAAATTACCTGCAGCTACTTGCTCTACACAGGCCACCATAGTACCAATGTCCCGCAGTGCCAGCCGCAAGAGATAGAATACAAGGCTGATGGCTGTAAGTAAGCCGGTCACAATTAGCGCCGTGAAGGCGATAACAAGCCTATGATAGTTGGCGTCCGCCTGTTGGCACTCACGTTTAGCCAACTCCAGTTGCAGGTCCAGTAGTTCGGAAAGCTTGACGGAGACAGGTTCAATACTTGAATACAATTCTTCGATCATAAAAGCGGCTAACGCTTGTCTGTCTTCTTTCATCATGATGTCGGCTGCTTTAGCGAGCGCTCCGTTGGCGATACCGAAAAAACCGTCAATCTCGGCAACAACATGCTGTTCATCATCTGTCAGCGACTGGCTCTTGTAAGCAGTCCACTGACTTTGAATCGAGCCTGCTCCTTCATTCAGTTTATTCCGTCCTAGTGACCAGGCCATATGACCGTCACTAACCTTATGGCAGGTATCGATAACCTGTACGGTAAAGGAATCGGAAATAATTTTTATATGCTGCAGCGATACAATCCGGTTATTATACATTTGTCTGAGGGCGTCATTGGAAGACTTACTGCTGTGTAGACCGGCCACACCGACGACAATGGATAGTACCGACAGGATGGCCACAACGGTTAGCAATTTGGCTTTTAAACTTAACCGGTTCAGCCGTCGGTCCAATGCACGTTTGGCAGCCAATAATGAATTGCGATTATATTTACAGTGGTTGGCGATACGGTGTAAAAAGTCCACGGTAAGAACTCCTTTTCGTCCAATTTGAAGTCTATATTAAAAACGTTAGTTTTTTCCAGCCCATTATCCTCCCAGGGTTTTTTAAGGTACGGTTAACACAAGGTTAAGGTTTTGTTAAGTCTCGTTGTAAGAAACAAGTAGACATGACAGACAATATAACTTTATAATTATGTTGAAATCTAAAATAGTTTGCCGGATAATTTGCAACTACTACAGCAGACAAGGAGAACTCGCATGGATAAAAAAACGTCATTCAATAAGATATTGATACTGGCAATTGTGGCAGTGGTGGCTATTATTATTTTTTATCAGATGAATCAAACCCCGGAAAAACAACCGCTGCCTACTCCCGGTTATAACGTAGAAAAGACTGGCGCCGGGGTGATACTTAATTTTACCGACACTGCTTCTAAAATTCATACTGCTGTTGATACTGGTCTTGCCAATAGTAAGCTTTCTCCGAAAGAGGCCAAGGAGGCCAACCGTGAGGTTCCCCGCAAGGGTGTGGAAGGGACTATCCGCTGGCATGCCCGGAGTATACTGCTGGTACCTCCGGAAAACGTGAGCCCGGAAGCAGTCGTACAGACGTTAACACCGCTGGTTGCTAAAGCTGGCGGAAAAGTGCTTGGCACAGAACCTGATACCTATAATGGGGCCCCGGCCACCAGGATTGATGTAGGCATTAAAGATGTTTTAAATAATGAACCGCTCACATTAGTAACTGACAAGTTATATATTGTGAAAGATAAAGGAACATTGCCGCCGGAAAAACCTAAGGCGGAAGGCAACCGGGGAAAAATGGCCATACTTGTTGATGATTTTGGCTATACGCATGACCCGATTGCCGGTTATCTCGAAATGGGGCGGCCAATTACCTTTGCTGTCCTGCCCTATCGCACGTATAGCAATGAAGCTGCTTCCCGTGCTGCAGCGGCCGGTCATGTGGTTATGCTGCATTTACCGCTGGAGCCCATGGCGGCAGCCGAAGCACAAGAGCCTGTTGTCATTACCGTAGACATGAGCGATGAGGAAATAAAAGAAAAGGTAACGAAAGCTATAAACTCCATCCCCGGGATTAAAGGGGTTAATAATCATCAGGGCTCGCGGGCAACGTCCGATAGGCGGGTTATGAAGACCGTGCTTAGCGTTATTAAGTCAGAAAACTTGTTTTTCCTTGACAGCCGCACCAGTGGCAAAACCATAGCCGCCGAAGTTTCCCGGCAGATGGGGATCAGGACAGGGGAAAATGAATTATTTATCGATAACAGCCCGGATATAGACTTAATAAAAAAGCAACTGCGAAAAGCCATAGATATGGCTCATAAGAATGGCAGTGTAACCGTAATTGGTCACGCCCGGCCCAATACTGTTGTCGCTGTGCGCGAGATGATACCTGAAATTGAAGCAGCCGGAATCCGGCTGGTGTATGTCAATCAACTGCTTAATTAATTTTTAAAAGAACAGACCCCGGCGATTGTATAGAGCAATGCCGGGGTTGAGTATTTAATTTCCGGGGAGTAGAAAGCTGGCTAAGTAATGCGCAGAAGCGATAATACGATTTCCAGAGCGATAAGGACAATAATGGCAATCTCCATGACTTCTGACCGGTGGGTAACTACTTCGTCAGTCAGCAGGTTGTAACTGCGCTGAATGATTTCAACGCGCTGGTCAATACTGTCCGTCCAGTCATGGATACGCAATATACGGAGATAGGTCGTATATACTCTGGCATAGAAAATATCTTCGGTGATTCTCAGCGAGTTTTCTATTTCGCTGGTGATTGTTGTGATATCGGCCATAAGCTCCAGAAGCTGCCGGCGTATGCGGCGGTATTTGGCAAGCCGGCGGTAGACGATGGTACGCTCGGCTTCGGCGATAGAATCATACATCTTATCTATTTCTTGATCGAGCAGCAGATCGTAGTAATGTAGTTCAAGAAATTGCGCATTGGCGAATTCCAAGAGATCGGGAATATCCGGGCTGCCGGTTGGATCGAACACCAGTGTCGTATTCCAGCCCAGGATGGTAAAATCTTGGGCATAGGATAAGCGATAGGCCAGTGTTTCCCGGCGTGTTTCGGGACTTACAGGTTCTTTTTCCGCCAGGAGAATCGGGACAGGATCCCAGTCTTCCTGCCATTCACGGAAATAATATATGGTAAAGTCTTCTTCGACAGCAGGCGGGCGCTCGTGTTCGATGGCCGGTCTGATACCGGCAATAACCGTTTCTAAGGTATGCAGGAAAATAGTATCCGGGATGTGCTCAAGCAGGGGAGCCAGGTCAATTAAATCCGGGTAGTTAAATTCAGGCGGCAGATTAACCCTGAGGGTAATGCTGATTACGCCCAAGCCATAAATTCTTGCCCAGACATCGGCAATAAACGATTTGTCGCCAATGGGAATTTGTTGTTGGGTTAAGAGAACTGTGACAGGCGGATCTTTAAAAGCGATAGCCTTGGGCGAAACACGGGTCAGACGCAGTCTGGAAACATGCCCGCCGGTCGCCAGCAACGTTTCTGCCATGGCTAGATCAATAGCATTAGCCGTGTCGTATAAGCGATAGACTAAAATCGATGCCTGCATAGAGCACTCCTTCGTTGAATTTACAATAGTAGTATGGCTAAAAAAAAGTAAAAAACACCCTGCGTAATGCAGGGTGTTTGCATTTGTGTGTTAAAATTAGGAACGGGTAGCTTCAAAATCTTCAGAGGAAATTTTAATCGACTGCGGCTCTGGTGCTTTGAGTATAATGGTCATGGATGGGGCTGACCGCCTAACCCGGTGTGTTGAAGAATACGGAAGGGTTTGGAGGGTTGCACCACCATTTTGTAGTTGGATATTCATCCGTAAGTAATAGTCTGTTGGCACATCTATTTCAAGTTTTTCAGAATCTGACGAAGGGTTAATCGTATAGGTTTTGCCAAAGCTGGAAATGGTGATCCGGTCTAATTGTTTGCCAAAAAACGGGTATTGCCAGAAATAATCGGGGTTTTCAATTTTGACCAACACCGTTACGCGGGTCAGGTCATTGTTGTTAGCTAAAACGGCTGACGGCACAGTTGCGCCCAGCATAATAACCATACACAGGGTAAGACATATTCTTGTTATCCAAGCCATAGAAAATACCTCGCAATCTCCTACATTTTAAAGTCAAGAATATATTCGTCAAATATCCAAAGATTTCCTCTTTTTTTAT
>CAZCEN010000282.1:0-4350 GCA_964497205.1 uncultured Sporomusaceae bacterium
GCAGCATAATGTGATGTCCGGGGGTAAGCGGCATAACAACGACCGGATACTCACTGCCCTGGCTTTTATGAACACTCATCGCATAAGCCAATGTCAATTCGTCATGCTCACCCTTTTCATACACGACATCATCTTCCGGATAACGTACAAGTACTTTGCCATCTGCGATAGCCAGGATATAGCCAATATCGCCGTTAAATACCCGCTTAGTGTAGTTGTTGCGAATTTGCATAACTTTGTCACCTTCGCGCAGTACTTGATTGACGCTTTGCAGATAATCCTTGCCTTCTATCGGAGGATTGAGCGCCGCCTGCAACAGGCGGTTGAGATTTTCAACCCCGCAGGGCTGGCGGTGCATCGGCGATAATATCTGCACATCACGCCAAATATCAAAGCCTTCCTCGGCCAGTTCGGTCTTACATAAGGTTACGACAGCCTCAGCCGCTGTCTCACTGTCCGCCATCTCCCGGAACTGAAAATCCGCGCTGCCACATTCCGGCAACAGCGCCCGGTTAATACGGTGTGCATTCAGCACAATCATACTTTCGCCGGCTTGGCGAAACACTTCGGTCAGCCTCACCACCGGCACAACCTGGGAGCGGATAATATCCTTAAGTACTGACCCCGGGCCAACGGCCGGCAGCTGGTCGACATCTCCAACCAGCACTACCCGGCAGCCGTCCGGCACCGCTTGCAAAAAGCAGCTCATCAACACCATATCCATCATGGAGGTTTCATCAATAATGACGACATCGGCATCCAGCGGGTTATGCTCATCCCGGGCAAACATCGGTTCCTCCTCGGCCCCGCCCCCGGCCTCAAGCAAACGATGAATAGTCATCGCTTCCCGCCCGGTTGTTTCAGCCAGTCGTTTGGCCGCCCGGCCAGTAGGCGCACCCAAGACAATTTTGCAGCCTTGCTGTTCTAATAAGGCTAAGATCCCTTTAACGGTTGTTGTTTTACCAGTCCCCGGGCCGCCCGTCAATACCAGTACTCCATGGGTAAGCGCCGCGCTTAACGCCTCACGCTGTGCAGCCGCCAGCGTAACTCCGGCTGCCGCTTCCCACTCATCAACCAGTGCCTCACTATCAACACCGGTAAGTAGTTTGGCCTCCTGCTTAAGCGTAAGCAGCCTTTCCGCTACACTTTTTTCCGCCCGGTATAGGTAGCGCGGATAAATTAAAGTCATGCCGTGAAAATCTTCGGTGTAAAGCTTTCCTTGTTGAATCTGCCCACTAACGACATTTGCAATCTCTACCGGGTCAAGTGCCAGTAGTTTGGCGGTTTCCTGGGTTAATACCTCTTCCGGTACACAACAGTGACCGGCCTGCCCGGTTTGTAACAAGGCAAACTGAACTCCGGCGGCCAACCGGGAAGCATGCTCCCGTTCAAAGCCCAGTGCCATCGCAATTTGATCGGCGATACGAAAACCGATGCCTTTGACTTCTTCCGCCAGCCGGTATGGATCTCGCTGTAGCACGTTTATCGAATCTGAACCATAGCATGCAAAAATTCTCGCCGCATAAGCTCCGGTAACTCCATGCATCTCCAAAAACAGCATTAGTTCTTTTAACTCCGCTTGCTCTGCATAGGATTTACGTATTTGTTCCAGTTTTTTACTGCCAATACCTTCTACCTCAGCCAAGCGATGCGGGTAAAGCTCCATTATTTCCAGTGTTCGCACGCCAAAATGCTTTACCAGCCGGGCCGCCATGGCCGGCCCGATACCTTTTACGGCACCGGATGCCAAAAAGCGTTCAATCCCTCGCTCGGAAGTAGGAGCAATCCGTCGGCAAACAGCAGCTTTAAACTGGCGCCCATAACGATTATGCTCTATCCAGGCGCCGGTTACGTTTACGTGTTCCCCAACCAAAGGTGCGGGGAAATTGCCGGTTACGGCTACCGCAGTGTTCTCATTGGTTGGTTTCAGGCGAAACACAGTAAAACTGCCATCGGCGGCCTGAAAGGTTATATTTTCAACAATGCCTTCTAATATGTTATCCACTACATTTACCCCTAGTGATTAGGATCGATATACGTACCCAAACATAAGTTCTTATTCTATTCGCAACAATTATAACAAAATCCTGCTTTTTTTTATTAAGATGGAAGGATTTTGGAATTAATGAGAGTATTAATTATACAGGAAACTTGTATTTGTTACAATAAATTGCAAATTGTGAGGCGCGTAGCATGAAAGAGGATATGTACACCTACCATTATTACCAAAGCCGTACCATTAACCGTCCATCCCGTGTCGGCAACTTCGTCTTCCCCCTGATACTCCTGCTTTCGAGTGTTTATCTTCTAGCCGTTACCTTTTTAAGCAGATAAAGTTTTTATCAAAAAGCAAAAGCCCGAATTACCTGCCCATTGCAGGTAATTCGGGCTTTACTTTTTTTACAGCCGCTGAGCGATGATTTTTGTCAAATCGTTTATGCTGGCAGCTAAGACTTCCAGCCTGCCTTCAATTCGTACTAGCAGATATACTGCCACTACCATCGGAAAACCATAACTGGAAATATAGTTGAGCATTTGTTCCATAGAATTACTCCTTTCGCGGTCAGCAAACAGCTACACCAAAGCTACCGTTTCGCGGTTGCGAATACGAGCCTCTACCTTTTCAGTCAGGGCATTGCCTTTAACGGAAAAGATATTTTTGTCGATGATGTCCTTCATAACCGCTTGCGCCTGCACTAATGTCAGATCGTCTTTGGGGTCGGGAACACTAATGGTAGTTTCCTTACCCGCGCTGGTGCGAAATACCAGTTCCAAAGTCTTACTCATAGCCGCTCCTCCTTTCGTTTATTACTTAACTGGGACTTACTGAATTATTGATTTGCGAGGTTGTTTACGTCCTGACGGATAATGTCCGCCAGCTTGTGTTTTTGCAGATTTGCCAAGCCTTCGGCCACTGCGAGAACATCGCTGTCAGTTGCTCCGGCTCTAATGTTGGCAAATGCTCTGAGACGGTACACCGGGTTACCGGTAGCACTTACCCCAGTCTGCACTTTGAGAGATAATTTACCGGTTTGCGGTACTTTTACCACTGCCATACTGCTCACCCCCTTTACACTGATATACATTCTGCCTAGTGGGATTTTTAAACGGAAATCTTTAAGAAATTTTCACAAGAGATTATTCGCCAATTCCTTCCTTAACCGGACTAATCCACGCTGCCGTAATCCATACACAGCCTGCGGCGTAACATTAAGTTCAGCCGCTATATCTGCTAACTGCGCTTCACCTAATAGCGTCTTGACGATCGTCAGACGCTGTTTTTCAGGTAACTTCAGCAATGCATCGTTAATGATCTGATTAATAAATTGGGTTTCTACCTCACTCTCCACCTGTTCGTCGGCTACTAACATCTCAATCAAATGTAGCGGCTCACTTTCCGTATCGTTCGTACAACCATTGTCAAGCAGTAATTCCTGCTGCCAGTGCCGGCGTTCCCGTTTAAATAAATTCCAGACCGCGTATTTTACCTTGCTCTCGACATAACCGGCAAAGCGGACGCCGGCCGCCGGATCATAGGTCCGCACTGCCGCAGCTACGGCCAGCCAACCCTCGGCTAGGGCTTCCTCTTTAATTACCGCTACATGCGGTTGATTGGCGTACTTTTTCACCAGTCCGGTAAAACGTTGACAAATCTCAGCAAACGCGGCCTCTCCCGTATTGCCTGTTTGAATTTCAAGAACTAGCTGTTCTAAACTCATTTCCTCACCTGTCGGCGAGGAACCGGTTCCTCTATATTAGCGCTTGCCTACAGGGTAACACCCCGGCCTGCTAGAAAACAAAAGCCGGCCTGGCTCAAGTCAATGCTCGAGCCAGGCCGGCTAATTTTATTTACTGACGAGACAACGTTTATTTGCCCCCAAAAATACCCTGATTAGGGCTAAAACGAAAGATAGAATATAATTCAGGTTTATTCAGTTACTGTTCCTCTTCGCTTGTTAATTCAAGCCAAGTTCCGTACTTTTCATCCAATTCAGCCTGTTTTGCCGCGTACTCATCTGCCAATTCCCGGCTTAGTGCGGCATCTGCATGACTTTCAGGATCATTTAGTCTAACTTCAAGTGCGGCCAGCTCATGTTCCAGCATGGCAATCTCTTCTTCCAGCTTTTTGGCTTGTTTGGCAGTATCCGGTTTGCGCTTGTTGGCGGATTTACCACTATTAGGCTGTCCCTGCGCATTGGCCGCTTTACCATTTTGCTTCTTTTCAGCAGCACTGGCCTGGCTGGCTGCCTGAGCAGCAGCCTTTTCCGCCGCCGTCTTTTTGTCACGGTAATAGCTGTAGTTGCCAGCGTATTCTGTCAGCTGTCCATTATCAAGCTCTACCATCCGGTT
>CAZCEN010000283.1:0-4319 GCA_964497205.1 uncultured Sporomusaceae bacterium
TTCCTTCCGGTATGTGACGAACAATTTCATACACTCTGTTGTTAAAACTCATAAAACCACCCTATTGTAGAGATTTACTTAAAATCTACCACTTTACATTCTCAGCAAAATTACAAAACTCCTGCCACATAGTACGATATCGCATATAACAAAAAAACGCCCGCATAAACGGGCGTTTGAAGAATTTTTTAACTCCACAATCGCATGACAATGGCCGCGATCACTACCATACAGGCTCCCCCGAGCCTGGTAGATACCTGCGCAAAAGGCATAAGTTCCATACGATTGGAAGCTGACAGAATGGCAACATCACCAGTTCCGCCTAAACCGCTATGACAGGCGGTTACAATGGCCGATTCAACCGGATGCATTTTTAAAAACCTCGCTACATAGAAACCGGAGGCAATCATCGCCGCTACTGTCGAAAAAACAGTAATGATATAAGCAGGCGTAATAGCCGCCACTACATCTTTCCAGGGAGTATACATGACGCCAACGCCGACCAACAGCGGCCAGGTTAGGCTTGTTGTGACGAACCGGTATAAATGATAGGCGCCCTGCTCCATTTTAGCCGGCATAATGCCAAGTGCTTTAATGATAGCAGCCGAAAAGATCATGATAATCGGAGCCGGAATCGGAATAAATAAGCTGACCACCTGTCCAAATACGAAAAAGCTCATAGCAAGAATAAGACCGGCACCCATCAGCGAAAAATCTACCGGTTTTTCAGCCGTTTGGGCGGCACGAATCAGGTCATCATTACCTGTCTTTACTAACACACCGTTACCGGTAAGATGGGGTTTCTTTTCGCCCAACCGCCGCAAGTAACCCGCGGCCATGATGGCAAACACATTGCCCAGCATCGCAGCAGGAACAAGTTGGGGAATAAATTTGTCATTCGTCATCCCGGTAATTTCCGCATAGGCCATGGAAAGCGGCAGAATACCTTCACCTACACCGCCGGATATGATGGGAACAACTACGTAAAAGAATGAATGGTAGGCGCCTATCCCGGTAAGAGTCCCTACTGCCACACCAACGACAATACACCCCAGCGTACCCACAAGAAGTGGAATAAACATGCGGACAAAGCCTTGAATCAGCACTGCGCGCTGCATTCCCAGGATGCTGCCGACAATGAGGCAGGAGATATAAAAATACAGGAAATTGGAACCTTTCATAAATGCAGTAATCGCCTTCAAAGAAGCAGGATTAATCAGGTTATAAAAGAGCATAATGGACGGAACAAAAATAGAAAGAATGGCCGGGCCGCCAATATCCTTAAGTACCGGCACCCTCATACCGATATCACCCAGCAGCATTCCCAGGATCATCATGACCGCTATGCCGCCAATCATATCTGCGGGTAGCTTGCTGTAAACAGAAGCTGCATATATGATCGCTGCCAGAATGAGGTAAATGGGTAGCGGAAGAGGACCAATCTTGAATTTCATGAGGGGATGTTCTTTAGCTTGCGGCTGCAAAGCTGGATGCTCAGTCTCTGTATTCATGAAAAACTACCTCCTTTAATTGTTTCGGTTTCATAGTAGCGAAAAAAGGTAAACTATTAAACTTTATTAAACTTTTTAAAGTATTATGCAATTAAAAACTGCGATCCTGTGGACCGCAGTAAGTAAAAGCACAAATGTAATTTTAATGTGGAATATAGCGGTTGACAGGCCGGCCCACAGCACCATACATGAGTTCCACGGTCAACAACCCGCTTGTTTCCAGATAATCAAGATACTTACGTATCGTCACCCGGGAAATACCGACTTGTTTAACCAGTTCATCAATCGTAAAGGGAGCCCCGATCTTATCAATCGCTGTTTTAACAATTTGCAGAGTATGCTTTTCCAGGCCTTTGGGCAACCCGCATCTCGTTTGCCGGTCAAACAGTTGTGTGTCAATATCACTCTGACAGACGGTATCTCGGCCGTCAATGACTTCCATTCTGGCCTTGTATTGCTGTAAGGCCATATTGAGCCGTTCAAACTCAAAGGGTTTGATCAGGTAATCTACGGCGCCCAAACGCAAGGCCTTTTTCACACTGACAGTATCGCGGGCCGCTGTCACCATAATAACATCTACACCATGCCCGGCCTCCCTGATTTTTTCCAGCATCTCCAAGCCATTCATACCAGGCATAAAAATATCAACTAATATCAAGTCGATGGCACCGGTTTTCAGTATTTCAAGCGCCTGCCGGCAATCATTGGCGATGCTGTGAAGTTGAAAACCTTCCACATGAGCCAAATAGCGGCGATTAAGCTCAGCTACCGTAGGGTCATCTTCCACAATAAGTACACTAATCATTCCGGATCTCCTCTCTATGACGGGGGATTGTAACAATAACTTCCGTTCCCGGTGAAGAATTATTAAACGCGATTGTGCCTTGCAATTTTTTTATGCAACTTTCCACTAAGTGGAGGCCAAAGCCACGGTTCTCGCCTTTAGTAGAAAAACCTCTTTCAAAGATCCGCTCCTTCACAGCCTGCGCTAATCCCGGGCCACTGTCCGCAACCTGGATAATACACTCTTCATCGGTTTCGCTGATAGACAAAGTAACCTTTTTCTCCTCCGAACTCTCAGCGGCTTCCAAAGCATTGTCAAGGAGATTACCCAGTATGGTAATTAACTCGTAGTTGGCAGTGGCCGCCGTTTCCGCAGTCATGAGGGTATCTTCCTCAATTGTCATGCTAACGCCCATTTCCCTTGACCTGCTCAGCTTGCTTAACACCAGCCCGGCCACCGCCGGCTCTTTAATCCGCTTGCCGACAAAAGCAACTTCAGCTTCCTGATCGTTGGCAATCCGTTTGATATAGGCTGCAAGCTGATCATAGCATTCCAGCCGGACGAGTCCTAAAATGACGTGTAACTTGTTCATAAATTCATGTGTCTGTGACCGCAAAGCATCGACATAGCCCCTGACGCCGGTAAGTTCTTCCGCCAGTTTGTTAATCTCGGTTTTGTCCCGAAACGTGGCGATAGCACCAACAATCGTGTCATTAACATGGATGGGAACCCGATTGGTAATGATGCGCACACCGTTTATATCCTGTTCCTGATTTAACTCGGTTAACCCTTGGGCCATCACCCGCCTGAGACCTGTATTGGGAATATAGCCTTCGATATCGCGTCCGATGGGGTTACCCGTCGTGCCAGCACTATGGAGTATCGCAATGGCGGCATCATTTGCCAATGTTATTTTTCCGGTCAGGTCGACAGCAAGAATACCCTCTTTAACCGATTGCAGCATCGCATTTCTTTCCTCTAACAGTTTGGCGATTCCCGCCGGCTCTAATCCGAACAGTGTCTTCTTGATACTCCGGGCAAGCAGGACAGCTCCCGTTATGCCGATTGCCATTCCCAGCAAAACAGCGAAAAAGATGCGATTACGACTTTCCCTTACCGCTTGTTCTACATCGCCAAGATGAATTCCCACCACGACTCCGCCAACTTGTTGTCCCTTATGATATACCGGTGTAAAGGCCCTAAGCTGGGGTCCTACTGTTCCACTGGCATACGAAAGATATTCCTTGCCTTGAAGTGCCGGTTGCTCATCACCGCCAACCACATGGTAACCAAGTAAGCTTTCATCAGGATGTGATTTGCGGATTCCCTGCATGTCAAACACGACCACAATGGCCGTATTTGTTAAACTCCGCATAACTTTTGAAAAACCCTGCATATCCTTTTCATCACGTAACCCCGCCAGTCCTTCAGCAACCACCTCCGAATGAGCTACAATGCGGGCTATGTCCATGACAGACCGCCCCTTTTGATCGGTAATCCCCTTAGCGACATGCGCGGAAATCAGCCAATTCGTCGTAAGTAACGCCAATAACACAACACTACAAACCAGCAAGATAATTTTTCCTTGCAGATTCAACGTAAAATTCACTTTTGCCAAACGAAAAAGCCTCCCTACAATCACCGGTTCACGCTTGTTTACAACTTATTATTTATGTACCTAATTCCCACCAGAATACAAAAAATCCTGCAAGATCTTAGCTTCTTGCAGGGGGAGATGCCGGAGGTTTATTCGCAGCTAGTAAGTGGAAGGACAAGGATACCCTTGCATTTGCGCCTGCATAAAGGTGGCGACTGCTTGCCGTATGCCGCAGTTATCCCGGACACCTTCCCGGTAAACAATTTCAGCCGCTAGTCCGGATTCAAGGGTAGTAGCGGCCTCATACGCCATAACCAGACGCAGCAGTTCCGGCTGCTGGACTTCCAGTTCGCGGGCGATTGCCATAAGCTGGGATAGTACGGAGTCGGCCTCTTTCACTGCTTTCCTGTATTTCGCATCAGCAACA
>CAZCEN010000284.1:0-4318 GCA_964497205.1 uncultured Sporomusaceae bacterium
TAGGCGGCATTAATATTAATGACAAGAAATACTTAGGCGACTATGTAAAAGCAGCTCATGAAATCGGTGCAGACATTGTTTCTCCGTACTGGGAAGAATTATCCAACGAACTAGTGGCCGAAGCTCATGAATATGGCATGAAAGTAGTTCCCTGGACTGTTAACAATCCGACTAAAATGAACATGCTGCTAGATATGGGTGTTGACGGCATGATTTCCGACAAGCCTTGGCTGTTGCGAGAAGTCTTAATCAAACGCGGTATCAAGGTAGCTGAGCCTACCATCAATGTTAACAACCCTTACCACACTGGTACCGATATTGTCGGTGGTGAAACCAAAGTAACGAAAAAGGGCGGCGACTCCGCCGAGTAATTCCGAGCATCCTCCTGTTGTATCCTATGGCTCAGCAAAATTTGCAAGAAAGAGGTATCTGTAATGCTAAAATATTTTCTTACCGGGACTGATTTACCGCTGATTGAGGGCGATAAGGACAAAATAGCCGCCCTATTCAACAACCGTCGTTGGAAGGTTTTTACCTCCATTACTTTGGGTTATGCTCTATTTTACGTACTGCGCCTCAACTTTTCGGTTATCAAGAAGCCGCTTATGTCCGCCGGTATTCTAAATGCCCAACAATTAGGTGTAATGGGCTCCGTCTTCTTCGCTACCTATGGTATAGGTAAATTCGTTAATAGCTTCCTGGCTGACCGCATGAACAACAAGAAATTCTTTGCTTTAGGACTGTTCTTATCTTCGATTGTTTCCGTCCTCATGGGCTTTACCAATGAATATCTGCCTCTGGTAGTCCTGTGGGGCATCAACGGCTGGTTCCAATCCTTCGGTGCTGGTCCCTGCATCGTATCGCTTAATCAATGGTTCAGCCAACGCGAACGGGGCACTTTCTACGGCATATGGTTCACAAGCCACAACTTAGGTGCGGCCTTCACCTACCTGGCCACCGCCGCCATCGTTGGTGCCTACAGCTGGAAAATGGGCTTCATCATGCCCGGAGCGGTCTGTATCCTTGGATCGATTTTGATTTATTTCTTCATGTCCGACCGCCCCGAAACCTATGGCCTGCCCAATGTCTCCGACTTCAAAAATGATCATGTGGAGACGGTAGCAAAAGACAAGTCCATTTCCTCCCTGCAATGGGAAGTAGTCAAACGTCCCGCGGTCTGGATTCTTGGCCTGTCCAGCTTGTGCTGCTACATTGCCCGTTATGCGATCGAAAGCTGGGGCATCATTTACCTGACCGAAGCCAAAGGCTACTCAACCATTGGTGCCAGCGGTGTTCTGGGTGTCATGCAGTTTGCCGGCATCTTCGGTGCTTTAACCTGCGGTCTGGTATCTGACAGGTTCTTTAATCACAAGCGTAACGTTCCGGCTTTAATCTATGGCGTACTGTACGCTGTTTCTATCGCCCTGTTCCTCTGGGCACCTGCCAGCCCGATGGTTGACATGGGCAGCATGGTGCTATATGGCTTCACCATGGGCGCCCTCGTCTGCTACCTGGGAGGTCTGATGGCCGTTGATATCTGCCCCAAACGTGCCACCGGTGCCGCCATGGGCATGATTGGTCTGCTGAGCTACGGCGGCGCTGCCGCACAAGAATTCATTAGCGGCTATCTGATCAATTCCCATATGACCATCGTCAACGGCAAGAAAGTTTATGACTTTGCGTTGGCTGGCGATTTCTGGGTTGGCTCCGCAGTATTATCCTTTATACTGGCCGCCATGGTTTGGAATGTAAAAGCGAAAGATTAACTCTGCTATCTACCTCACCAAAATCATAGATAATACCCCAAAAGGCGAAGAGCGGACTGCCACAAGGCAGTACCGCTCTTCGCTTTTTATAATAGTAATTCCATTCCCGTATAAAAATAATCAAGCTTATCTCCCATAACCTCTTTCAACAAACCAAATGCTCTATTACCAGTGCAATGGCAGGTATACACCTTATCGATCCCATAGTTGATTAACCGTTCTCCCAGTTGTTTAATATGTTCTGAACTCTCTTGATAAACGTTTCGCGGAAAGTCCATTAAATGAAACCCACCGATTAATAATTCAATAGGAGTATCCGGAAAATGCTCCCGAACACTTTGGATGATATTATCTATTCCATTGTGACAACAGCCGGTAAAAATAACCAGCTTACCATTATCATTTACTACCAAAACAAGTTCATGGTCGAAGGTATCAGCGATACCCTTTCCGTCAATCACAGTCATTAAATTTTTATTGCTATTGGCCAATGGATAGCCTTGTGCAATGGCAGAAAGAAGACATATTTTATCATTTATTGCGACAGATTCATTTATAAAAAAAATTCTGTTGTTAAATTGTTTAAAAACTTCTTTGGGGACACTAATATCCTTTTTTATAAGTAGAAATTCCGAATAATAATCACGCGTAGCGTTAGCACTCATATAAACAGGTGCCTTATTATTCAATGCCAGGAAGTTATATAGCCCGCCACTATGATCTTTATGTGCGTGAGATATAATTGCCATATCAATATCCGCAATATTAATACCCATATTGGCGGCATTCTCTATGAATAAGCCCGACTTTCCCGTATCAAATACTATTTTTTTGTCCTGAAGTTCAATATAAATTGACAAACCGTGCTCTACGTGGAAGGTATTATTCACCCGTCGATTATCAATTAACATACATATTTTCATTTACTTGTTACCAGAGTGGGATCAGCTATTATCGCGGCTTTAATTTGCTTCTTTTTATCAATATGCTGACCGCTAGATATATCTATTGAGGTGCTTCCATTCGTCCTAAAATGAAAATCAACAAAAAAGCATGCCCCATCGGCTTCTATTTCTACTCGATGCCGGTGTATGCCTTTATGAATAAAATCTGATACCGTAAACTTTTTATAGTTCTCAGAGCAAAACTTTTTAATTGCAGGAACAATCAGCTCTCTATTCAGCATTTTTTCTTTACTCATGTTATACCTCGCATTCATATAAAAACTCTTCATTATTGCTGCTCATCATTTTATTATACTCGTTATGTATTGATCCGCCTAGCTTTCATTAATAAATGTGGATGTACCAGCCAAAGAAAAACGTTTCCCTTGAGCTATTGACCGCTCAAAGTAAAAAAACTGTTTAGCAAAACATAGTCTAAGCAAAAACGCAAATTCTATGATAAGTCAATTCTTAGAGTAACTCAAGCCTGACCCTATCTTGACATAACTAAATGATCTTATTACAATTGAATTTATGATTTCAATTTTAAAGGAGCCCTGTCACGATGAACTTTTTATTTGGCTTTACTATTTTGTTGCTTTTTCAGTTTGTCGGAACAACGCTCAGCCAGCTGCTCAACCTATCATTACCAGGCAGCCTAACCGGTCTCATTCTGCTGGCTATCGCTTTGGCAACCGGACTTTTGCCTATGCGCTTTGTCGAACAAACAGCAGATGCCCTGCTTGGTGAAATGAGCCTGTTCTTTGTACCGGCGGGAGTCGGTTTGATACTCTATGCTGACTTATTGTTTCAAAACAGTGTCGCTATTATCCTGACAATTTTGGTCAGTACCTTAGTAGTTCTAGGTATAACGGGGAAAATTGTCGATCATGTACTGCCAAATCCAAATAAGAAGGTGACACCCCATGACTGAAATAATAAAAGAACCGATTTTCGGCCTTGTTGCCACTTTACTTATATTTCAGATGGCAAAACGTCTGCAACAAAAAACCAGACAGCGTATTCTTCATCCTATGCTAATTTCCACACTGCTGCTGATAGGCATGTTGAGCATCTTGCACATTGACTATGCCGATTACAACCGTGGTGGTCAATACATTAGTTTTTTGCTTGGCCCAGCTACCGTTGCTCTGGCCATTCCCTTAGTACGCGAATTAGCCGTGCTGAAAAAGAATTGGCAGGCTATTTTGACCGGTGTTGTCGGCGGGTCATTAGCAGGCGTGGTTTCTGTACTAGTGATCGCTTCATTTTTGCATGCTTCACGGGAAATCACCCTCTCATTAACGCCTAAGTCAGTCACCACGCCAATCGCCATGGATATTGCCAACTCTCTCGGCGGCATCCCTTCGCTCACAGCCGGTGCAGTCATTATTGCGGGTCTGATAGGCGCTATTATCGGTCCGGCGCTGTTAACCGGTATTGGTGTCAAAAATCAAATTGCCCGGGGCTTAGCCATCGGCGCCGCGTCTCACGCGTTAGGCACCAACCGTTGTCTGGAAGATAACGAGTTAGCCGGTGCGATCAGCGGTGTAGCTATTGTACTTGTCGGCGTAGTCACCTCGCTGATAGCACTTCCCTTAAGTCATT
>CAZCEN010000285.1:0-4315 GCA_964497205.1 uncultured Sporomusaceae bacterium
GGAAATATACCTTTTTCTTTTACTAGCTTGAACAACTCATCACAACTTATTTCAGTTTCGTTCCACTCATCGCTGCCTAGCATAATTTTCAAATTCACTACATGTAGATTGGGGTAAGCTGCCAGCATCTCAGCAGGCACGTTACAAGTACTGTCAATTACTATATGTATATTGGACAACTTACGTAAACTCCTCTCCTACTACCTAAGCTATATTTTACCAAATAATCTGCTGCAAATATACTAAAATATTGATAAAAAGCCCTGACAAAAATCGTAAACAAAACCGATAATCTTCTTTCTCCTGACAGGAAATAGAATATTCTGCAGCGAATTTATATAATGAAGTAATTTTTTATAGAATATTTCCGAGTCAGAAGGAGTACCTATGGACGATAAACAACTCCTCTTCGCTTTAGACATTGGTACCCGCAGTGTCATCGGGCTTGTTGGCGAAATGCATAATGGCACAATAAAACTTATAGCAACAGACCGGGAAGAACATCATACTCGTGCAATGCTTGACGGACAAATACATGATGTGCAAGAAGTCGCCGATGTAATGAAAACAGTCAAAGAACGCCTCGAAGCCACTACCGGCAAGCTTGCCAAAGTGGCCGTTGCCGCAGCAGGGCGGGCGTTATGCACACTTCGGGTTTCCGCTGAACTTGAGACAACCTCCCGCGGCTTTCTTACTTCAGAAGATGAACGTTCGTTAGAACTAGCCGCCATTCAAACGGCGCAGGCCGAACTAGCTACTTCCGGCGCAGTTACCGACCCTGCCGATTATTACTGTGTTGGTTATAGTGTCGTCAGCTTCAGCTTAGATGGCAGCCGTATCAAAAGTCTTGTCGGTCAGCGCGGCAAACGTTCAAGCATCGAGGCTATCGCAACTTTTTTACCCCGTCAGGTTATTGATTCCCTGCAATCTGCCATTCAATCTGTGGGCCTCGAGATGGATACTCTTACTCTTGAACCAATTGCGGCGATCAATGTGCTCATTCCTTCTACTATGCGTCATCTCAACCTGGTTCTGGTTGATGTCGGCGCCGGCACATCGGATGTCGCTATAACCCGTGACGGTTCAGTTATCGCCTACGGCATGGTGCCGTTGGCCGGAGATGAAATTACCGAAGCCATCTCCCAGCATTTCCTGCTTGATTTTAACGTTGCCGAAACCGTTAAGCGTCAGCTAGGCGGTAAAAATAAAAAGATTTCCTTCACAGATGTGCTTGGCATGGAACAAAAGCTGCCAGCCAAAGATATTATTGATGCGATGATGTCTAAAGTGTCCGAACTGGCCCAAGGCATTGCCGCCGAAATTTTGGCGCTTAATACTGAGCAGCCACAGGCAGTACTATTAGTTGGCGGCGGCGCTTTAACCCCGCTGCTCCCGGAAGCACTGGCGGCCGCGTTAAATATTCCGCCCGCCAGAGTTGCCATTCGGCGTCCGGACGCAATTCAAGGCATTACCGGAATACCGGCTAAATTTTGCACTCCCGACTCGGTAACCCCGCTAGGGATTTTGAAGCTTGCCGGCGGTCATACTCTTAATTTCATTAATATTATAGTAAATGAACGCCCTATCCGGTTATTTAACTTAAACCGGTTAACTGTAGCCGACGCGCTGTTGGCTGCAGGTATAGATATCCGGGCGCTGCGCGGTCGTCCGGGGATGGGAATTACCATATCTGTCAACGATGAAACCCGCTTCATTGCCGGTGGGCATGGAACTCCCGGCGAAATTGAAAGAAACGGAGATCCCTGCAAGCTAACTGATCCATTGTCAGATCAGGATACTCTTTGTGTAACCCTCGGAGCCGACGGCACATCCCCAGCTCCTCTGCTTGGCGAAATAGTACCAAGCCCCGAATCACTCACCCTTACCGTCGACGGGAAAAGTTATCTAATTGAACCGAAAGTTACTGTCAATGGAAAATCGGTCCCGCCCGACACCGTGCTATATGACCGTGACCAAATTTGTGTCAGCAAATCACTCACACTTTCTGAGGCTTTGCAGCAGTTACAGCTTGATCCTGAACCTGCCGAATATACTTATACAGTAAATGGTGCTGAACGTTCCTATAAAGTTTGGCCGAAGTTTACGATTAATGAGTCCTTGGCATCTCCCGAAAGCCAACTGAAATCGGGCGACTCCGTCGAAGTAGTAAAACTGCCTCCGCCAACACTGGCAGAAATTCTGGGCATTAACGGCACTTACGAAAATACCTCTGTTAACGTTACCTTTAACGGCGCACCCTGTACAATCCCTATTCAGAGTCATTCGATACAGGTTGACGGTCAAGCAACAGAAGCCGGTGAACCAGCTAAACCAGGCAGTACGATTAATTTTACCATTACTTCAGACCGTCAGGCGCTAATAAGCGATGTCTTGCTGGCAGCCGATTTTGATCCTAGAACCCTGCCTGTCACAAGCAAATTCACTATACTTCTTAACGGCCAGCCGACAGAATATACTGCCATTGTAAAAAACGGCGACAGTGTGGAAATTAAATCAGCATAATCCTATTAAAATCACATCGGACTGTGACACGCGTCACAGTCCTTTTCCGTTATATCCCCTATAATAAAGCCATAACCTACAAAAACAAGGAGGATTTACTAATGAGTATGTTTTGCTATCAATGTGAACAAACGGCCGGTGGCACAGGCTGCACCAAAGTTGGTGTATGCGGTAAAAACGAAGACATTGCCAGCCTTCAAGACACTCTGATTTACGGTTTGAAAGGTATTGCCGCCTATGCACATCATGCCCGCGAACTGGGCGCTCGTGATGAGCAAGTGGATGCTTTCATGCATGATGCCTTGTTTTTCACTTTGACTAACGTAAATTTCAGTTTGGAAAAGCACATAGAAATGGTATTAAAATGTGGCGAAATAAACCTGCGGGTTATGGAGCTCCTCGACAAAGCCCATGTTGACCACTTCGGCTCACCTGTACCTACCGAAGTATTTACAGGTTTCAAGGCAGGCCATGGCATTCTGGTTACCGGCCATGATCTTCTGGACTTAGAAGAACTGCTTAAACAAACAGAAGGTACTGGCATTAACGTTTACACCCACGGTGAAATGCTGCCAGGACACGCTTACCCTGAACTCAAAAAATACAAACATCTTGTCGGCAACTATGGTACCGCTTGGCAGAACCAACGCAAAGAATTTGAAGCCTTCCCTGGTGCTATCCTAGTAACTACCAACTGTGTAATGCCATTAACTGCTAACGAAACTTACGGCAACCGCATCTTCACCCGCAGTGTAACTGGCCTTCAAGGCGGCAACCACGTCGATGGCCGCGATTTCTCAGCGGTTATTGCTAAAGCTAAGGCTCTGCCTATTCTTCCCGACAAAGCAGGCGACTACACTCTGACTACCGGCTTCCATCACAATGCCATTCTTGGCTTAGCTGATAAAATCGTAGAAGCTGTTAAAGCAGGAAAAATCAAGCGTTTCTTCCTTATCGGCGGCTGTGATGGTGCCAAACCAGGCCGCAACTACTACACAGAACTGGCGGAAAAAGTACCGCAAGATTGCGTAATCCTAACAGTAGCCTGCGGTAAATATCGCTTTAACCATTTGGATTTTGGCAACATTGATGGTATTCCCCGCCTGATCGACCTTGGCCAGTGCAACAACGCCTATTCCGGTATCCAAGTTGCGATTGCTCTTGCTAAAGTATTTAACTGTGGCGTAAACGACTTGCCGCTCTCCTTCGTACTTTCCTGGTTTGAGCAAAAAGCAGTTGCGATTCTGCTTACTCTATTACACCTGGGTGTTAAAAATATCCGTCTTGGCCCATCTGCTCCGGCCTTCGTATCACCGGGAGTATTCAAGGTGCTTAATGAAAACTTCGGTCTCCAGCCAATCACCACTCCGGATGAAGATTTAAAAGCCATTATGGGTTAAATAATAAGGGACGAATCACCAAGTGATTCGTCCCTTAATTACTTTTAAAACACTGCGCATTGATTGCGTCCCTGGCGTTTTGCCCTATATAGAGCACTGTCCGCTTCGCGGAAAGCATCCTGACTTGCTATGCTGGGTTTTTTTCGGGATAAACCAATGCTAATAGTAATCTTTACCCGCTCATTGTTATGGTAAAAATCACAGTTAGCTACCTGAAATCTCAATTTTTCAGCAATTTTCAAACCGAGCTCCAACGGAATATCCGGAAATACGAGGGCAAATTCCTCGCCGCCATAGCGAAACGCCATATCTTTGCCCCGCACAAATGTTTTAATAATATTACCTACTGTACTTAGTACCTGATCGCCAAACAAATGGCCATAGGTGTCATT
>CAZCEN010000286.1:0-2073 GCA_964497205.1 uncultured Sporomusaceae bacterium
CATATAGACGCTCGTGCACATTAATTAGGCCAATACTCTCGCCGCTAGGGTGTTCAAGCGGATTATGGGCGGTTAAATCCATACCTACCCCATCGTCGGCAACACTGATTTCAATAGTTTGACCGTAATCGGCGACTTTTAAAAAAATGGAACCGCCTTCCGGTTTTGGCTGCAATCCATGTTTAATCGCATTCTCAATAAGCGGCTGGATGGAAAGAGAGGGAATTAGGTAGTGTCCAAGTCCTGGCTTTATATCTTCTGATACCAAAAGTTTTTCACCATGACGAGCCTGCTCAATAGAAAGATAAGCCTTAACTTGCGCCAGTTCTTCATCAATAGTAATATTTTGACCGTTCTTGTGAAGAGTATAGCGGAAAATGGCACTCAGTTTGAGTAATAGCTCACGGGCCAAATCGGGTTTGGTCCTAACCAGCGAGGTTATGGTATTCAAAGTGTTAAACAAAAAATGCGGGTTTATCTGAGCATGAAGAGCTTTCATCTTAGCTCGTGCAGCCAATTTAGCCTGACGATCAATCTCGGTAAGTTCCAATTGAGTCGAAAAAAGATGGGCTAGACCTGCAGCAAAAACAATATCAGACTGACCCACCTGATTGCTGCGGGTGTAATATAATTTCAAGGCGCCGATCACTCTGTCGGCACATTTAAGCGGCACAATAATAGCACTTGTCAGGCGGCAACCGGCATGTTGGCAGCCGATGGTTTCCTTATCCCGGGCAATCTGCATTTGACCGGTGGCAAGTACTTGACGGGTAACAGTCGTTAAGCTGTTGCTGGCCGGAGGAGCATGATGAGAACTTTCGGCTCCGGCAAAAGCCAACACGCGTTCCTTGTCGGTAATAGCTACCGCATCATAACCGGCAGCCGCCAATATGATTTGCACGGTTTCACTCGCGGACTGTGCATTAAGGCCCCGACGTAAATACGGTAAGGTCTTGTTGGCGATATCAAGCGCTTTGTGGGACTGTTCGGCACTGATTTTTTCCTGGGCATCCATGGCTGTTTTGATTATTATCATAAAAATTGCCAGACCCAATGAGTTGGAAACAATCATTGGTAACGCAATCTGGCCAACAAGCTCCCGGGCCAAGTTATAGGGATGTGCTGTTAACAGGATGATGCCCATTTGGATAATTTCCCCCAGCATTCCCGCAGCTAACGCCAGCCACCACGGAATGGGGCGTCCAGGGTATAACCGATAGACCATACCGGCAAGCAGACCTTCGCAAATATTGGCTAGCGCACAGGAAAAAGCGGTAAAGCCACCTAAGAGATAGCGGTGACCGCCGGCAATTATCCCTGCCGATACGCCCATGAGTCGCCCGCCTATCAGACCGGCTGCCATGACGCCGATAACACGCGAGTTAGCAATAGCATCATTTACCGGTATGCCGGCATATGTGCCAACAATACCGACAAGCCCAAAAAATACGGTTAGTAACACCGCATCCTGCCAGGTGTTGCGTTGGTTAATCAGTCGCCTGAATACGCTGGTCTGAGACAATACAAAAGCAAGCGTCGCAGCTACGCTCATACGCTCAATCATTTCTATTAGCAATAAATGTTCAGACATAGATTATACCTCCATTGTTCAGAATAGCACTTTTCCTGATGTCTGACAATGTCGTAAATTGGAGGAAAAATGAACGCAGCTCACGACCGATTTTATTCAGTAATTTCTATTTGATTTTCGTCCGGATCAAGAATACAACTTTCGTAATAACCATCACCGGTTACCCTTGGTTCACTGATTACTGTATAGCCTGCTTCTTTTAGCGCCGCGGTAAAAAAATCCACCTTTTCTTTGCTTCCTACCGAAAAGGCGATATGAGCAAAGCCGGAATACGTTTGCTGATGTTCACGCACAGCTATATCAGGCAGACGCATAAGTTCCAAACGTGCCCCCGCGGCAAAGGTAATAAAGTACGACTCAAAATTTCGCTTGGGATTATAATATTTTTCATTTGCTTGCCCCGCAAAATATTTAATATAAAACGACTTCATTTCTTCCAAGTTTTTCGTCCATAAAGCGACGTGATCAATTTTCATTGGCAC
>CAZCEN010000286.1:2173-4306 GCA_964497205.1 uncultured Sporomusaceae bacterium
GCAATGGCCGTTAGCTTATAGCCATCATATCGGATTACACCATTGACCCTGTATTTTTCAAGCTCGAACGCAATATCAGCTTTCGCCAGCTCACGCAGGGAAACGGGGACATGGTTAAGGTAGTTGCCAAAGAAACTGGCCTCAAAAAAAGCCATGGTCTCTTTGGGAGAAGGGAATATTTTGGGGTTCAATGTAGCCTGAACATCTTTTACGATAAGCCCGGATCTCGCCAGTAATTGAATTAGAGCGGTTGTCGTCAGTCCATGCTTAATATTGGTGCTCTCATTCCGGCAAATTAATTTACTATACGGTTTTTTATTTAATACACGGTTGCTGATTGCATGTATTCCTGCAAATTGAGTAAATTCTTTACCAGGCATTATAATACCTAGTTTTCCACCAGGTTTGAGAACTCTTACTATCTCTTTCATAGCAGTCTTTTTATCGACCACCCAATGAAAAACCCAGTTCATATAAGCTATATCGATGCTATTATCAGGGATATAACTGAGATCTTCGACAACTCCGGTACGAAAAACTGCATTGGGATACTCATTATTCTCCTGCGCAATTTTAATGCGCTCCGCCAGCGGGTCAATACCTATATAAGAGTCTGATTCACCGATGATGCTCATTACGTGCCGTCCAAGCCGCCCGGTACCACAGCCAATATCTAAGACTGAATGTCCAGACTCAACTTGCAATTTTTCAAGTAAAAGCTGCCCATCGGCAAATTGCGAATTTGATATCTTTTCATACGCATTTGCTAAATCGGTGGTATCAAGTGAAAAACTAACAGCCATAATGCGTAACTCCCCTCCTATAAAATTTTTCTTTGGCTTTCTCTTCGACAATACTGTATCAGTCGTCCTGATAACTTACAATTTTTTAAACACTAGTTGTCCTAATATTAGAATATCATCAGTCTTTTGTAAAATTTTGTTATTTGTTGTCTCTGCCTTTATCCTTTGCCCAAAAACGTCGTTAATCTAATTAACGGTACCCCAGATAAAGAAGCTGCACGCAAATATACACGATAAAATGTATACCAAGTACGCTAACGAAACAATATGGATTTTGTTGCGACCCCCTTATAAAATATGATAAAATTAGACAAAAATAGACATCCGGCGTACAAAGAAATGTTTGTGGTCTCGTTACAAATTTTGTTATCCTAGCAGCCCAAGGTTCAGACATAAAATCTATCGAAAGGACTATCAGGATGAAATTTTCGGATTTGATTGATATACGAAAATTACAGCAGCTGCTCGATGCCATGTATGCTGCAACAGGAATGCCATCTGCAATCCTGGATTCCAACTCAAACTTCTTAACCTCTAGCGGCTGGCAGGATATTTGTAAAAACTATCACCGGATATGTCCTGAAACTTCAAAATGCTGCCATAAAAATGATATACTCATTTCTGAGCATTCAGCAGACGATAAGCATATAAGCTATCGATGTGACAATGGGCTTTATGACTGCGCCTGTCCTATCATAATCGACGGGCAACATGTAGCTTCTTTATTTGTTGGTCAGTATTTTACAGAAGAACCTGACCTGGAATTTTTCAAACGACAAGCGCGAACTTTTGGATTTGATGAAAAGGGCTATTTAGACGCGGTACAAAAAGTACCCATACTGTCCGAAGAAAAAGTGTCCAAGGTAATCGAGTTCTTTTCTCAACTGGCGTCGATACTTGCGAATTTGGGTTTTCAAGTTCTAGAAGCAAAAACGGCTAAAAAATTTAAAGATATTCTACTGGAATCCATACCAAATCCCGTTTTTTTTAAAGATAACAACGGTGTATACTTAGGCTGTAATAAGGCGTTTACTCAATTTCTAGGGCGTTCAAAAGCAGAAATAGTCGGTATGAAGGCCTCGGATATAGCGCCTGCTCACCTCGCGAATAAGTATAGCAAAATGGATACCGCACTACTTGAATCTCACCAGAATCAATCTTACGAATATACAGTAGCCGATGCGTCCGGAGTAGAACGAAGTGTTATTTTCAATAAAGCATCCTTTACTAATACTGATAAATCCGTTGGTGTGGTTGGTGTCATTCTCGATATCACAGCTCGCAAGCAAATGGAAGCTCAACTGAAAGAGAGCGAGGAAAACTACCATTC
>CAZCEN010000287.1:0-1165 GCA_964497205.1 uncultured Sporomusaceae bacterium
CTGGGACGAGACATGGAGTTTATTTTTCATGTTATGTGAGACACCTGGCGGAGAATCGTCCAAGTGTCTTTTTTGATTTACATACAATTTTTATAGGAGGGAATTTATGAAAACGTGGTTCAAAGTTCTATGCGGGTTTATGGTTTTAGTATCCATGGTTGTAATTGCAGGTTGTGGCGGGTCGGCGACGCAAGGTAAAAAAGCGGCGCTGACGGTGGCTATGGTCAATCCTTTATCAGGAGATAATGCGACATATGGCCAAAGCCATAAGAATGGTTTTGAGTTGGCGCGCGAAGAAATCAATAAATCCGGCGGGGTTAAAGGGCAGTCCATCGAAGCTCTCTTCCATGATGATGCGGGAGATCCCAAACAAGCGGCTGCCGGAGCGCAGAAATTTGCCGATCAGAAAAATGTATTAGCTGTAGTCGGCTCTTGTTTAAGCTCTAACACGCTTGCCATGGTTCCGATCACCGATAAAGCAAAGCTGACTCATTCGGTAGTATCTTCCAGCACCCCGAAACTCTCCGGAATCAGCCCTTATTTCTTCCGTATGGCGGTACAGGATGCCCAAGTAGGCATTTTAATGGGAGATTTAATAGGGCAGAAATTGGGAGCGAAACGGGTAGCCATACTTTATCCTAATAATGATTTTGGTAAAGGACTCATGGCGGTTCTGGAAAAACAACTTAGCCAGTATCAGATTACCGTAGTTTCTAACCAGGCTTATTTGGCAACAGACAAGGATTTTTCAGCGCTGCTGACTGAGATAAAGAATAAAGGTATTGATGCCCTAGCGGTATGCGGAACCTATACGGACGGTGGTTTAATTGTAAAACAGGCAACTGAGTTAGGATTGACCGTACCGGTGGTAAGTGGTCCTGGTTTATATAGTCCTAAATTTATCGAAATTGCCGGGAAGGCTGCCGAACGGTCAATATCCCTAGGCGCCTTTGTGTCAACCAACCCTGATCCAGCCGTTCAGGCTTTTGTTAAAAAATATAAGGAGAAATATAATATCGAGCCGGATACCTTCGCTGCTTTGGGCTATGATCAAATGTATGTTATTGCCAAAGCTATGGAGAAGGCTGGTGAAAAAGGAGCTATCACCAGAGAAAGTGTCCGTGAGGCCATGAGTCAGTCAAATTATAAAGGTGTCACCGGCACC
>CAZCEN010000287.1:1175-4302 GCA_964497205.1 uncultured Sporomusaceae bacterium
AAGGCGATTGGGTTAGACCTTATTTGTACATCACAGTCAGAGACGGACAATTTGTCGTATATCAATAAGTTCAGTGGGAAGTGACAGGCAAGCCTGCCACTTCCCACTTGCAGTAAGAGGAGAGGGTGAGCATATGCTGCAGCAAATTATTAACGGGTTGGCAGTCGGAGGGGTTTATGCACTCATTGCCATTGGCTGGACGGTGGTATTCGGTATTGTCGGTCTTATCAACTGGACACATGGCGAAGTCTTTATGATTGGTGCTTTTGCGGGGTATCTGGTTATAACGGCGTATCAGGTGAACTTTTTTGTGGCCTTAGCGATAGCCATGTTTGTTGGCGGACTTGTGGCCTGTCTTATTGAACGCATGGCTTACCGGCCCCTGCGGACAGGACCTAAGCTGGCCTTGTTTATTACCGCGCTCGGGGCTTCTATCTTTATCCGCAACTTAGCTGCCATTATCTGGGAGCCGCACTCGCGGGCCTATCCGCCTACGTTTGAAGCGTCAGTTATGACTTGGCAACTTGGCTCAACTGTTTTGACGGTCAATACCCTGCAAATTTTAATATTTTTGGTTACCTTGGTTATCATGGCTTTTTTGCAATGGTTTATTACCCGGACGATGATGGGCAAGGCTATGCTGGCGGCATCGCAGGATCTTGAGGCAGTCAGCTTAATGGGAGTTGATGTAAACCGTTTAATTACCATCACCTTTTGGGTTAGTGGAATGCTGGGCGGTGCCGCCGGGGTGCTTGTTGGCGTTTTATATGCGATTGATCCCATGATGGGCGCTATGGCCGGACTAAAAGGCTGGGCTGTGGCTGTTCTGGGCGGGGTTGGAAGTATCAGTGGTGCTATGGTTGCTGGTTTATTGCTGGGGGTTATTGAAAATATTTCAACAACTTTTATTTCATCAGGCTATCGGGACGCGATTGCCTTTGTTATTTTAATTGCTACCTTGGTGATTAAGCCAACCGGTTTAATGGGCTTCAAATTTGAGGATAAGGTCTAGGGGGTGGGTTTATGGCAAAACCAGCATTACAAGTTGTACAGCGCCTGGTCCACAAACCGGCAACAGCAGTTATTCTCATAGCCATTTTGCTTGGATTCACCTTTGTTGATTCACTTGAATTAACCGAAGAGTACATCGTTGGTGCGTATGCCAAACATATTTTGTTTATCGCACTGATTTATAGTGTCGTTACCTTAAGTCTCAATTTTGTTACCGGTTATGTCGGGCAAACTTCCTTAGGGCATGCTGCTTTTTTTGGATTAGGCGGATATGTTTCTGCCCTCACAACCAGTTTATTGCATTTACCGTATGGATTGGCCTTTTTACTGTCCGGGTTAGCCTCTGCACTGGTTGGTTTGCCGTTAGGTGCGCCTGCGCTAAGAATTAAAGGACCTTTTTTAGTTGTTGTCACCTATGGTTGTGGTGAAGTATTTAAATTTATTGCAATTAATCTGGATATAACAGGGGGGCCGGCGGGGTTACCCGGATTGGTTTCACCTACCATGGGAGTTGCCTTTCACGATATTGGTGTGACAGGCAAGGAAGCTTTTATTGTTGCCGCCCTCTTACTGGCACTGCTACTTGCATTTATCATGCATCGTTTGGAAGACAGCTGCGTAGGTCACGCTTTTGCTGCTATTCGACAGGACGAGATCGCTGCGGCTTCGATGGGCATTAATCCGGCTTATTACAAGTTAATGGCATTTGTCTTCGGCGCTTTCTTTGCCGGACTTGCCGGCAGTCTATTCGTGCACTATATGAGTTTTGTCAGCCCGGATATGTTGAGTTCCAATGAATCGATTATGATGTTAACCATGGTTGTTGTTGGGGGTGCCCGGAGTATTCCCGGAGCTTTTTTGGGAGCTTTCTTGCTTACCATCACACCCGAATTTTTACGATTTGTAAAAGATGTGCTCGGTCTTAGTTACGATCCCTGGTTGGTGTTATTTGGCCTGCTGCTTGTGGTTATGATGCGTGTTAAACCACAGGGCTTATTAGGTGCTGAAACCGTATTTCGCCGTTAGGAGGAACTGTCATGTTGCTGCAAGTGGAAAAGCTATGTAAGAATTTTGGCGGATTGAGAGCTGTTCAAAATATTGATTTTTCGATAGAATCGGGGGAAATTGTAGCGATTATTGGGCCTAACGGGTCAGGAAAAACGACTTTTTTTAATGTAATCAGCGGAATTCTACCTGCCTCCTCAGGGAAAATTTTCTTCAAAGGGCAGGATGTTACAAGCTGGAAAGCCTATGATATGGCAAGAGTCGGTTTAACGCGTACGTTTCAAAATATCCGGCTCTTTCCGGAACTGTCAGTCCGGGACAACCTGATTGTCGGCCGTTACAGTAAGAATTCGTCAGGAGCTCTTGATGGAATATTTCATTCTAAACGGCTTCGGCTGGAGGAGCAACAGAATGAAGAAGCCGTTAACGAAATTTTGGAATTCACCGGCCTGACCTCTATGCGCAGTGTTTTGGCAACCAATTTGCCGTATGGGGCGCAGCGACGCTTAGAAATAGCCCGGGCGCTGGCTGCCGATCCGTCTTTGCTGTTGCTTGACGAACCTGCTGCGGGAATGAATCCGAAAGAAGTCGATCAGTTGCTGGCTTTGATTCGTTCGCTCAAACAAAGAGGTCTGACCATTCTTTTGATTGAACATCAGATGCGCCTGGTGATGGGGATTGCGGAACGAATGGTAGTATTTGACCATGGGGAAAAGATTGCGGACGGACAGCCGGCGGTTATCCGCTGCAATCCGAAAGTCATTGAAGCTTATATCGGAACCGAGGTGAATGAATGTGTTGCAGATTAATGGAATAAACGTATATTATGGTCATATTCATGCTATTGTTGATGCAACTCTTCATGTTACCCAAGGGGAAATAGTGACAATCATTGGCGCAAACGGCGCCGGCAAGACAACCATTCAAAAGACAATTATGGGCCTTTTGCATAGTCCGACAGGTGGAATTACTTTTGAAGGGGAAGACATCGGCAAATGCCCGACTGCGTCCATTGTAAGCAAAGGCATTGCCTTAGTACCTGAAGGCCGGCGGATCTTTCCACGCCTGAGTGTAGCAGACAATCTGGTACTTGGCGCATATAGCCGAAAAG
>CAZCEN010000288.1:0-4298 GCA_964497205.1 uncultured Sporomusaceae bacterium
ATTAATAAGTTCTTCCGTAGTAATTGGCACTAATAATAAATTTTATAGTGGAGTTATTATCGAAGCAAAAAATAATGGCACTATACATATTGGAAACGGCAACACCTTTTGGCCTACTACTTTAGTTCTCGCCGAATATGGAAAAGTCCAAATTGGGGACGGTAACCAATTTGGTGATGGCGGGTTAAGCATTAAGGCCAATACTAAACAATCCAATATTTGTATTGGAGATCATGGCCGCTATATTAATGGCGTACAAATATTAGGATGTTCCTACTTAGGCTCTTGTTCACAAGTTATTGGTACTGTAACAGTGCAAGATTGCCATTTAGAAGAAGGTGAATCATTCATGAATTCCAACCCAGATGCTCGGGGAGGGGTATTAAAGGGATATGGTCTTGCCCGCAATATAAGAGTAAAAACTGGTATGGTCATTAACGGGCAAGGAACATTTCATCAAGAAAACATGATTAACCAATCGTTTTTCCATCCCAAAAAGTAGAGCTTGGAACCATCAAAAAAACACGGCATCCGCTGAGCCTTAGGCAAAAGCGGATGCCGATTTTATCTCTCTCTCTATATATAACGTTACGAAAAAGGCCGCAGGGAGCATCAATTATTATTGGCTGCGCCTTCACATAGATGTTTTCTTCGGTATGCTTTGGGAGTCATATTCTTCTGCTGCACAAATACGCGGTTAAAATAGGACGGATCAGCAAAACCGCATTCACTGGAAATGCGATAGGCGGGATAATTCGTTGTCTCCAGCAATTTACAAGCATATTCAATCTTTAAGTTATTTACATAATCTATATAGTTAATCCCGACTTCCTTTTTAAAGATACGACTGAAGTACTGAGGATTAACAAATACATAGGAAGAAACCAACTGCAAGGGCAATTTTTGTTTAAAGTTTTCGTGTATATATTTTAGCGACTTTTCAATGAAGTAGATCTGGTCAATTTGGGTGTCGATAACTTCTGCCTCGAACTGTTCCTGGCATTCAGCTACTGTAGTAAGCAGTTCGCGGAATGCCTGTTTGAAAACCGACGGTTTGATAGGTTTGAGTAAGTATTCTTGAACCCGCAGGCGAATGGCTTTTTGCGCATACGAAAAGTCGGAATAGGCGGATAGAATCATTACACATACGTGCGGAAGGAATTTCTTAATCTCCTGAAGAGTTTGTAAACCATCCATTTCAGGAATAAGGATATCCATCACTATAATATCCGGCCGGTATTGTTTGGCCAGTTTGACAGCCTGAATTCCACTTTCACAGGTAAGTATTGTATCCTCGGGCAGAAGAATTTCCTCAACAATGGATTTGAGAAATTCCAGTTCGAGTAATTCATCCTCCACAATTAAAACTACACTCATCGCTATCGCCTCGCCTTGGGTTTGGTGGGAATCGAGATAGTTACAGTACTGCCGCTATAGTCTGATTTTGCAATTGTTAAGCCATACTCATCGCCAAAATAACGTTTCAGCCGTTTGTCTGTACTGCGAAAACCTATTCCCAGTTTGCTTTCCGGTTGCTGAAGACTTTGCAAAACCGCTTTGGGAAACCCATTCCCATTATCAATGACAGAAATTTTAATATCATTTTTATATTTTTCCGCGCAAATTTTTACTTTGCCGCCATCCCGTTTCGGGGTAATACCATGTATAAGTGCGTTTTCAACGATCGGTTGGATAATCATATTGGGAATTCTATGGGGTTTAATATGTTCGGCAATATCAATTTCGTATTCCAAACGATTTTTAAATCTAATTTTCTGGATATACAAGTATTTCTCAATATTATCCACTTCGGAGCCGATGGTATGCAGCTCATCGTCTTGCTTTAAGTTGTACCGCAATAAATCAGAAAGACAATAAATAAGTTCTTCTGTTGTATGGGACTTTTCGAAATAAGCGATACGCGCAATTGAGTTTAAGGTATTAAACAAGAAATGCGGGTTAATGACCAAAGACATGTTTTTTGCTTCCAAGTCAATGATCTTTTTTTCCAGCATTTCTTTTTCAATGGATAATCGGGCGATAGCCTTGTCGGTATTATTAATGCTTTCCGAAAAGTCATAACAAATATTTTTGGCAATGTGATTGCATAGTTGTTCATGAATTTCGATTTTATTTTCTTCAATGGTCTTTATCGCGGAAATCGATTTTGCAATAAATTCAGGTTCCAGTTTTTTCTCCGTGGCAATGGCCATTATATTAATCAAATACTTCTGATATTCACTATCTGTAGAAAAAACCTGTGCTCCGACTACATAACCAATTGGTTGGTTATCAATATGGATTGGCAAAACAATATTTTCGAGTCCATACCGGCAGACAAATCTTTCTCCCTTACCTGGCTTTAATCTAGAAATATAGTCTGAGCATAGTCGCGTTTCGCTTTCTTGGCAAATTACTTTGCAGAACTCGGGCGACGGATTAAACTCAAGCAAAATATCACCATTTGGATCTATCAGCAGCAAAGATATATTAGATAAAGATAATAGTCCGCTATATCGAGAATACAGATTGGAATCCATTAAAATCTTCGATGTTTTGTCAGTCTTATTCATTTTTCGCCAAAATTCCTTTTCTATGATTGATTGTATTTCGCTTGGCGGATTAAACGAAGTATTAGCAGTAAGGGTTAAAAGCAGAATAAAAAATAAAGGCATCCGCGAGTTTGCGACCAAATTCTTTAAGTTACCGAGACTAAAAGAATGATGGGCACAGTTCCGGATGCAACCCCATCATACATGACTTATTAGGACTGCTTGAGTTTAATGTATTACCATAATTCATAAGTATATTTAGCATATTTTTGCTTTTTTTACAAAACATGTTAAAAAATTACATTTATTTTGCAACTTACTTTTATTATAAAATAAAACCTTGTTAGTGACAAGGACTTGACCCCTCATAAACTCAGGTATTTCATGTGTTTAAGGCACTTTTTGACAAAAGATGAAGGTCAAAATCCCCAAAGGAGATTTTGACCTTTACCCGTAATGTCTGCCTAATTGAATATTAAGCTTCTTTTCTGACTGGGAGAATCATTTCTACGTCACCATGCGGACGAGGAATTACATGAACCGAGATAAGTTCGCCAACGCGTTGAGCAGCAGCAGCACCGGCATCAGTGGCCGCTTTTACAGCGCCAACGTCACCTCTTACCATTACAGTCACCAAACCGCCGCCTACTAATTCACGGCCAATCAAATGAACGTTTGCTGCTTTAACCATGGCATCAGCCGCTTCGATTGCTCCTACCAGACCTTTTGTTTCAATTAATCCTAACGCTTCCGATTTACTCATTTTTGTTTCCTCCTAAAATTTTAATTTATTTTACAATCGTTATTGTTGAATTTGCGGAGAGATTCATCGCATTTGCTTCTTCTGTATCGATATGACATTCAAGTGCCGAAGTGTTGTTAGCCCGGATAGCGACATGCGAGTAAGTTCCTCCCCGCAGTCCGTCTACTTGAATAGTTACCTGCTGTCCATCGGCTACCCCGAGACGCACTGCATCTTCCAGGGTCATATGGATATGCCTCTGGGCGATGATAGCGCCTTTGGTAAAAATAACACTTCCTTTGGGGCCAATGAGAGTTAGTCCGGGAGTTCCCGTAAGGTCTGCCGACATTCTTACCGGAGCTTTTATACCAAGCTTGAAGCAGTCGGCCTGAAGTATTTCTATCTGGGTTTCGTTTCTTACCGGGCCGAGGATACGGACTTTTTCGATAGCGCCCTTAGGACCGGCGATCGTCAGCGTTTCTTTGCAGGCATATTGTTTAGGTTGAGACAAGTCCTTGGTATTCGTTAATTGGTATCCGACACCAAACAGGGTATCCAAATCGGCTTGCGATAGATGAATATGACGATTAGATATTCCTACAGGGATGGCATTTGTGTCCTTTCTAAAATCCCCCCCTTCTTTGATTGCTTCTAGCAGAAGCGCTGCTAAAGCGTCATACTTACCCACTTTAGTTATCACCTCTTTTTTTCAGTAAGGAAATAACTTCATTCACAACATTCATTATCTGATCTTCACTGATGGCATTAGTGCTGCCGCTTTGAGCACAGGTTGAATAGGAAGGAGTTACATTTTCAGTGAAGTCTTTGATGCCATAAGCCACACGCTTGATATTAATGAGGTGCATTGGGGTTACATTATCGGAAGTGGCGCTGCCGCCCCAAGTACCGCAGCCTAAGGTGAAGGACGGAGCCAGTCCGGTGCTTGCCCCCACACCGCCTTGACTGGAAGATGTATTTACCAAAATCCTGAATACTGGTTTTTC
>CAZCEN010000289.1:0-1048 GCA_964497205.1 uncultured Sporomusaceae bacterium
TTTGCTGCCGTCAGGCAGCAGTTTACCGCTCTCATTAAGCAGTTCATAGTAATCATAGCCATGCATGGCGGCTAGTGTTTCAGTGAGAGATGGCGTTTCCCCGTTAGCCAGCCGGGTTAAGGCCAGTATGTATTCTACCAGCGTATCGCCTTGCGGCGGACACCCGAGGACATGCAGTCCTACCCGGATTTGCATGTTTTTAATATCGGTAATATAGCCGTGCAGGCGCTCAACATAGACGCCAAAGCTTTCGTCTTCGGTTTGACCCATGTCATCCTCAAGCTTGGCCTCAACCACCTTTTCCTTGATTTGGCTTGCAACAACCTCAGTGTTATCCGGCTGATTCTGCGCAAAGTGACAATACTCATCAAGCAGCTTTTCCAGCTCTGCCAGCTGGTCGTAGGTTCCGGACTGACTCATAGGCGGCGGCAAATGCCCGATTAGGCAGGCAGCACCACGCCGCTTGGCCTGAATCCCTTCACCGACAATGGTACTGAGATAAGGATAGACATTAGGTAAATCGCCAATGGCCAAATCCGGGTAGCAGGTATTGGCTAAGCCTGCACCCTTACCCGGCAGCCACTCCAACGTGCCATGGGTACCAACATGCACAACAGCATCCGCCTGCCAAATATCCCGAATCCAGTGATAATAGGCCAGATAATGATGGGTAGGGGCACAGTCCGGTGAGTGATACTGCTTGCCGGGATCCTCGCCAAAACCGCGCGGCGGCTGTACGGTAATAAAAATATTGCCGTTAAGCATACCGGGAACTAATAGCTTTCCGTCATAGTTAAATACATCACCAGGCGGCTCGCCCCAATCCTTAATAAGCTGCACTTGTGTTCCCGGTTCCAGTAAATCAAACCACCGGCGGTATTGTTCTCCTGGCACCTTGCCAGGCGCCTTTTCCACTGTTTCTTCGGACAAAAACCGACGGTCATTCGTAGCTGCAGCCAGTAGACTGTCCATAAACGTCCGGCTGTCGGACGGAATATTGTCTATCTTGTAGCCCTCTTCTGCCATTCGTTCCAATAGCAGCCTGATA
>CAZCEN010000289.1:1058-2699 GCA_964497205.1 uncultured Sporomusaceae bacterium
TTGCGCACTACCAATATGGGCGTTAGTAGGCGGATAATTATGAAAAATAATGGCAATTTTTTTCTCGCTATTGGCTTTGCGACGCAAGGTAACCCACTTAGCGGCTTTCGCGGCCACCCTGTTAATTCGTTCCGGCAGGGTCTGATATTTTGTTGTACCATCGATCTGTTGTTCTTTTCCGGCGATAGGAACCGCGTGAATGACACCGTCAAATTCCGGCATGGCAATACTGCAGGAGATTTCCATAGGCGTTAAGCCCTCAATGCTATCCTGCCAGGCTCGCTGCGCCCTGAGCAGTACATAAGACTGCAATACCGGTACCCCCAGATTTTGAAGAAATCTTTTATCAACAGGCTTACCTACAGTTAGAGAGAACTTAAAGGTATTAATTAGTACATCGATACCTGGTACACCATCGGTATAAAAAAACGCATTCACAGCATCATCAACACCGGGAGCATTCAGCTCGTCATTACGCGCCCAATGACTGAAGGCGGCAATGACGTTAAGCCCCTTAGCTTCGATAGCCTCAATTAATTCGCTCTGATAGGTCAAATCTGACCAGATCCATTCATCCCGGGGAAAGACAATACCAACTGTGCCTCTATCAGGTTTGCAAAACTGCCGCCGGTAATCCTTTACATCTGTAAAAATTTTGTCGGACCGGGGATGGAAAATACCATTCCACAAGAGCTGACGCGGTGGTTCATACGCACATGCCTCTTTACAATACTGGCTATTGAGCCATAGCCAGAAGTTACGGTAATTGTCCAGGCCGCCATAAGACAAATATTTCCGCATAGTACTTCTGTCTGCCGGAATTATCCCGCCCAGCGCATCTTCCGGATGTATTTCTGTTGCCAGCATGACATGGGTAATCTCTTTTTTGCGCAAAAATGAAACTGCTTCTTTAAGAAAGCGCGTATCACGTCCCATTCCCATCCAAGACAGCAGTACAATATCACTACCGGCTAGTTTCTTTTGCCAATCTCCCCCCCAAGCCAGACCGTCATTCAAAAAAACCACACAGCCTTCATCAGCAAGACGTCCCTCGTCAATTAATTGCCTTCTGGCCTTTTCCATCATGAAAAATTGACGGTCAATATTAGACATAAACACTATGCGTCCCATGCAGTCAATCCTCTCCCTATTTTCACTACTCCCTTTAATCTATCTATATATAGCACGGTAAGCTTTGCAGGCAATACATCATCTGCCTGCAAAGCTTACTCTAAAAATATTGCGGATAAGCGGCCTTGGCTACATCCCGTACCCCTTTTACGATGTAATGCGAAGTACAGGATAAATGGCTGTCAGGCACTCCAATCAACTTTTTGCTTTTGACGGCCTTTACCTGCTGCAAGGCCGGGTCGTTCTGCACATCCTCGCCAAATTTTTTCATATCGGTTTTACCGGTATAATCCCAGAGCGACAGCAAAATTATATCCGGGTTAATACTGACAATCTGCTCCTTGGTTAACGCATCATTCCTTCTCAGCCCAGCCAGCGCCGCACCGTCATTTACCCCGGCATAACGGCAAATATCTTCAAAGGTGCTGCCTTTACCGCCGCTGTCACCCATTAATGTATAGCGGATTGCCACCTGCCGGTCGCTTTCAGGGATTTGCCGCACTTTCCCGG
>CAZCEN010000289.1:2799-4290 GCA_964497205.1 uncultured Sporomusaceae bacterium
GTATAGCGGATTGCCACCTGCCGGTCGCTTTCAGGGATTTGCCGCACTTTCCCGGCAATTTGTGCCAACTCTTTATCCATATCGGCAACTAGACGGCTCCCCGCCTCGCCTTCGCCAACAACCCCGGCAATAAGCAGAATGGACTGTTTAACTTCTTCGATAGTGTTTGGGGTTTTATAAACATAAACCGGAACACCGGCCTCCCGCAGTGTTTGAATAAAAGCAGCCTGCTGCCAGTCCGGAATAAGCACCAGATCCGGCTGCAGCGCAATAATACTTTCGACATTGGCCTGTATTTTTTTAGGAACAGTCTTAGCCTGCTCGGTAATATTGGATATACCGCTGTCCTCTGCCAGATAAGTTAAAGCCGCAATACGCTCTCGCGCTACCAAGGCCATCAGAATCTCATCAGTACTCACTGAGAGTGATACAATTTTTTGGGGCTTTTGCGGCAATTTCAATACAAAACCGGTACTGTCTACCATTTCATAACTGCTGGAACCACCGGTAAGCCCGCCTTGCGGCGGACTTACCTTGTTATTTCCGGCACAGCCTGTTAATACCAGCAGCACTGCTAAAACCATATACACGCCACAACGCTGAAATGATAGTTTAGATAGATTTACTAACGACATAGCTTCATCTCCATATAACCCGTTTTAAAAAAACTCCCGGTCGCCAAGGCATCCGGGAGTTCCTACAGTCAGCCAACAAAAAGCTCCTGGTAGTAAATACCAGGAGCGAATTCAGCAGGTTGTAAACTTCTTGAGAACATCCCAGAAGATACCATTTAACCGTAATCCCCTCCCCATCACTCGTGGGTCTAGCAGTGATTATCAGCTAGGCAGTTCTCCTGGCTCCGGATCATAGCCTTACTTAAACCTTCCCAGAACTTATTGTCCCAGTGGCATTTCTTAAGTTTGCTCCCCGTTACAGTGGCGGGACCGCGCCAGTATTGCACTGGACTTCCCTATTAAGCCCTTGCGGGCACCTAACCTCTTATATATGCTATTATATTTCACTCTAAAGAATAAACTATGCACCGTCATATAGTCAAGCCCTATTTTTTCGGTAAACCGGATTTAAATAGACTCTTTTCACTCGCTATATTGTTTATACAACCACACACCCCAGCAATAAAACACGCAAGTCAAACAGCCCATTACACCAGCGGCCAGCAAAACATCAGTTTGCCAGTTGGTTGCCCGCAGCATAATATTCAGTGAAGCAATCGGCGTTAATTCTATAAATGAGGCCAGCCAATATGGCAAATTACTCAATGGAAAAAAGGAACCGCCAAAAAAGGTCATAGGAGTAATAAAAAAATTATTAATTATTGAGATATCATCCGGATTACTGACCAGCATTCCCACTACAACTCCCAGCGAAGAAAAGCATAACGAGCCTAGGATGATACCGCTAAAAGCAATTATACTTTTTAGCGCAATCACGCCAAAGGCCAGCCAGGCAACCAAAAATACCAATAAGCCA
>CAZCEN010000290.1:0-4239 GCA_964497205.1 uncultured Sporomusaceae bacterium
TATGTAGGAATCGGTCACTGTATATTAGGCTATGGTGCTGAAGGCGGAGTTGCTCCTGCTGCTCCAAGAAAACCTAATTACATTGTAAGAGTATAAAATTGTACGAAACTAAATTCTACCGAGGTGGAGTGAGCGTATATTGAGCATCAGTTACCACTATCCTGTTAGAATCACGGTACTAAAGAAATTGGAGATGCCTGATCTCTATGCCGACTATGCCAATCGCGATAAGACGCATATTACCTGCGAAAATCAGGCATTGGGAAAAGAATTTATATCTTATAATGCAGAAAGACCAGATGGGTTCTGCAACCGGGCATGGAATGCTTTTTATGATAAAGTAAAACTATTAGCAGCAGGCAAAGATTCCCCGTGGGTAAATAAAGCGGGAATAGAAATTGTGTCTTGCCCCGACGGGTTACACCCTGTAATTTGCAAACTTGAACGGCTTGCCTCTTATTAATTGGTACGAACCTGACAGAACTGAATCGCGATGGATATTGTGTAATAAATAAAATAGGTATTAAAAAAACTCCCGCCCAATTTGTAATATTTTGGCGGGAGTTTGGATTTTGAGGTGGAGTTAATAAATTTACTCAATCCATAGAATATCGGTTATACTAGGTGTGTTGGAAAATTAAGAGTGGCTTCGGGTTTGCTAATCCTTGCTGAAAAGAAAGTAACTCATTAGGAGTGTGAAAAATATGAGTAAATTCAATCCGGTAATTTGGTTCGAGATTCCTGTAGACGATATGGAAAGAGCCAAAGCATTCTATGAGGCAGTATTTGATCAAAAATTAACGATTATTGACATGGGGCCAAGACAAATGGCTATGTTTCCCATGGAAATGGCAGGGCAGGGAGCCAGCGGGGCTTTGGTAAAAGAGGAACACTTTGTGCCGTCTTACGATGGTACGCTGGTGTATTTTTTCGTGGCAGACATTACTGATACATTGAAAAAGGTAGTTGCGAATAAAGGTAAGGAACTGATCCCTAAAGCGAGTATTGGAGAGTACGGTTTCTGCGCTTATTTCGAAGACAGTGAAGGCAATCGGATTGGGTTACACTCTATGAATGGCTGAAAAAACAAACGCTTGCTTATTTTATGTTGAAACCTACTAAGAGCAGCTCTGGCTTTAGGAGGAGAAGAAATGCTATACGAAACTTCAAGGTTGCTGGCGGATCTATCTTATCAACATTGGGTAGCCAATGAGCTTTTTTCCTTCGGTTGGTTCGTTACGGTTGGAGTACTTATCGTTACTTATGGTATTTGGTTTAAATTAGTTGATAAACGCAGGATAAAAGACTTACTGTTATTGGGATCATTATGTGCGGTAGCCTTTGCCTTAGTAGACACTGTCTGTGTAGGTTATCTGGGATTGTGGGGATTTACAATCAGACTTTTCCCTTTTCAGCCTCCCTTATTTATAGTCGGACTTACTATGGGGCCAATCATGTATATGTTAGTATTTCAGTATACTTCTACATGGAAAAATTTCCTTCTATGGAATGGTATCGGTTGTGCAGTAATAGTTCTTGGTGTATTGCCTCTATATTCGGTACTAGGAATTTTTCAGCTTTATAAATGGAACTGGTTCTTCCATTATTTACTTTTCTTCGCAGCAGGAACTGTGGCAAGAGCACTCCTCTTTTGGTTTACCAGCATAGAACAAAGTCAGACTCAATTGAGTCATGGTTCTTCTCGGTTCCCGGGATTACAGCCGGCGGCTACAAAACCGTTAGATAACGAAGAAGGAAGTACAACTGAACATAATGACTAACGATTACCGTTTGACAGACAGATCTGTCGTATCTTCTGCAAATGCTTATTCGAATGGTAATTAAGCCAAGCTGCTTATAAAAAAGGACAGGAACAGCCGTAAAAAGCTCTGCAAGTGAATTAATCTGCAGAGCTTCAATTTTTTACTTACTTATAAGATCATAACAAATGTTCCTGCGGTAATTAAAATTCCTCCGATAATGACTTTTGTCGTGACGGTTTCCTTTAAGATAATAAAGGCTAGAATCATGGTAATAACCACGCTGAATTTATCCACCGGAACAACCTTTGACGCTTCCCCGATTTGCAGCGCCTTGTAATAACACAGCCAGGACAGGCCGGTTGCAATGCCGGATAATATTAGAAAGGTCCAGCTTTTGGCGCTCATGTCGGCAACTTCATTTTGCGTCCCGGTAATGAACACCATGCCCCAAGCCATTATAAGCACGACAACTGTGCGGATGGCGGTTGCCAAATTCGAATTAATCCCTTCGATACCGATTTTAGCTAAAATTGAGGTTGCGGCGGCAAAAACGGCGGACAGTAGTGCGAATACGAACCACATATATTTTCCTACCAAAATTTCGTTTATCAACGTTGATCTCATCTCCTTTTTATTCAGTTAGCCAAACACTTATAGTGATAACGGTTACAGTTGCTGTTTAAACATTGAGGCTTAATCGCAATCCTAAAAAAAACAGAGCCACTGATAATAAGGTCAAAATCAGTTGCGATTTGGCTTTTACCGATAAGTAAGCCCCAAATTGTGCGCCTGCTACGGCCCCCCCGCCTATCAGCAAAGCTTCCTTGATCAAAACATTGTGAAGAACCAGGTGGGATACAACACCGAAAAGACTGGATATTGCCAAAACGAAATGAGAGGTTGCTGTTGCAATATGCGTCGGAAAAGATAAGAGAAAGATCATGGCCGGTACATGAATAATGCCGCCTCCAATTCCCAGAATACTGGATATAAAGCCTACAAACGCGCTAAGAATGACGCCAAGGGTACGATTATACGTAAAGGTATTTTTATTAAAATTCTCGTCAGGTTGGTTTTTCTTCGCGGGGCGAAAATACATTAAGAGTGCCATAACCATAAGTAAGATACCAAAAGCAATACGAAAAGTGTAACCTGTAAAATACGTTGCCAAATAGCTTCCGGCAACTGCTCCGGGCAAGGTTGCCAGACTAAACCGGATGGCTGCGTCGTAATACACTTTTTTTTGTTTTATATAAGCAACAGATCCCGATAAAGCGTTAAGAAAAACAATCGTTAACGATGTGCCAATGGCATACTGAGGCGTCCAGTGCATAATCAATAAAAAGATAGGGACTAAAATAACGCCCCCGCCAATGCCAACCAACGTGCCGAAAGTTCCGACAGCAAAACCTAAAACTACATAAGAAATTGATAACAACAGCATCTCCTCCAACATATAAACTCTAATACTTACTGCATTTAAAACATAAATAGTTGACGAGAACAGGGCATCTGCTATCATTATAATGTATTTAAGTATAAACATAAATTATCAAATATTTATATGCTGATAGTTTAAATTAAATTAGGAGTACACATACATGCAGCTAAGGCAACTGGAATATTTTCAAATGGTCAGTAAAATGAAGAGTATGAAAAAGACGGCGGCTTTTTTGAATGTATCGCAACCTTCTATCAGTGTCGCCATAAAGAAGCTGGAAGAAGAGCTGGGAGTTAGTTTGATTGATCGTAATGCTAAGAAGTTTCAATTAACGAAAGAAGGCAGTGTATTTTTAAAGCATGCTAATGAAATTTTAGATCGTGTCCAATACTCTATGGAGGAAATGAATGATTATCGATTAGATCATATAGGAACAGTCAAGATTGGGATTACTCCGATCGTTGGCGCTATTATATTTCCGGAAATCTTCGAGAAGTTTCATACCCACTACCCTCACTTTAAAGCTACTTTTATAGAAGAAGGCTCTTTAGTAATTCAAGAGTTACTGGAAAAAGGTGATATTGACCTGGGAATGTTGATACTCCCTAATAATTTGGAAGGGTTAGAAAAAATAACCATTACCATCGAACCTATTCATGTATGTTTTTCAAATCACCATCCGTTGAGCCGTTGTTCGACAGTCTCCTTTGATCAGCTTAAAAACTATCCTTTTATTTTATTCAAAGAAGATACCTATAGTAGGCAGATGGTACTTGCTGAATGTGAAAAGTATCAAATCATCCCCGAAGTTGTTTTTTCATCCAGACAGGTGGAAACAATTATTGGTTTGGTAGAAGCCGGTGCTGGAATCTCTTTGCTTCCTGAACGAATTACAAGAAAGCATTCGAATATCAGTAGCTGCCGATTGGCTGATCCAATATCTATTGAAATCGGATTAGCCTGGAACAAGAATAGATATCTGTCAAAAGCAGGTAAGGCTTTCGTAGATTTTGTGTTGCAAAATTTCCATACTAC
>CAZCEN010000291.1:0-4239 GCA_964497205.1 uncultured Sporomusaceae bacterium
TATCTTCGGTCTTAAACTGCATTTTCCTGCCCAAACGCCTGCCGGTTATTTTCCATGCAAAAAGCAAGCCACGGTATGGTCATTGACCAGAGGGACAGGTTCCTTGTCTCTATAACAAATAGCAGCACAAAGGCCTATCTCCACAAGTATTGCGGTAATAGGCCCTTACCTTATTTATCTTTATGAATCTCCCAAGCGTCAATCAATACGCCGCTTTGCTTATAGGCTTTGACCTTTAATAACCCGTCATTGACTTCTACCGTAAGATAATTAGGTTCATCAACCGGGTTGTAAAAATACTCATGCCATTCTTTGGCGATAAGGTTCCGATAGGCTTTAGTGCCGCTGCGGCCTGTCGCCACATACACGGTGCCAGTGGCGGTACTACTGGATCTGATACCGTTATATAGTGGGTAGGTACGGGCATAGGCATGGTCATGGCCGGTAAACACGACATCGGCGTGATACTTATCAAAAACCGGTCCAAAAGCTTTACGAATATAGCTATCTCCTTCCCCGTCCTTATTGTTGAAAAGCGGACGATGCAGGAAAACTATCTTCCACTTTTTATTGGTAGACTGCAAATCTTTTTCCAGCCAAACCTTTTGTTGGTTAAGCATATCCGGCACGAATTTCGCTTGTTCCCCTGCCTGACTATCCAGCATAACAAAATGTACGTCACCATAATCAAAGGAGTATACTTGCCCGCTTAAATCCGCCGGTCCATTTTGCGGCAATTTGAATTGAGCCGTAAATAACAGCGGCATAGAGAATGCACGCGACGGCGTATATGATTCATGGTTTCCTGTTACCGGCATAGCCGGGATGGTATCAATCATACCTTTAGCACCGGCAAACCAGCCGTTCCAGTGGGCATAATCCTGACCAACATCGACTAGATCGCCGACATTAGTAAAGAATGCGGCTTCCGGGGTAAAACGATAAGCTTGCTGCGCCGTAGTACGCCAAACGTCATAATTAATACTCTGGGAATCGCCGAATACCAAAAAGCTAAATGGCCGCGCCGTGGCCGGCGCTGTGGTAAAATAGTGCGGCTGACTCCAGCCATCAGAACCACCCACCCGGTAAATATAGCGCGTTCCCGGTTTAAGACCGGTCAGGGTAACTGAGTGAATACCCATATCACCAACATTAGTATTGAGCGGCTCGACCCCCGCGGCTGCGCTGGCGGCTTGCCACGGAAACAGCTTTGCTTTGGCAGCTTCGGCGAACTGGACTTGCCCGTTCACAATGCCCGCCCCTGTTCGCCAGGTTATTGTCTGGGTTGTTTTCGGATCGCCCGACCAGGTAAGGCTTATATGGTCGGGCGCCTCGGTTGCACCAACCGTTATCGACGAAAAAAACGCTGACGAGGAACTTAATACTAACACGACAACTAAGAATAAAATATGTAACCAGATCTTCGGCTTCCGCATACTGTCCCCTCCGATTCATAAGTAATTACCTATGATATTTATTTGATTATAATATTTTACATATGGTTTCTCAAGGAGTATGATACAAATAGAAAGCAGACTTATCGCAGCTGTGGTTTATCCCATCTGCTGGTAAGCCATTCTTATCCAGGAACTGACCGGCTAAAGACTCCAACTTCTAACATCCGAAAGTCTTACAGCAGGTTAGTCTAAACTTCTCATAAGGAGCGTTAATATTATGTCAAGCAATTCACTTAGCAAACTTTTACCAGGAGTAGCATTAGCCGCTATATTAGCCGTTCCTGCCTGGCTGTTGGGTACGTCCATTCCGCTGATCGGCGGGCCGGTATTTGGTATTCTGATTGGCATGTTGTTTGCCTTTTGGAAACGGCCGGAAAAATATAATGCAGGGATAACTTATACCTCAAAAAAACTATTGCAAGCCGCGATCATCCTGCTAGGCTTTGAAATGAACTTATTTAATGTCTTAAAAGTAGGAGGCCAATCCTTAGTCATCATGCTGTTTACTATTAGCGCCGCGTTCATCGCTGCCTGGCTAATCGGCCGCTTTATACAACTAGAGCGAACAACCAGCATCCTCATCGGTGTCGGAACTGCTATCTGCGGTGGTTCGGCCATTGCTGCCACAGCCCCGGTTATTGGCGCTAATGATAAAGATGTAGCTTATTCCATCTCCACTATCTTTCTCTTTAATATAGCTGCCGTCTTTATTTTTCCTTTTTTTGGCCACTTGTTCGGAATGAGTAATGCGGGGTTCGGGATGTGGGCAGGAACAGCCATCAACGACACCTCCTCGGTAGTTGCAGCAGGTTATTCCTACAGCCATGACGCCGGTAATTTTGCCACAATTGTCAAACTTACGCGTACCTTAATGATTATCCCCACAACCTTAGTATTAGCTTTTTGGATTTCCCGCCAGCAGCGAAATACCGCTGGTTTTAATTTCAAAAAGATTTTTCCCTGGTTTGTTTTGGGCTTCTTGGCAACCTGCATTATCAGCACAACAGGGCTGCTGCCTGCTGCCGTTTGCAGCGGACTAACGACTGCAGGCAAGTTCCTTATTGTTATGGCAATGACCGCCATTGGCCTCAATACCCATCTTGGCAGTCTTTTAAGTAATGGGTTTAAACCAATTCTTTTGGGTCTTGTCTGTTGGGCCGCCGTGGCCCTGGTTTCCCTGGGAATCCAATTCTATTATAGCATGTGGTAAAAAAGAAAAGTACAGTATCAACGCAGGGTATTCGTGGAATTAAGGAGCTTGCCTAATTTCCGGATACCCTGCACTATTTCTTCCGAACAGGTTACGGCAAAACTCAAACGGATAAAACGGTCAGGAGCATGCCGCGGGAAAAAGGCAGTGCCGGGAGTTAACAGCAAGCCGCAAGCTTGTGCTTCCTGCACAACTTTTTGCGCCGATATGCCTTCCGGCAATGCCAGCCAACAGGTTAACCCGCCCTGGGGCCGATGACAGACCACCTTGGGCGGCAAAAACGCTTCCATAGATGCCAGAGTGGTCTGGTATCGTTCCAAGTATATTCTTCGCACAGCAGCAATATGTTTTTGCCAAATACCTTTGCGCAAATATAAGTCAAAGGCGCGCTGCGTTAGACCGGAGGTAGATATGTCGGAGTGGTGCTTAATTGTTAATACTTTGGTGACCAGTTCCGGCGGCATTAGCAAAAAAGCCAGCCGCAGCCCGGGCATGAAAATTTTTGAAAAGCTTTTCAGGTAAATAACCCGGTTGTCACGATCCAGTGCTTTAAGCGGAGCTAACGGATTATCTGAAACATCCAGTTCACTGATATAATCGTCTTCCAGCACCATAGCGTTATAGCGACGGGCAAGCCCCAGCAGCCGGTTTCTTTTGGCCAGCGAATAGGAAAAACCGGTCGGGTTTTGAATATTTGCCATGACATAAATCAGTTTTGGCCGGAAGCTTCTGATTTTAGCTTCGAGATCCGGTATGTCGATCCCATCGTCCTGCATAGTAATCTCGACTATTTTGGCTCCCCGGGAACGGAAAGCAGCAATAGCACCAGGATAAGTAGGGTTTTCAGTAAACACATAATCGCCGAAATTCAAGAGTGTTTTCGCAACGATATCAATCCCCTGCTGCGCTCCCGATATGATCTGCACATTACTAGCCTGAGCCTTTATTCCCTGTTCTTTCAGATAAACGGAAATAGCTTCTCTAAGCGGCAGAAAGCCCTGACTGTCCTGATAGCTGAAAGCATTGCCCTTATCCCGGTCTAATACCTCAATCAAAACCTCTTTAAAATCGTCAATGGGCAGCAAATCAGGGGGCGGCATCACAGTCGCAAAGTCGATGCAACCGGTAATAAGACCGGTAGGCAGGCTGGGAATCAGCTCAACCTCCGGGTCAGGGAGAACAGCTTGCTCTTCTTCTGTCGGCAAATCCGGTATCTCGGCAATATAGCTGCCACTACCGGCCCGCGAAAATATGTAGCCGTTTTGTTCTAATAACTTGTAGGCACTGACAACCGTTCCGGGGTTGACGCCCAAAAAGCCGGCTAGTTTCCGCACCGGCGGCAACAAGTAACCATAGCTTAATTTACCCGCTATAACAAGTTCGCGCAGCCCATCGTACAATTGTACATACAGGGCTGTTTTGTTTTCTTTGTTTAATTGTATCGATACAAAATCCAAAAATTCCTCACTCATATTGAGTTTCACTTTCCTCTTTGCTATAATTACAAAAATTCTGTACTGAAAACAAAAAATTGTATCAGTACAATTTATTGTAACAAAAAAAATGTTCTTA
>CAZCEN010000292.1:0-1514 GCA_964497205.1 uncultured Sporomusaceae bacterium
AGCGGGCTTTTGGTTCTGATCGTGACAGTGAGGTCGTTGCCTGTTTGGATAACCCTTTCAATACCAATACCGTACCCCCTGTCGGCAACAGAACCTAAGTGTGCGTATAATACTAGCTGCCGGCCAAAATCGATAGAATCTACTTTGTCGACAATGATATTGGGAACGTCGTTCGTGGTGCCTGGTTTAGTCAACAGGACACCTACTTTCATATCAGCAGGATAAGCGCTTTCCCGCCATGCCCAACCAGTAAAGGCATCAGTGCTGTACAGGGTTCGGCCAACGGTAACTACCGGACCGGTTGCCGCACCAAGGGTTCCGTATCCATATAGGCTGGCTGGACGATAAGTGGCGGGATACTTGCTGTTGCCGATACCGCGGATGGTAGTAATAACCCAGTTGCCATTATTTCTTTCTAAGTCAACTTTAAAGGTTTGGCCGCTTGTTTTTACTTGCACAATGGCTTTCCCACCCGTTATTGATAGCAAACTAAAGCGGTCGTTGGCCGCATCGAAGCCAAAGGTGGCTGCATTGTCTTTTACAACGCCAACCGGGTTGCCGGCAACAATGACATCACCGCCGGTGCCGCCGGTAATTACCTCTTTTACGCTGTCAATTGCCCAGGCGCCATTATCCTTACTTAAATGAACCTTATAAGTTTGGCCGTTGGCGGTATTAACCAGAACCAGCGCCTCAGTGGCCCGGCGCCATTGTAATGAAAAACTGTCATTGTTGGCATCAAAGCCATAGGAGCCGGCAAGGGCCTTGACAGCTGCTACTGGTGAAGCAGCTGCAAAGTCTTTAGCATCCGCAGCTTCTTTATCACGGTTTTTGTCGGTATCCCCGGAAGTAACGTTCTTGCTGGTATCACCGGTATCGCCGGAAGTGATGTTCTTGTTGGTATCAACGGTTTCGCCGGTCTGTGCCGGTGCGGCAACTACCGTGGTATCAGCTGCATGAACCTTGGAAATCGGCAGGCCTGGCAACAGCGCCGAGGTTACAACGGCAGCGCCGGCAAGAGCAGCCAATAACCGTTTGTACTTGCGTTTGGCAATTTTTCTGCGGCTGTTGTTCTTCATGTTGTGCTCCTTTCGTTACCAAGGTTTATATTTAGTTTTAAGTTATTGTCTGCAAAAACACATAATAAAAGTCGAAGTATTTTATGGCTGACTAACCAGAAAAAAGTTTTTGCGGTAAAAAGTGCTTTGGCGAATAAAGAAATAAATCAATTTTATAACAACTCAAGCCTGACCCCGAGAATGCGGGATAAATTTGCGTAAGATGTTAATACTAATCAAGTGAGCAGGAATTTCCTAAGGGGGGCAATGAAATGAAAAAATATGAATGTACCATATGTGGCTATATTTATGATCCGGAAAAAGGGGATCCGGATTCCGGTATTGCACCGGGAACCGCTTTTGAAGATATTCCGGATGATTGGGTTTGTCCGGATTGTGGTGTGGGCAAAAGTCAATTTACTGTTGTTGAATAATAAATAGCCGAGGTGCTGCAGG
>CAZCEN010000292.1:1614-4233 GCA_964497205.1 uncultured Sporomusaceae bacterium
AACCGGCTATTGACAAAAACAAGGTCTAAAACTAAGCTAATAATAAGATTGTTATACCGGAGGTTGCTATGCCACAACTTATTATCAAAGGCTTAGAGCAAGACAAAGTAAAGCAAATCAGCAAGCCGCTTGTTGATGAACTGCAGCAGATTATAGGCTGTCCGCGTGATTATTTTACCCTTGAAGTAGTAAACAGTGTTTTTATTATGGACGGAGCAGAGCGGCAAATAACCCCGTTTGTGCAGGTGAACTGGTTCGACCGGGGGCAAGCGGTGCAGGATCAGGTTGCCGCAGCTATTTGCCGTCATTTGCAGCAAGCCGGCTGCCCGCAAGTAGAAACTTTTTTTGTGGTTTTGGAAGAAAACAGATACTATGAAAACCAAAATCACTATTAGGATTTTGTAAGGTAAAAATATACAACTAAGTTAAGCAAACAAAGGTTATTATCAACTGATAGCGGTCATATCAGTGTTAATAACCTTTTCTGTTCTTGGAACCCGAATAAGAGTGTTTTTTTCTGAAAATTATATTTGGATAAAAATAATTAATTAAAAATCATATTCTCATAGAAATGCATTTTACTTTGAAGGATTTTAGTAAATAGTGGAGAATAGCATCAATATGACAATTTTAAAAGGGGGAGGATATATTTGGATAATAAAGTTTTTTATAAGCTAAGTTACGGGCTGTATGTAATTGGTTCAACCCAAGCAGGAAAGTTCAACGGACAGATAGCAAATACGGTTTTTCAGATATCTTCCAATCCGCAGACTGTAGCGATTAGCATAAACAAAAATAATCTCACTAACGAGTTTATTAAGGCAAGCAAAGTGTTTTCAGTATCGATTTTACCAAAGACTGTACCACTGGATTTTATCGGTCGTTTTGGTTTTAAATCCGGTCGAAATAATGCCAAATATGAAACGGTTTCATTTAAACAAGGCGAAACTGGTGCACCTATATTGTTAGAAAATTCGGTCGCTTATCTGGAAGCAGAGGTTGTTGACATTGTTGAGGTGGAAACCCATACTTTGTTTATTGGAAGAGTTAAAAATGCCGAACTGGTAAGTAATGAAGAACCAATGACATATGCTTATTATCATCAAGTAAAAAATGGCACGGCACCTTCTGTTTCTTCAAATACAAAAAAAGATGAGAACATCATAGCCAGCGGAACAACAGTGGATGATAAGCTGAAAAAATATGAATGCTCGATATGCGGCTATGTTTATGATCCCGCCAAGGGGGATCCGGATTCCGGGATAGCTCCGGGAACAGCGTTTGCTGACATTCCGGAGGATTGGGTTTGTCCGATCTGTGGTGTGGCGAAAAGCCAATTTACAGAAATTAATTAACAATAAGGAGAGGGTAGTATGACAAATGTAAGAGAATTGTACAAATGTAACGTTTGCGGTAATGTGGTGGAAATTGCTCATCCAGGCGCACCGGCGTTAGTTTGCTGTGGTAAACCAATGGAAAAGCTGGAGGCCCGCGGTGAAGATACCGGTAAGGAAAAACATGTGCCGGTTATTGAAGAAACCGGTGCTGGAATTGTTGTTAAGGTAGGCAGTGTTGAACATCCGATGGAAGAGAAACATTCAATCCGGTTTATCGAAGTATTAACAAAACATCAAGTATTACGTGCAGAGCTAGTACCGGGGCAAAAACCGGAAGCAGAATTTCCGGTCAAACGTCAGGATGTACTAGAAGTTAGAGAATACTGTAACCTGCATGGATTGTGGAAAAATAACTAAAGTCAGGCTAGGTAAAATACAAACGGAGGATACTTTTTATGAAAGAACTAAAAGGAACTAAAACAGAACAAAATTTAATGGACGCTTTTGCGGGAGAATCGAAGGCGAGAAATAAATATACTTACTTTGCTTCTGTGGCCAAGAAAGAAGGGTATGAGCAGATTGCCGCTTTATTTTTGGAAACAGCAGAAAACGAAAAAGAACACGCTAAAATATGGTTTAAAAAACTCGGCGGTATTAGTAACACGATGGCTAATTTAGAAGACGCCGCTGCCGGGGAAAACTATGAATGGACGGGAATGTATCCCCAGATGGCTGAAGAAGCTCGTCAAGAAGGATTTGACGATATTGCGCGGCTATTTGATGGTGTAGCTAGAATCGAAAAGGAACACGAAGAGCGCTATAAAAAGCTTTTGCAAAACATCAAAGAAGGACAAGTATTTAAGAAAGACGGAAAAGTATTTTGGAAATGCCGGAACTGCGGCCATATCCATGAAGGCATAACTGCACCGGAAAAATGCCCGGTTTGCGACCACCCGAAAGCATATTTTGAAATAATGGCCGCTAACTTTTAGCTGCATTTTTGCTTAGAATTAAGGAACCTATAAACGGGAAGTCTATAGGTTTGCGTTACAAACTAAGAAGGAATAAGGTTATTATCAGCTGATAGGTTTATCGGTGATAATAACCTTTTTTCTTTTGTAATAGAGGCTTTAGTCCTCTATTTCGGGTAGAGACTCGAAGTGGATCGGTAGTTTCTTCCTTACTATGCGGAACTGCGTTTATCCTGTAGCTAACCCGCTCTAAGACTCCCGCTTCTAAAAGCGGGAGTAAGAGCGGCTAAGCTCCTGGATAAGGGCGACTA
>CAZCEN010000293.1:0-4225 GCA_964497205.1 uncultured Sporomusaceae bacterium
ACCGTCAGGGCGACAGCCTCACCAACAACGGCGGCGGCAGGAACGGCGCAGATGTCACTGCGCTCCACCGTTGCCGTACAAGGCTGCTTGGTTCTGATATCCACGGTCTTAAGGGGTTTATACAGAGTAGGTATTGGCTTCATGGCGCAGCGAATAATGATCGTCTGTCCATTAGACATGCCGCCTTCAATGCCGCCGGCATTATTTGTCCGGCGGTAATATCCCTTTTCCTGGCTGTAATAGATTTCATCATGCACCTCTGATCCTTTTAGACAAGCGCAGTCAAAACCCCGGCCAAATCCAACTCCCTTAATGCCCTGAATACTCTGAAGAGCATACGCGAGTCTAGCGTCAAGCTTCCGATCCCACTGGACATAGCTCCCCAAACCGACAGGTACACCGGTAATGACGATTTCAAACACGCCTCCCAGAGAATCACCGTCTTCCCTGGTCTTGTCTATCAACTCAATAATCTGCTTTTCAGCGGCGCTATCGGCGACCCTGACCGGCGACATCTCCGCTTTTTTCAGATCATCGTTAGACGGGACCCGGACATTTGATGGGATACCGCCAATATGGATTACATGACATGCAGCGGTAATGCCAAAGTTTTTCAGAAATTGCCTGATGATGCCGCCAATAGCGACGCGCGTAGCGGTTTCACGCGCACTGCTCCGTTCAAGCACATTGCGGATATCGTCAAAGTTATATTTGATGCATCCCGCCAAGTCAGCATGTCCCGGACGGGGTGCGGTAACCTTTTTGGTCTCCCGGTCAGCCTGACAAGGATCCATATAAGCGCTCCAATTTTCGTAGTCTTTGTTTTCGATTAAAAAAGTGATTGGACTGCCTAACGTTTTTCCGCCCCGCAAACCGGACAAAAAACGTATTTTATCTGTTTCAATCTTCATGCGGCCACCGCGTCCATGACCGTGCTGGCGGCGTGCCAGATCTCTGTTAATTTCGTCAATGTCAATATCCACGTTGGCAGGAAATCCTTCAATAATCCCGGTTAATGCCGGACCATGCGATTCACCGCCGATTAAATACCGCAGCATAGTTAGTCACCTGCCCGTTCTTCCCTTCTTCTACTATCTGCCGGGTAAGATCCCAGCACCTTCAGCCAGCACACTTGCTCACTAATTTCCGCTAAGGCGGCAATACTGATTTGCTCGTCAACATGCCGCGAAAAGTCAATATAAAAAATGTATTTTCCCATTATGTGTTTGGCCGGCCGCGACTCAACGCGCGTCAAATTAATATTGCGGCTGGCAAAGGCCTTCAATACATTAAACAAGCTACCCGGACAATCATCAGGAAAAGCAAAAACGATAGAAGTCTTATCTCGGCCGGTAGGGTTAGTCTTTGTAACTGCAATTACTAAAAACCGGGTTTGGTTGAACGCGTTGTCCTGAATGTTTTGTGCCGCTACCGCCAAATCATAAAGCTGAGCCGCTGCCCTACTCGCCACCGCGCCATAAGCATTGCCATGTTTCCGGGCCATTTCGCAGGCCTGCGAAGTACTGGAACAAGGGATTAACTCCATATGGGGATATTGACTGCTAAAAAATCCCCGACATTGTTCGAGAGCTTGCTCATGGGAAAAGACATAGTTAATATTTTCGATGTTGGTGCCTTGGCTTAACAGGCAATGTTCGATATCAAGAACCATCTCACCACAAACCGTGCTTTGCCGCAAATTTGCAAGCAAATCCATGACAGAGGCAACCGCCCCATGCGTTGAATTTTCAATCGGAATAATACCGGTATCCAGCTGCCCTTGCTCTACCCCTTCAATAATAGAAGAAAAACTGGGCATCGCTATGCACTTTGCCTCCCCGGCCGTTTCTGTCGCATACTGACAAGCCACTTCATAACTATACGACCCGGGAGGCCCAAGATAACCAATCTTCATAGTTTCACCTCATTTGCCGGCCTTTCATCTGGCAATTTGCCGGAGCAATTCGCCGAAGCCGGGAAAGGATATATCGATACAAGCGCTGTCGGCAATCATGGTTTTACCTTCGGCAAACAGACCGCAAACCGCCATGGCCATCGCGATCCGGTGATCATGATAACTGTTTACGGCGGCGCCCCGGATCTTATTGGGCCCGTTAATTTCCAATCCGTCAGGCAGTTCGTTAATTTGGACGCCCATCTTCCGCATCTCGGAGACAATGGCAGCCAGACGATTGGATTCTTTAACCTTGAGTTCACCTGCTCCCCGGATATAGGTGACTCCGTCTGCCAATGCCGCCGCTACTGCTATAACTGGGATTTCATCAATTAACCGCGGCACTATTTCGCTTTGCATTTCAATTCCCTTAAGCCGCGCGCCGCGGATGATAATATCACCGGCCTCCTCACCCCCGAAACTGCGCAGATTCTCTATCTCGATATCTGCACCCATCTGACGCAGCACATCGATAATGCCGGTACGGGTGGGATTCAGTCCCACATCCTTGATAACTAAATGCGAACCAGGTTTCGCAGCCGCGGCAACCATAAAGAAAGCAGCGGAGGAAATATCACCGGGAACCAGGATGTGCTGTCCTTCTAGAATACCCGGCCAGACTGTCACTGCAGTCCCCTCACGCTCTACCTGAATACCAAAAGCGGCTAGCATACGTTCGGTATGATCCCTGGATATTGCAGGCTCCTTCACCGTGGTTTTGCCGCTGGCGTATAATCCTGCAAGTAGTATAGCCGACTTGATCTGAGCACTAGCTACGGGAGTCTCCCAGGTTATGCCGTGCAGACCGCCGCCATTAATACCTAACGGCGCTAACTGTCCGCTTTGCCTGCCGTTAATGGAGGCGCCCATCTGTTTCAAAGGCTCGGTTACTCGTGCCATCGGGCGCTGACGCAGTGATTGGTCGCCAGTGAGTATGCTAAAAAAGTTTTGCCCCGCTAGAATACCTGATAATAGCCGCATTGTCGTACCGGAATTTCCGGCATCCAGAACCTCCTTAGGCTCTTGTAGACCAGTCAGTCCCCGGCCTGCGATTTCCACCCGCCGTCCCTGCTGTTTTATATCAATCCCCATACTACGGAAACAGTTTATAGTGCTTAAGCAGTCCTGCCCTTGTAAAAATCCTTCGACAATAGTTTTTCCCTTACTGATGGCGGCCAGCATCACGGCCCGGTGAGAGATAGATTTATCTCCGGGCACAGTAATCGTTCCAGAAATTCTGCCAATTTTTTCGATAATAAGCATGTGGTTTCCCTCCGTTAAGACAGTTCGTAACATTGGTTCTATACTGCAGCGATGATTTTTTGCACTGCGGACATCAGGTGGCCAAACTTTTCTGGTTTTAATGACTGTGCCCCGTCACAGAGGGCTTTTTCGGGATTATGATGCACTTCAATAATAAGCCCGTCGGCACCGACAGCCATGGCTGCTTTAGCTAGTGGCTCCACCATCGACCATTTACCACAGGCATGGCTTGGATCGACGATTATGGGCAGATGGCTGAGCTCCTTTATTGCCGGTATAACACTCAAATCAAGAGTATTCCGTGTATACGTATCAAATGTACGTATTCCCCGCTCACATAAAATAACGTTCGGGTTGCCGCCAGCCAAAATATACTCGGCGGACATTAGAAATTCTTCCAGAGTTGCGCTAAGACCCCGTTTCAGCAAAATGGGTTTAGTGCTTTTCCCTGCCCTTTTGAGCAAATCGTAATTTTGCATATTCCTTGCGCCAATCTGAATAAGATCGGCGCTTTCTTCAATGGCATCAAATGCTTCCACCCCCATCGCTTCCGTCACAAAAGGCAATCCCGTAGCTTCCCGGGCCTTTACCAGCAATTGTAGGCCATCCTCGCCCATACCTTGAAAAGCATAGGGAGAAGTTCGGGGTTTATAGGCTCCGCCGCGTAACATAGTAGCCCCATAACTTTTAACAAGAGTAGCCGTGTGTACCATTTGCTCCTCGCTTTCAACCGAACATGGACCGGCAATGACCGCTATATTGCCTCCGCCAATTTTACAGCCTCCGATCTCTACGACCGTATCGGCTGGATGGAATGTCCGGCTGGCTAGTTTATACGGTTGCTGAACCCTGATAATTTTCTCCACGTGTTGATTTGACTTTATTGACTCTAAGTCCAGTTTAGCGGTATCCCCGACTAATGCGAAAACACTTTGCTGTGCTCCTTCAATTTTTGCGATGTTTACCTCCATTTGTTCCAGCCTCCTATGCACTTTCTCCACTTCCTCC
>CAZCEN010000294.1:0-4192 GCA_964497205.1 uncultured Sporomusaceae bacterium
ATTGGCGACCCTGAACGGATTTGAACCGTCGATCTCCGCCGTGACAGGGCGGCATGTTAGACCGCTACACCACAGGGCCGCTAGAAACCGCGTAATCCAGTATATCTTAGCCTTTATTTAAAGTCAATAGTCTTTATCGTTAAAGCTAAGTTAGTGATACCAGAACAAATTTTATTATATATCAATAAAATTAAGTCGTCAAGTGAATATATCTATACAGCTAATACTTTATTTATAGTTTCTTCTACCTGTTCAGGGTCAAAAGGCTTAATAATAAAACTTGAAGCCCCCGCTTTGAGTGCATCTGTAATAATACTACGCTGACCAATGGCCGTTACCATAATAATACGCGCCAGCGGATCTTCCTCATGAATAAATTTTACGGCCTCAATTCCGTCCATAATCGGCATGGTAATATCCATTGTAACCAAATCCGGTTTGTGCTGTCGATATAACTGAACTGCCTGTTTTCCGTCCCCAGCCTCAGCAACAATTTCATGACCGTTATCTGTTAGCAGCTTTTTCAACATCATACGCATGAATGCAGAATCATCACAAACTAAAACTCTTGACACAAATATACCTCCCAAATTACAATAATCCAAATTATTTTTGCAACTTTAGTCGCAAGCTTTCAAGCGTTTGATGTAATTTCTCAGTTAATCTTCCCTCAAGTTCAACAAGCGTTTTGGCATCAAAATCAGCGGTCATAATCGGGGTTCGTTTCAACCGAATTTCACTAAAAAATTCATCTCTATATATATTATAGTTTACAGTAAAATTGCTCTCCGTAGCAAAATCACTATAATCTATTATAACATAAGATCCATTTAATGCCTTAACAGATTCTTGCGGATTTATAAAAAGTTCAAATCCTGATAATTGTTTAGGTAATTGTGCCACATATGCCCACTCACTAATTTTTTTTTGGCGGAAGCGAAGGCATAAAGAAGCTGGGTCAAAATTCGCCAAACCTCGTAATGTTCTTTCAAGCCGTTCTTTTAATATTTTTTCGAGCGATACTATGTCACCGGTAATAAAACTTATATCACAGAACTCAGTTAACCCAATCACTATACGCGCTAAAAATTCTTTTGTAGCCTCATCATATAGAATGGAAAAACTCCTGTGCCTTACTGAATTATTGTATGTAAAAATGCGATATTGAGACCCACAAGCCATCATTTCATTAATTAAAGTGAATCCAAAAAGCTCTTGTGGAACTTTTTGCAAAAAATCCCACTGCGTAACCTGTTCAATAATTTTTTCCATGATTTTTCCTCTCCTGCTGATTTTATATTATATTCTTGCCTCTTAGCAAAAAACCTGCATATCATGTAACCAAAATACAAACTTTGAATACTATGAAGTAGTTCCTAACGGCTTAGAAGTTTTAAAATCTTCAAGGAGGGAAAGACATGTTTAGACGTTGGGGAGGACTGATTTCAGTTCTGCTTGCACTCACCTTCTTAATTACCGCCTGCAGTCAGGCGCCTGCTACCCAAGTTACTCCAGCGAAAGGACCCGCCTGGGCTCCTGGATTAACGGCATTACCACAAGAAACTGTCGTTAAAGTTGGTATGAAACAAGTCGTTTCAGATGCCGGAATTCTCATCGGCATGGCTAAAGGCTATTACAAAGATCTTGGCATTAAAATTGAACCGATTCAATTTAACACTGGTCAAGAAATGATAAACCAGCTAGCGGCAGGGCAGCTCGATGTAGGTGCAACAGTAACAGCTTCCGGTCTGTTAAACGCTATGTCTCGTGATATTCCAGTTAAAATCGTAGCCGATAAAGGTATTAATGTTCCTGGTCAGGGGTACTACCGCTTAATAATTAGAAAAGATCTCGTTAACAGTATCAAGGATTATGCTGATCTGCGTGGCAAACGAATCGCAATAGTAGGTACAGCTTCTCTTGATGAAATTTGCTTAGCTCGCGTTTTAGCAAAAGGCGGCTTAACGAGCAAGGATATTGATATGCAAGTAATCCGGGCATTTCCGGATATGCTTGTTTCGTTAGGCAATAAGAGCATTGATGCCGCCATGGTTATAGAGCCCTTCGTAACACAAGGCATAGCCAAAGATATTGCTGACCCGTGGAAAGACCCCTCAGAATACGATCCCGATGCACAAATAGCGCTATTAGTATATGGAACTAGCATGACTAAAAACCCAGAGATTGCTAACCGTTTTATGACAGCATATGTCAAATCTACTCGCGACTATAATGATGCTTTTTTCAAAAACAAAAACAAAAAAGAGATTATTGATATCCTTTGTAACTACTCAGTTATCAAAGAACCCGCTTTATATGAAAAAATGTTCCCAACCGGCCTAAACCCTGACGGTTATCTCCGGATGAAAGGAATTGCTGCAGATTTAGAATGGTACAAGGAAAACAACCTGCTTAAATCTGAAATCAAGTTGGAAGATGTAGTTGATAATAAATACGCTGATTTTGCCGTTAAAACCTTAGGTAAATATCAGTAATGCAGAGGTCACATTGGAGTTGATAGTAATGAGAACTGCCATTTCCATACTTTCACCATTAACACTCCTGTTAATTTGGGAAGCAGCAGCTTATTTAGGTTTTGTTGACACTCGCTTACTATCCAGCCCTTCTCTCATTCTAAAGTCTTTCTTTCCTCTACTGCTTTCCGGCGAATTGCTTTACAATACCTGGGTAAGTGTTATGCGGGTGGTTTTTGGTTTTATTGCCGGCGCCGTTCCCGGTATCCTCTTAGGTATGAGTATGGGACTGTCCCCTTTTATTCGATCGGCAATTGAGCCTATGATAGCAGCTACATATCCAATTCCTAAACTTGCCATAATGCCGCTTATTCTCTTAATCTTCGGACTTGGTGAAACGTCAAAAATATTTACAATCGCTATCGGCGTATTCTACCTAGTTGTTATTAATACCATGGCCGGAGTATTAAACATTGACAAAATCTATTTGGAAGTTGCCAAAAACTTTGGTGCCAGCCGCAAAGATTTTTATCTCACAGTAGCATTGCCAGGAGCGCTCCCGATGATATTTGCCGGCCTCAAACTTGGCATGGGTATGGCGCTAATTCTAATTGTAGCCGCCGAATTATCAGCGGCCAAAGCCGGTGTGGGCTGGATGATTTGGCGCGCATATGATATGTTCGATATTGAGCAGATGTTTGCAGCACTTATCACGTTATCAGTACTTGGTTACATCTTTTCTCTTGTTCTCGACTGGCTGGAACGCCTGGTTCTTCCCTGGAAACAAACCAGCTAAAAGGTCCCCCAGGAGGTGTGGTTATGCCTTACGATAACGACAGTATTGTCTTGAATAATATTGGAAAAACCTTTACTACCGGACTTGGCCAAGTTACCGCTCTTACAAATATTAATATTTCGATAGGCGACGGCGAGTTCTTTTCCATTGTCGGTCCGAGCGGGTGCGGTAAAACAACACTGCTCCGCATCCTCGCCGGTCTAGACACAGCCTCCACTGGCACTGTTGATATAAAAATCAAGACAAGTGACCGTCCGGTAAATTCCATGGTGTTTCAGGAGCAATCTGTTTTCCCATGGATGTCGGTTATAGATAATGTGGCGTACGGCCTAAAGTTACGGGGTATTCCTAAAAAAGAACGTTATGAAATCGCAGAACGATATATCCGTATGATTGGGCTAAGTAAGTTCGCCAAATCATATCCACACCAGCTTTCAGGCGGTATGAAACAACGGGTTAGTGTAGCCCGGGCATTTGCTAACGATCCGGAAATACTATTGATGGATGAACCTTTCGGAGCACTGGATGAACAAAACCGGATTATTCTGCAACAGGAGTTGCTTAGAATCTGGGAATTAAGTAAAAAAACAACTGTCTTCATCACCCATAGCATTGACGAATCGCTCTGTCTCAGCGACCGAATACTTATCATGACTGCCCATCCCGGAACTGTTAAATCAATTGTTGATGTCGATCTCCCCCGTCCACGCGATATTGCTTCTATTAGAACTACGCTCCGCTATAACGAACTGTTCCAAACTATTTGGCTGACATTACGTGAAGAAGTATTGAAAGTAAAAGACTTGGAAATTGGCTAGCGACTAATTTATAAAAAAAACTGTATCATCTAACGATGACACAGTTTTTTTTTGGCAGGGGCAGTAGGACTTGAACCCACAACCAACGGTTTTGGAGACCGCTA
>CAZCEN010000295.1:0-4186 GCA_964497205.1 uncultured Sporomusaceae bacterium
AGATTATAAAGCTGCTTGGAGGTAATCTACATGGGTGTAAATTCAAAACAAATTGAGCTTTCGCAAACAGTCCCGGCAATCATAGGTTTACTGCCTTCCTCACGACAGGCTTTAGTTTTAAAGTCAGGCAGAGATGCGGCGGCATTAATAGGAAAAAATGCATTAACCATCCGTGAGCAGCAGGCGGCCTTGGCTGTAGCCGATCTGTTTTTACAGTTTTGCCACGAAGATCCGAATAATCAAAAATTGAGTGAACTTATGGAAGCCTCCATTCGCCAAAAGGCCGAAATGCAACAAGAATAATACGGATCTAACCGCCTGCCGCTTTACATGCTGTAGCCCAACACAACGCTATCATGTTCCGAAATATTTGCTACACAAACCTAAACTCCTGCCAAATCAATAAAAGATTTGGCAGGAGTTTCTTGTTGTTATTCCTATACGACTTATTGCAACAAAATGCTTAGGCCATAAGGGCGGTTGAAATTAGTGTTGTTATTCTTGTCGGTTTCGATTCACATTTATTCCTGAGGTTCAAAATCACCCTTTGAGACGCCACATAACGGGCATACCCAGTCGTCTGGAATATCCTCGAAAGCAGTACCGGGCGCTATGCCGCTGTCAGGATCTCCAGCAACCGGATCATAGACATACCCGCAAGCAGAACATACATACTTTTTCATAATTTTAACCCTCCATCATTTTCATATTAATAATTGGTCGCTTAATTTCAAAATAGGCCTTCGGATGCTCCCAGACTAGACATTTTTCAGGAACTTCCTTTCCGCAAATAGAGTTATAAGAGTGAGTTAAACAGCGCTAGGTTCTTTTCCAGGACTTGCCCGTCCAGTAAATCCCGCAAAGCACGTTCATAATCTTCAAGGGCAACCCCGGAAATCAGAGTATGTTTTGCTATTTCCGCTAATATTACAACATTCTGCATTCGCGCATCAGCCAGCGTCTCTGATTTCACTCTCAAATCCCGGATACCGCGTCTTTTACATTCTTCACTAATAACTTGCCAATCTAGCGGCGGGTTCTTGCCTAACCTTACGTCCAGCGGTTGCCATACAGCGTCGTAATAAACCAAAGTGCCGCCGTCAGTCAGATGAGAGTTCAGACCACGTAACGCCTCATAACGTTCCAGCGCTACCACCATATCCGCCGAACCGTCTTTAATCAATGCCGAGTGAGCCTGCGCACCGATCCTTACATGAGATGTAACTGTGCCGCCGCGCTGAGCCAAGCCATGGGTATCCACCCCGCGCACCGGCAGCCCGGCATAATCAGCGGCCCTGATTAGTGCTTCACTCAGGAGGCCTATGCCCTGTCCACCTACACCGATCAGATAAATATCCATTTTATCCTCGATCCTCATAATCCTTATCCCTCCTTGGGATGTTCAGTTGCTTTGTAAGCAATTGCTCCGACAGGACAAGTCTGCCTGCAGGAACCATCGCCAATACAAAGATCGGGTTGAACGCGAACCGTACCATTCGCCTCCCGCTGGAAGGTCGGGCAGGCAAAGTCTGCCACGCAGTTGTGACTCTGATTGCATATTGACGTTACCTCAACCTGATTATTAGGCAGCGGTCGGCCGCTCTTTTTCAGATCACGGGTCAATTTTAACATACAAGGATGTTTGGCTATAACAACATTAAATTTATCTTCGGCCAGCGCTTCCGTTACCGCGGCCTTAAGTTTTGCCTGAAGATAGGTATCCACTTCGCGGATGCTTGTAACTCCTAATCCTTCCAACACTCGCCGGACAGGAATTTTCTCACTTGCCCCATTAAAGTTCTTTCCTACTCCCGGGTGGTCTTGATGCCCTGTCATTGCGGTAGTACCGTTTTCCAAAATAATAAGCGTAAAATTGTGATTGTTGTACAATGCATTAATAATCCCCGGCAGTCCTGCATGGAAAAAAGTTGAGTCGCCAAGAAACGCGACGACTTTGCGCTCTTTGTTAAATAAGGATAGCCCGGCAGCGGTACCGCAGCTGTGTCCCATGCACAATAATACTTGCCCCATATTATAAGGCTCGATATGCCCTAAGCTGTGGCAGCCTATATCCCCAACCGTAATGTCATTTTCGGATAAAGCCTGTTTAATGGCATAAAAAGCTGACCGGTGCCCGCAGCCCGGACACATTTGCGGCGGACGGGGCGCCAATTCCGGATACGCGCACGTATCACCGGGATCTTCAGCCCCCGGAGGCAAAATATCCGGCCATATTTTTCTTACTACTGCTTCCACCTTACTGGGAGTATATTCATTCATCCAATCGTCAATATCAGTCTTGCCGATAATTTTAACTGCGATTTCCTGTTCGTAGGCCAGCGCCTTAACGTCTCGTTCCAACACGTCGTCGAGTTCTTCGAGTATTTTAACTTCGTCATGTTGCCGTAAAAAGTCGGCGATTAATTTTCGGGGTATCGGATGAACTATACCAAGTTTTAAAATGTCGGGCTTGCCCGGCGAATCAGCCAAAACATCCATTAGCGACAGGAAAGGGGCCCCCATGGTAATAATACCGCGCTTACGATTGCCGTTATCCACTTGAGTATTAAGTTTTGATATATCAGCATATTGCGCAAAATCGGCTAGCTTTTCCAACGCTTTTCTTTTCAAAGGAAAGACTTTAGCCGTAATCGGAACATAGGGTCCGTTCTGCGGTGAAAATAGAGGGTTATCGTCAAAAACCTGCGGTTTCCAGGCAGCGAAAGCAACCTTTTCTTTGGCATGGCATACATGGGTGGTCAACCTTAAAATAACCGGCATCCTGCGCTCTTTGGACAGGCGGGCGGCCTCTTTAAACATTATATAGACTTCGGCCGGAGTTGCCGGTTCCAATACCGGGATGTAAGATAAGCGGGCATAATGACGGTTGTCCTGCTCATTTTGCGAAGAGTTGGCACCAGGGTCATCTCCGAGGACAATGACCATCCCGCCAATTATCTCCATATGGCCGAGCTGAACAAAACTATCGGCGGCAACATTGATTCCTACACTTTTAAAAAATACAGTGGATAGGTACCCGTTAACTGCTGCCCCAAAAGCTACTTCCGTCGCGACCTTCTCATTGGTAGAAAACTCAAAATACAACGGGTTTACGTCTTTTGGTATGGCCGCGATGGCTTCGGCGATTTCCGGCGTCGGCGATCCGGGATAAGACGTCACAACCCTGACTCCGGCCTCAAGCATCGCTCGAACAATTGCCGTATTCCCCATGACAATTTCCGCACCGCCGCCAGGATTAGTAAGTATCTCCCCCAATCTTTTCATTTCTACCTCACCTCTCCCTCTACTTTTTTTATTTAATGTCGGGTTCCATCGAGTCCAATACACTACTCTATTGCCTATTTTGAAATGTTCGCCACACAAATCTAAACTCCTCCCAAATTAATACAAATTTTGGTAGGAGTTTCTCCTTCAACTGTCAAGAATAAGTCGTTAACCAGGCCTGTTTCTTCGCCAGCAAAAATGAATTGTTGGCGCCAGAGCTAATCCCTGTTATAATATGTTTAAAATTTACATAAGACTGTTCGGAACCATCCAGTCTCAAAACAAAACTAGGGAAAGCTTGTGTAGTACTTATGCCTGCCACTCGCTAAACTCCCGGCAGCCGGATGACGCTCCCGGGAGTTTTTTTAGTTTCTTCCTCTGTGACCGAACTGTCGACAAAGAAAAGGATTATACGATGAAGACCAATCGATTAAAAACAGTTCAATTTATTACCGAAGCCGCCGCAATAGCGGCCCTATATGCCATGCTGACCATTTTGCTTGTGCCGATAAGCTCCGGGCAGCTGCAAATAAGAGTTGCGGAAGCCCTGACGATATTGCCGTACTTTACGCCTGCCGCCATACCCGGCTTATTTGCTGGCTGCTTTATCGCCAATATTTTTACCGGGGCAGGAGTCTATGATATCCTGCTTGGACCACTGGTTACCCTCTTGGCGGCATTTCTTACCGCCAAGATGCCAAACAAATATCTGGTGCCTCTGCCGCCTGTCATCCTAAATGCCATTTATGTAGGCATATTACTGTACTACACGGCGGAACTTCCTATGGCACTTACTATGGTCTTAGTAGCTGCCGGAGAAACCATTGCCTGCTACGTAGTAGGCTATCCGCTCCTGCTGCTGCTGGAAAAGCATTACGAAAAAATATTTGAACGCAAATGA
>CAZCEN010000296.1:0-279 GCA_964497205.1 uncultured Sporomusaceae bacterium
TTTGATATTTCCGGTAACTATTCTAATTCCATAAATTTTGCCATGGGATCATTTCTTCTTTCGGCGATCGTGGCTGCATTACTGCCTTTAGCGGCAACACCGTCCCTACCGGCCGGCGATGCGCTTTCTAAGAATGGAAAAATGTAAGGAAACCCGGGCTGGCTAGCGCAGCAAAAGGAGGGGGAGAATTGCAAGAATCGAAAGGCTTAGTTTTTGATGTTCAAAGCTATTCTGTTCATGATGGCCCTGGATGCCGGACGGTTTTTTTCCTGATGGGGT
>CAZCEN010000296.1:289-4180 GCA_964497205.1 uncultured Sporomusaceae bacterium
TAACTATTCTAATTCCATAAATTTTGCCATGGGATCATTTATTCTTTCGGCGATTGTAGCCGCATTGCTGCCTTTAGCGGCTACACCATCGCTACCGGCTGACGATACGCTTTCTAAAACCGGAAAAATGTAAGAAGTAAGAAAACGGGGGACTGGGTAGCTCAGCCAAAGGAGGGGGAAAATTGCAAGAAGCGAAAGGCTTAGTTTTTGATGTCCAAAGCTATTCTGTTCATGATGGCCCCGGTTGCCGGACGGTTTTTTTCCTGATGGGGTGTCCACTCAGATGCCAATGGTGTGCCAACCCGGAGGGGTGGGAAAATCGCCAGCGGAGCATGTACCGGGTGTCAAAATGTGTTTGCGGCAAACAGGGGTGCAGCCGGTGTCAAGTTGCGTGCCCGCAGGAGGCCATTACGGCAGATACCAGCCAAGACACGGTGACTATTGACTGGAACAAATGTAAGAATTGCACCGGCATGGAATGTGTCGAAGCCTGCTTGCAGGAAGCGTTGGCACGCTGCGGTAAATGGTATACCCTGCCCGATGTTCTTAAGGTAGTGAATCGCGACAGGCAGTACTGGGGCCGGGAAGGCGGCGTGACATTTAGTGGCGGTGATCCGCTGACTCAACACAGTTTTCTTACCGCGGTCTTAAAACGCTGCCAGGAAGCCTACATCCACACAACGGTTGAAACCAGCGGCTATTTTTCGGAGGACATCTTTATGGGGGTAATGAAGTATGTAGATTTTGCCTTTGTGGATATAAAGCACATGGATGAAGATAAACACCGGAAGCAGACCGGGGTAGGGAATCAGACCATTTTAAGAAATATCGGACTGCTGGCATCCAAGCGATGGAACGGCAGATTAGTCATACGCATACCCATTATACCGGGGTATAATGACGATGATGCCAACATAGCGGCTACGGCGGCGTATGTTAACAGCTTAGGTTTAGAGGAAATCAACATTCTGCCGTTTCACCGGTTAGGTGATTCAAAATGGCGGCAGTGCGGTATGGCTTATCCCTATAGTGAAACCGAACCTGTTCCGGAAGAAAAACTGAGACATATTCAGCAAATGATTCAAAGCCGGGGAATTATTTGTTATGTCGGCCACGAAACTCCGTTTTAGAACAAAATAGCGGGCAGGAGGCGGTTTTATTACAGCCGTCTCCTTGCTTGGGCTGGTTGCAGAAGATGCCTGTCTCCGAAAAAGGTTTTTTTGTCTGATTAGCGAAATGTAAATAAAAGGAAAATAATTAGCCCTTTTGTAGTTCAATGAGTAGTTTCGGAGGCGAAGTGCATGGTAAATCCTGTGAACGTGTTCCAACGCTGGATGAAGGTGACCGGCAAGGAAAAACTGCAATCATTTCAGGACGCTTTTGCCCGGGCATTTGAAATCAGTCTTTGTATTTGGTCTGTAAAAGGAAAACCACTCACTATTTGGTCGAACTCCTCGCTACACTGCCATTTTATTAAAGAACACTATGAGGCGAGATGTGAGCAGGAACATGACAATGCCGTTACTTACATTTTGAAGACGCGCAGGCCGAAACTATTTACCTGCTACACAGGAATATCCTATTTTTTATGTCCCATTTGTTATCAAAATGAAGTTGTCTGCCTGGTTTACGGCAGTGGTTTTACGCTTAGTCCCAACAAAATGCTTAGCAGTAATATTCCGGTTATTACAGAAAGAAAAATAAAAGATATTATTGAGCTAATAACCGGGGTTTTTGATATCGTTACTTTTGACCAGAGCGATAGTACCGGCAATCTGTTAGATGACAATAATGTATTTATCCGGGATGAATTAAAGTGTATACAAGATAAGTTAAGCAACAGGGAGTTAGAAGTGGCCTGGGGTATTCTCACCGGGCTTAGCAATAAAGCAATTGCCGATCAGTTATATATAAGTGAAAAAACGGTTAAGACCCATATTAGTAATATTTTAAGCAAAATGGGTCTCAAAGACCGAACTCAATTAATCATCTATTGCCGGGAAAATTATCGAAGTTAGGATATTGGTGACAATATGTCAATTCGCCGAAACCTTATGATTTTTGCCATAGCCTCTGTAGTAGTGCCTATGATAATTCTGTACGTTGCATCAACACATATATTGAACAAGCAGTTGCAGGATGAAGAACAGCGTTATCTGGAAAACTCCATAAAAATTGCCCGTAACCAAATGTTGGCACGGGGTGACGAAATGTTGAAAGGTGGCCGGATGTTAAGTCAGGACACCGAGTTTGTTGAGGCCGTTACCGCGAGAAATCAGCGGCAGTTAGAAGAAGAATTCGCGCGATTCCGGTTAACTTATGATTATTTGGACTTTATTATTGTTTTGGATAAGAATAAAAAGACCATTGCTTCCTTTCCGGGAAATGTGAGCCGCGATCTTCCCCAAGAACTTACTGGTTTAATCGAAAATGTTCAGCATAATAAGTCAGCATTAGTGTCAGAGGAAGTTTTTGAGCTGGAAGATGTATTTCCTAACCATTCACCCGAATTCAATAAATACAGGATTAAACAAGTCGATGCCACAAACCTGAGTCAGGATAAATTTTTTACTAAATGTCAAGCCGGGCTGGTGGTAACACCCATTTTTTCCGTCAACAGCCAGTCCGACATGGCCGGATTTCTGATAGTAGGCAACATTGCTAATAATAGCGGTTACTTTCCCACCGCGTATAGCCAGAGTGTAAAGGATTCTTTTCTGGCGATTTCGGTCGAAGGGGTTCGTGTTACCTCGAATATCCGCACGCCCAAGCAAGAGAATTATATTGGCAGCCGGATTCCAATTGCGTCAAATAGCCGGGAAGGCGAGCAGTATTACTATTTCGGGCGGGTGAATATTGACGGCGAAGTGCATGTGTTTTTGGATCAGCCCATTTACAATAATCAAGGCAAGCCGATCGGGATGCTAGGTGTCGGAATTCCTGAGTACAAGTTTTCCGATATGCTGGCGACCAATCATAACCTGATTCTGATTATTACGGCCATAAGCCTGTTTGTGATGATCCTCTTTGGCCGGTACTTCGCGACCAGAATAACCCATCCTATCATTCTTGCTACCCGTTTTTCCAACTTGCTTAGCAAAGGGGAAAGGGACATCACCTTACCTGATTGGGTTTATGACAGCAGAACAGAAACGTCTGTTTTACTTAGAACTTTTCATAAGATGGCTCAAGATTTAAAGCGAAGTGAAGAGCAGCAGCGAATTTTTATGGATGAGCTGGAACAAGAAAAACGGCAGCAGCAGAACCTGGCCTGGCAGTTACAAACTATGAACGATGAACTCGAAATTAAAGTGGCTGCCCGGACCAGTGCTTTGCAGCAAGTCATTACTGCGCTAAAAAACGCCGATGCGGTCAAATCGCAGTTTTTGGCTAATATGAGTCATGAGCTGCGTACCCCGCTCAATGCTATTATCAGCAGTGCGGAAGCGCTGCAAGATGGATTATTTGGTTTTTTGAACGAGAAACAAACCAAATACATACAAAGTATTGCCAACAGCGGTAATCATTTGTTGCAACTTATCAATGATATTCTTGATATTTCTAAAATTGAGGCCGGAAAAATGAAGTTGTCATTGTCTACATTTTCGGTAGCGGAAATGATAGAAAATAGCTATCTTCTGGTCAAGAGTTTAGCCTACCGCAAGAATATCCAAGTAAGTTTTACTATTTCACCGACAAATTTATTAATTAAGGCAGATGGTAAGAAAGTTAAGCAAATTTTGTATAATCTATTATCCAACGCTGTGAAATTTACGCCCGAGCAAGGTCATGTCGAAGTTGCCGTTATCGGGCGGGACGAGGTAATGCAGGTAAGCATCAAAGATAACGGCATTGGCATCCGGGAAGAAGACCAGGAACGGATTTTTTGCG
>CAZCEN010000297.1:0-4158 GCA_964497205.1 uncultured Sporomusaceae bacterium
GGCACCGGTATTGGCGCCACACTGGCCGATGCCTATAAAAAAGCTTACCAGGCCGATCCTGTATCTGCGTTCGGTGGTATTGTTGGTTTAAACCGTGAAGTAGACAAAGCAACTGCGCAGCAAATCAGCGAAATATTTATCGAAGCAGTTATTGCTCCGGCATTCAGCGAAGAAGCGATTGCTGTTCTGACCGCTAAGAAAAATATCCGTCTGCTGGCAACTGGGTTGCCTCAGGCTGATAATGCCAGCTTTGACATTAAATCAGTAACAGGTGGAGTCTTACTCCAACAAGCTGACAGGACAACGGCGCCGAGAAGTGACATAAAGGTAGTTACCAAACGCCAGCCGACAGAAGCCGAATGGGAACAACTTTTGTTTGCCTGGAAAGTCGTTAAGCACGTAAAGTCCAATGCAATTGTCATTGCAAACGATAATAAAACTCTGGGGGTTGGTGCTGGCCAGATGAACCGTGTTGGCGCTGCCGGCATTGCATTAGCGCAGGCTGGCGAGCAGGCTAAAGGGGCTGTTTTAGCTTCAGATGCTTTCTTCCCCTTTGCTGATACAGTTGCTGCTGCCGCTGAGGCTGGTATTAGTGCTGTTATTCAGCCGGGCGGTTCGGTAAATGATGAGGATTCGATAAAAGCCGCCGATGAAAAAGGCATTGCTATGGTGTTTACCGGGATGCGGCATTTCAAACACTAAAAAGGATATAAATAGCTAAAGTCCGTATCACTGACATGTGATACGGACTTTTTTCAAGGATAAGTTTACTATTCTAATTCGACTACTACCTGTACATTGGCTGTTAATGTGATTAACCCGGCAGAGATAGGTGTTGACTGCCCAGCATCCAATGCACTTAGTTTATAACGAGTGCCAATCTCGGGTGACTGAAGATGAACACCGTTTTCATTTACTGTTTTTACTCTGGCTACCTGTTTGTTTAAAGTGGCGGCGATGACGTCGGCCTTACGCAGTGCATCACGGACGGCTTGAGCCAAAGCCGCATTTTTAACATCACCTTCGGTGTTTTTGCCAAATCGCACACTATTGACTTGGTTAGCGCCGGCATTTAAGGCGGTGTCAATCACTTCACCAGCCTTGTCAGGAACAGTAGTTACGATGATGCTGTTGGTAACCTGGTAACCTTTAATGGTTGGCAGGCGGCGGCCGTTGTCATCATTTTTGTACAGTGGTGTTACATCGTAGTTTGCGGTTTTTATGTATTCAGATTTGATTCCCGCGATTTCTAACTTGTTACGTAGTTTGGCTGAGATATCGGCATTTTTGGCTTGCGCTTCGCCGAGAGTTTCGGCTTCGGTCACGGTACCTAAATTAATGTAGGCAGTATCGGGAGCTATTTCTTCTTGATAACTGCCGCTTACCTGAACTTCGGTAGCGTTGGGGTTTTTCTCGGCGGCCAGCGCTGCCGGCAAGGCTAACACGGTGATTAGCAGGGCTAACACTAATGTTTTAATTGTTTTGTACATAATAATCATCTCCTTCGCTTATATAAACGTCACAATAGGTAAAAAGTAACGGATAAGAAAAAATAAATTTAAAAATTTTCGGGAGGCCAGGATGTTGAAGAGTTTAGCGGATCGCTGGCATAGTTTTATCGGACTGTTAACAGCGAGTTCTGAGGCAGCTAATGTATATAGCCTCATTACCGATAGTTACGGCCAGTATTTTAGATATTATCATACTTTGAACCATCTTGATGATTGCTTTAAACAATTTGAGGCAATCAAACCGGAACTGAATCATCCCGCGCTGCTTGAGTATGCTTTATGGTTCCATGATATTGTTTGTATCCCAAATTCTCGGAGTAATGAAACGTTGAGTGCGGCTGCTGCTGCCTATATGGCAAGTATCCTGGATTTGCCTGTTGATTTTGGCAACAAGGCCGCGGATTTAATCATACTTACAAGCCATAACGGATTAGGTGGCTGTCAGGACGGGGCTTATTTGCTGGATATTGATTTAGCAGTACTTGGACGCGAATGGGAAGGTTTCCGTGAGTATGAATATCAAATACGCTCGGAATACAGTCATATTAATCAAACACAGTACGAGCAGGGCAGAAAAAAGGTAATTGGACAGTTTCTTAGCCGGCCGGCTATCTACCAGACGGATTATTTCCGGGAAAAGTTCGAACGAACGGCCAAGCAAAATTTAACAAGATTAAATGATTTATTATAGGCATGATAGTTAATCCGATGGCAGGACATTAGATGAGTGGAAGGATTGCTGGGCGCTCTGTGATGCTAAGTGGGGTAGCGGTTTGCAGAACCTGTAAGGCTTTGCTTAACCGTTTGATACCTTCGAGCAAACGCTCTTCGGGGTGGGTTACAAAACAAAGTCTGAATTCGTGGGCGCCCGAGGCATCCGCATAAAAAGCTTCACCGGGAACAAAGGAAACGCCTGTTTTCGAGGCTTCATGCAAGAGTTGTCTGGTCAAAATATCTTGCGTGAGTGAGCACCAGAAATAGAAACCGCCTGTAGGTAAACTAAAAGTAAGGTGGGGACTGCAATACTGTTTAAGGGCGCCGGCGACAAAATCGCGGCGTTTTTTGTATTCAGTCCGGACTAAGGCAAGGTGATTATCTAAAAGCCCTTGCTGTAAGTAATCGTAAAGCAACCGTTGAGATAGATTGCTGCTATGCAGGTCTATATATTGTTTCTCAAGGGCAAAACGATTAATAACCGGTTCGGGTGCGATTACCCAGCCGGTTCGCAGTCCGGGAAACAGCATTTTTGAAAAAGTTCCAAGGGTAATGACGCCGCCATACGAATCGAGAGCTTTGAGGGAGAGGGGCGGTTCATCTCCATAGAATAATTCACCATAAGGGTCGTCTTCGACAATCACTAGACGGTGTTTGGCGGCTAAACGTAGAAGCTCACGGCGCTCTTCCAGTGGCATGACCCGGCCATTAGGGTTCTGGAAGGTTGGCATTACATAAAAAAGCTTGGGGCGATAGCGAATAAGATAATCTTCCAAGAGATCAAATGGTAAGGGACCGGAGGAGGGCAGGCTGAGAATCCGGGCACTTGAATTGCTGAATAGCTGAATGGCGCCAAGATAGGTGGGAGACTCAACAATAACATAGTCTCCGGGTTGTAAAAAGACTTTGGCTATTAAATATAAGCCTTGCTGGGAACCACTTACTATCATAGTGTTTTCCGGTTTTATGTCATAGTCTTTTTTAGTTAGCATTGTTGATAATATATTGCGTAGCGGTGTATATCCTTCAGTAGGAGTATGTCCTAAATCGGCCCCATCGAGAAAACTCGATTGTAAAGTAAATAATTGTGCGAAGTCATTGAGCGGATATAGAGATGGATCGGGCATGCCGGCTGCCAGAGAAATACTATCTTTGGCGGCCGCTGAATAAATCAATTCGCGCAATATCGATGGTAACTGGATATTGACACTAGGGGCGAATAACTGAGACCAGGGAACTGCAGGGGGTGTTTTGGCAATTGGAACCAAATCAGCTACATATGTCCCGCTGCCGACGCGGGTACAAATAAGGCCCTGCTCTTCAAGCTGCCGGTAAGCATTGATTGTTGTAGTGCGGCTGACACCCAGAAGAGCAGACAACTCTCGTTCGGGTGGAAGTTTAGTACCTGGGGGCAAAATAGCGTTTTTGATATTTTCTGTTAATATATTGGCGATTTGCTTATATAGTGGAATTGTTGATTTGGGATTCAGGGATACCAATTCGCTGAATTTGGATATATCCATTTATTGATAATCTCCTTTAAATATCCAATTTGTTGATTTATATTTATAATTGGATATTTACAATGTTTTTCCTGCCAAGTAATATAGAGTAAATTGAAAAGGTGGTGATTGTATGAAAGAATACCTACAAGGAGTGCGTGGTAGTATCCCTATTATGATGGGAGTTGTGCCTTTTGGTATTACGTGTGGGATTATGGGATTGACAGCCGGACTGACGCCTGTCGAAACAGTGCTTATGTCGGTACTGGTGTTTGCCGGGGCAGCACAATTTATTAGTATCAGTATGTTAGGCGCCGGAATTACAGGGTGGGGACTTATTGTATTTACTACACTGCTTATTAACCTCAGACATTTTTTTATGGGCGCATCCTTGGCGCCGCACCTTTTGAAATTGCCACTTGTCCGCCAGC
>CAZCEN010000298.1:0-4151 GCA_964497205.1 uncultured Sporomusaceae bacterium
ATGATTGATGGTAAGGGGCTGCAAAAAGCTTCCCAAGCATTAGAAGACGGAATTAGTTTTTTGGGAGCTGCTTTTGTTGGTCCAGGTAAATACAGTGTAGATCACTTGTTAGGTATTGAAGAGGATCCGAAAGAAACATTCCGAAGTAAGCTTAGGTAAAAAAAACAGGCTAATATTGACAAAGTACATGTGTATTGTTATATTATACACAAGAAACAATGATTCTCTTAAAACGAAAGAAACAATGTTGATGTTTACAATTTAATATAGTTTTCCTAAAGACTGTGAAGAGGAGAAGTAGCATTCAATAACAGCACAGAGAGCCGGCGGCAGGTGGAAGCCGGACTGGAGTTGAATTGTGAAGTACACCTCGGAGTTGCTAGCTGAAGATACTCGAGATGTAGTGATAGTCTCTTGTGTTGGTATGCGTGGCCGGAGCTTCCGCCGTTATTGGGAAGGGAGTATCGGTAGGTTCAGTCTTGCCCGTACTCTAATGAGGAGGAGTCGTTAATAAATGACTCTATAAGGGTGGTATCGCGGGAATAACTCTCGTCCCTTTTGGTAAGGGGCGGGAGTTTTTTATTTTTCAAAACAGTAAGCATAACCTTTTGTTTTTCTTTATCTAAGGAGGTGATTAGGTGCTTGGACTTACCGATCCGTGGATTGCGTTAGCTTACTTAGCCTGCATTGGGTCAACTATTCTCTGTATTGGCTATGGAGCCTGGAAAAGTAGAAAAGAAGTGTAGTAGGGTAGAATGGTAACAAAGAAGTATGGAGTTAAAACGAAAAAAGTGAAGTATGGTAGTAAGGAGAGAAATGTTTATGAATAATCAACTGCTTTACATTATGTTGATAGTCTACCTGGGGCTGACGGTGTTTCTTGGGTATCTTGGCTTTCGACATACGAAGTCAGCTAAGGACTATATGATTGCGGGCGGTAATGTTCACCCCATACTTATGGCGTTAGCTTATGGTGCCACGTTTATTTCTACTTCCGCAATCGTAGGCTTTGGTGGTGTATCAGCTGTTTATGGCATGAGTCTGTTATGGCTAACAGCCTGCAACATATTGGTAGGTATTTTTGTTGCTTTTGTTTTCTATGGTGTTAAAACTCGTAAACTGGCTCATGAACTTCAGGTAAAGACATTTCCGGAGTTTTTAGGGGCGCGTTTTGATTCTCCTTTCATTCGAAAGTTTTCTGCCAGTGTTATAAGTTTAGCTATGCCGCTTTATGCAGCAGCTGTAATGATTGGTGGAGCGCGCTATATGGAAGAGGCTCTTCAGATGAATTATGGTACGGCGGTTGTTATATTCGCGCTAATTGTATTTGCGTATGTCTTCTTTGGAGGCTTACGCGGGGTTATTTATACCGATGCTATGCAGGCGGTTATCATGCTGGTAGGCATGATTGCACTGCTTTTTCTTACCTATACGGAATTGGGCGGAGTTGTTGCAGCGCATGCGAAATTATCAGCTCTAAAGAATCTTGTCCCTACCGCTTTAGCGGCTAAAGGCCATCAAGGGTGGACGGCTATGCCGGTTATTGGATCAGAACTATGGTGGTTTGTAACTTCGACACTGATCTTAGGGGTTGGAGTAGGTGTTTTAGCACAACCGCAACTGGCTGTCCGGTTTATGACGGTGGCCAGCTCCAAGGACATTTATCAAGGACTGGGTATAGGTGCGTTATTTATTTTGTTTATCCCTGGTGTTGCTTATACGGTGGGGGCTTTATCCAATGTTTATTTTATAGAGCATTCCGGGCAGCTTGCTTTAGCGGCAACTGCTGCAGGCGGGGGTGCTGCCAATGTAGATAAAATTATTCCTTTATTTATGACCCAGGCCATGCCGGAATGGCTTAAGTATTTGTTTTTATTCACTCTGCTATCTGCGGCTATGTCTACACTAAGCGGGCAGTTTCACATTATTTCAACGTCTGTCTCCTATGATCTTAATCCCAGTAACCGGGGGAATGATAAAAGAGCGTTGCTACTCGCCCGGTTGGGGACGTTATTTGGCTTTGGTGTCACTATTTTGCTCGCTTTTCAATTGCCGTTAGGGGTGATTGCCATCGCTACTGCGCTGTTTTTCGGAATGTGTACCGCTGCTTTTTTGCCAATGTATACGGCAGCGCTGTATTGGCCTAAAGTTACGCCGAAAGGGGCAATTTGCAGTATGATCGCAGCATCTGTAGTGTACTTGTTGATTGTTTTTCTAGTCCACGAAAAGGAAGCTGCTGTGTTTGGGCTATGTCTCAAGCTATTTGGCGTTAGTACATTAGCAACAGCGCCTTGGACATATATCGATCCGTTAATTATTGCATTGCCGATTAGTTCAGTGGTGCTTGTTAGTGTAAGTGCAGTTACGCAGCCAGTACAGCAGACGGCAATTGAAAATAGCAGATAAAGTGAGACTTATTCAGGTGGAGTAGTAAGCGCAAAAAAATATGTAACATCAGTGCAGGATTTTTAGAATGTCATTAGAACCTTTTCCAGTAATAATTATGATTGTACTAATTTAGGCGAAAGAGGGAAGAAGGTACACTAGTACAGATTGCTTTTTGGCAATGGGTAGGTAGGTGTTGTAAATGTTTAAAGACAAACCGACAGACATGCCTCGCAAAGATTGGATCTGGAAAAAGTTTATTAGTAATGGCAATTTTGAAAATCAGGGTGTTTTACCGCCGCAGATTGCGGACTCCTGGATAAGGTGTTCTCAGATGGAGCTTAATCCGGATGATGGCCGGGCTCAGAACATTCTCGAACATACAGCTGTTCGTATGTTGCTGGAAAAGAATCAGGAGATCATCAATATTGCCAAGCCGTTTATGGCCAATATTTACGAGTTTTTCCGCAACTCGGGCTTTATTGTTGTATTGGCAGACGCCAACGGCTATGTTATGGAGTGCTTTGGCGACAGAGAAGCACTTACAAGTGCTAGGAAACTTCACTTTGTCCGGGGGGCAAGCTGGCGGGAATGTGATGTGGGAACAAATGCAATTTCTGTCGGGTTAGTAACCGGTAAACCTGTACAAGTTTCAGGAGCAGAACACTTTTGTTTAAGGCATCACTGGTGGACTTGTTCTGCAGCCCCTATTTTTGGGGTAGATGGTGAGATTGTAGCCTTTCTCGATTTATCAGGACCGGCTCAGGCCGCTTACTCTCATACCTTGGGGATGGTTGCAGCAGCTGCTAACGCTATTAGCACACAAATTGGAATTCAGCAAAAAAATTATGAGCTTTTGCTTATGAATAAGCACTTATCTAATATCTTCAACACAATATCGGATGGTGTGATTTTATTTGACCGGTTCGGCCGGGTTAAAGAGTACAATCTGATAGCCCAAAAGCTATTGGGAAAAAACGGAGAAAAGCTAACCGGAACTCAAGTACAGACGCTGTTTCGGAATAATGACCAATTAATTCAAAAGATGCTTAATGGCAAAGAAACATACGCCGACATAGAATTTCAGACAGCCGGCCAGATAGGGCCTAAGCGGTGTGCGATATCCGGAGAAATAATTTTTGATAAGCAAGGCGGCATTAATGGCGGTGTCATCGTTTTGCGGCCTATTGAAAAGGCGCGTAATCCGGTTAACCGCCTGAGCGGTCATTATACAACTTTTACATTTAGCGACATTCTGGGAACCAGTGCCTCGCTCTTAAGTGCTGTTCATCAAGCATCAATGGCTGCGGCTACTTCATCAAATGTCATTTTGCATGGCCAGAGCGGCACCGGCAAAGAAATGTTTGCACAGGCGATTCACAATAAAAGTGCGAGGCGAAGTGGTCCTTTTATTGCCTTGAACTGCGGCGCAATTCCCCGGGAGTTGGTCGGCAGTGAACTGTTTGGCTATGAAGAGGGTGCTTTTACCGGGGCCAGACGTGGTGGCAGGCCTGGCATTTTCGAGTTAGCATCAGGTGGTACACTATTTCTTGATGAAATAGGTGATATGCCTTTGGAACAGCAAGTGGCTTTGCTGCGGGTACTACAGGACAAGAGGGTCACCCGGATCGGCAGTAATAAAGTCATACCTGTGGATGTGCGTATCATCTGTGCCACTAATAAGGAATTAAACAAACTTGTTGAAAACGGTACATTCCGGCAAGATTTATATTACCGGTTAAATGTATTTAAAATTGAGATCCCGC
>CAZCEN010000299.1:0-4117 GCA_964497205.1 uncultured Sporomusaceae bacterium
TAACTGACTTTGGCATAGCCAGAGCCGTTACTTCTTCAACTATGACTAACTCCGGCACAATTATTGGCTCAGTACATTATTTTTCTCCAGAACAAGCCAAAGGTACCGCTGTTGGTGCGAAATCAGATATATATTCACTTGGTGTCGTTCTTTATGAAATGCTTACAGGGCAAGTACCATTCACGGGAGAATCACCTATTAGCATTGCTCTTAAGCATTTACAAGAGGAACCTAAGCCGCCCAGGGAGTTAAATCCTGAGATTCCGCCACTGATTGAGGCCATTATAGGTAAAGCCATGCATAAAGACCCGGCAGCGCGTTTTGATGATATTAGCGAAATGATTGCCGATTTTAAAATGGCTCAAAATTACTTAAGGGACGACCATACCCGCCGATTGTCCAGGAACGATTTTCCTACCCAAATATTACCGCCAATTACACCATCGCTAGAACAGGATAGCCCTAAGCTGACACCGCGGATAAATAACCCGCAAACAAATAAACCCAAAATCTCTAAATCCTGGCTTGGTGCCATGCTGTTAGTTTTACTGCTGGGCTCTGCATTAGCTGCCTTTTTAGGATTTGGGAAGTTTTGGAGCCTTAATGAAGTTGTTGTACCTGACGTAGTAGGTAAGCAGGTAGATACAGCTCGGAACATACTTATTAGTAAAAATCTTAGGGTTTCAGTCTCAGAAGCTTTCAACGATAAAGTTCCAGTAGGATCTGTTATTTCACAGCAGCCCGAAGCAGGGACAACAGTTAAAGAGCAAAGAACAATAAATATTATTGTCAGCAAAGGCGGCGAAATAACAGTTGTTCCAGACTTACGGGGACTTAATCGGCGAGATGCCGAATTACAAATCAAAAATGCTGGACTTAAATTAGGACGTGTTGACGAGCAGTTTACCGAAGATTCGCCACCAGATACGGTTATTAATCAAAATCCTCGGCCACCGGCTCAAATAACCAAAGGAACAGCGATTGATCTTGTAATTAGTAAAGGAGCAAGTCCAAAAAAATTAGTTTTACCTGATTTTCAGGGCTCACTCCTGACTACCGTTGTTTCCCAGTTGGAAAGCCTAAAGCTTAAGCAAGGAAAAGTAACAGAAGTTGCTAATGATAAATATCCTGCTGGAACTATTGTTAGTCAGAACCCACCGCCTGCTACTGAAGTAACCGAAGGAACCGCCATTGATTTTTCTGTCGCTAAGGGTGCCCCAGGAGCCGTAAAGCGGGCTTCAGTTCAGGTAACAGTTCCAGATGGGCCGTCACGTCAGACTTTGCAAATAGTAGTAACTGACGCTAATGGCCGTCGCGCTGTATACGAAGGCACCCATAAGCCGGGTGAACGCGTCGAAAAGACAGTGGAAGGAATTGGCCAAATACGCGTTCAAGTTTATATTAATGATAAGTTACTTCAAGAACAAACAATTTAGGAGGCCCTTATGTGCTGAACGGTATTGTAGTAAAAGCCTATAACAGTTACTACTATATACAGTCAGGTAACAAAATTGTAACCTGCAAACTACGTGGCCGGTTTAAAAAAGAGCGGTTTTCTCTAATCGTCGGCGATGAAATTAGCTACACCTTAACCGGCCCAGATAAGGGCATCATCGAGGAAATATTGCCGCGCCGCAGTATGCTAAAGCGTCCGATGGTAGCAAATGTTAATCAAGTTGTTTTAACATTTGCTGCTGTCAATCCCGACATTAATCCGTCTCTAGTAGATAGATTTTTGGTAATTGCAGAGTTTTCGGAACTGGATATAATTATTTGTATCAATAAAGTAGATTTAACCGACATTGATTCATTGACAAACCTGGCCGACCGCTACAAGCAAATAGGCTATAAAGTACTTACCACCGCGACAAAAACCAGTACAGGAATCGATGAATTGCGAGAATTGCTCTATGGTAAAATCTCCGTTTTTGCCGGTCCGTCAGGAGCAGGAAAATCAACTCTACTTAACACCATCCAACCTGGTCTTGAACTTACAACTGGTGAAGTTAGTCATAAAATCGGCCGTGGTAAACACACCACCCGGTTTGCCGAACTTTTGCCGCTGGCAGGCGGCGGTTTTGTCGTAGATACCCCAGGGTTTAGTTTCACCGAGTTTACTGACATAGAACAAGCTCACTTGATGGACTACTTTCCCGAGATAGCCAAAATAGCGCCCGATTGTAAATTCAATACCTGCCTTCATTATAAAGAGCCACAATGCGCTGTTAAACAAGCGGCTAGTGACGGCCGCATTCATCCTGACAGATATCAATCTTATCTTGAAATATTGACCGAAATTAAAGAGAGTAAGAAAGGGTACTAAGATGAATACTACAAAAATTGCACCTTCCATTTTATCTGCTGATTTTTCCCGTTTAGCCGATGAGATAATCAAAATAGATGAGGCTGGCGCAGACTTAGTTCATATTGATGTTATGGACGGGCATTTTGTTCCCAACCTAACATTCGGCCCTCCAGTTGTTGCTGCCATTCGTAAAGTAACCAAGCTGCCATTTGATGTACACTTGATGGTTACTAATCCTCAGGATTTGATTGTACCCTTTGTTAAAGCCGGCGCTGATATTATCACTATTCACGCTGAAACCGCACCACATATGCACCGTTTGATTCAAAACATTAAAGAATGTGGTAAGAGAGCAGGGATATCGCTTAATCCATCTACACCGCTGGCAGTAATCGAAGAAGTGCTTTCAGATGTTGATATGATTCTTATTATGAGCGTAAATCCGGGATTTGGCGGCCAAAAATTTATCCCTAATGCTATCGATAAAATTGCAAGGCTTAAAACTATGATTGATGAACGTAAGCTAACTGTTGAGATTGAGGTCGATGGCGGAATAAACGCCGCTACTGCCCAGCAGGTGATTGCCGCAGGTGCTAATATTTTAGTTGCTGGTTCAGCAGTGTATGGCGCACCTGATATAAAACAGGCAATTAAGAGTATTAGAGGTATTGATTAATTTGCCGCTTAATGGTAACATATATAGTAGATAGTGGATTATGGATAAAAATTACATAGTAAGCCTTTGGGGCATGGTGAAAAAGAGCAATCTTTTAATTCCTGACCGGCGGTAAAGCCCGCGAGCCGTTATACGGCTGATTCGGTTAAATTCCGAAGCCGACAGTATAGTCTGGATGGTAAAAGGCGTAATACTGCCATAACTGGCGTTATTTTAAGTTAAAAGCCTATTAACTGTTGATTGCCCCAAAGCAAATCAACAGTTTTTTATTTTTTTATCATCATCTGGGGGATTTCTATGGACGAATATTATATGCGCCAAGCGCTAACAATTGCACAGTATGCCTTAGGTCGTACCAGTCCCAATCCACTTGTCGGCGCGGTTATTGTAAAAAACGGTCGTATTGTGGGACAAGGCTGGCATCGTAAAGCAGGTACACCCCATGCCGAAATCCATGCTTTAGCCCAAGCCGGTGATTTAGCAAAAGATGCTACCGTCTACGTAACACTTGAACCCTGTTCCCATCACGGCCGTACCGGCCCTTGCGCCGATGCCTTAATAGCAGCTGGAGTAAAAAAAGTAGTTGTTGCCATGACTGATCCAAATCCATTAGTAGCCGGAAATGGCTTAACCCGGCTTAAAGAAGCCGGCATTGAAGTAGTAACAGGTCTACTTGCAGCAGAAGCGGCCAAACTAAATGAAGTATTTATAAAATGGATATCTACAGGAATGCCATTTGGGGTGCTTAAAACAGCTATGTCACTCGACGGTAAAATTGCCGCCTATACCGGCCATTCTAAATGGATCACCGGATCACCAGCCCGCCAATTTGTTCATAAACTCAGAGATACCTATGATGGCATTTTAGTAGGGTTTGGTACAGTATTAGCCGACGATCCCGAGTTAACCACTCGTTTACCGCAAGGCGGTAGGAATCCTACGCGGATCATCGTAGACAGCATGGCCAGAACACCACTAACAGCTAAAGTTATAACAGATGGAAATGCACCGACTATCATTGCAGCTAGTTGCGCAGCACCTGCCGAACGAGTAGAAGCATTACGGAACCGGGGTGCAGAAGTATTACTGCTTGAAAAGACTCCTTCCGGGGTTGACTTGCGCCAATTGTTCAAGAT
>CAZCEN010000300.1:0-4104 GCA_964497205.1 uncultured Sporomusaceae bacterium
TGAAGGCAGCGAGTAATAGGCATTATTCAAAAATATCAAAGTAATAAGTCAAAAAAACAAATAACTCAAGCCTGACCCCTATCTATGCGTGATACACCAAAAAGCCCCCTACCGCGGTATAGTACTACGGGAGGAGGCTTTTTTTAGACTAAGAGATCTATTGATTGAGATTTATTACTATGTTTTTTTTGTTTTTTATCTGCAGTTTCTTCAGGAACTGTATTATTTGTGTCAACAGATTGAGCAATCTGTTCTGGGGCAATCTCATCAGAGTTATTAGTTACTTCAGGAATTTCTTCCTGGTCTTTTTTTACTTTGTTCTTATTCTCCCGCGATTTTTCTGCGTCTTGTATCCCGGCCTTAACAGATTTTTTCAAGTCTCTTTGTATCTCGTCGGCCTTCTCACCCATATCTCTTGCAATCTTGGTAAGTTTGCCGTCGATACTGCTGACAACATCTGACTGATATTTTGTACTGCCACCGCGGTGCCCTATGTTTATCTCGGCTTGGGCTACGTTTTTCTCGCCAATTAGTTTATTGCGTACTGCATGCAGACTATTAAACTCGGAGCTGCATTTATTGACTGAAAGTAACTTATTTAAACTAGGGGATAATATGACCCCCTGGTTCTCATCTTCTTTTTCTTGTTCACTTTTTTTCATTGCTTCTTTGGCAGCGGCTTTTTCCTGGGCTTCTTCTATCTCTTTTTTTCTTGCGTCTGTTTGCGCCTTCACGATTTGCTGATCGATTTCCACTATTTGGGCATTTAATTCAGCAATTGTTTTTGTTTTTGTTTTGGGATCTTGCTCGCTGGCTCTGACTGTCTCAATTTGTTTTTGTACATGTTCTTTTTGTTTTTGTAGTGATGCAACTAAACTATCACAATTGCCACTGACAGTCATATTAGTACTTGTGGATGTTTTGGAAATATTCATATGACTCCCCTCCGGTAAATATATCGTAAATATTTCCAGTTTTGTTAAGTGCTTACCAAAAAAATGAGAAAGCAAAATAACATTTTGTGGTAATACTGGCTTTTTGGTATAATATTGTTGCTTGTTCGTGGAGCTTGATAATTTATGGAGGGTTTAGTTTGGGACATATAGTAAATCAAGAACGCGAGTATCGATTGCTGCAGCAGCGTCTGGATAAAAATATTACCGGAGCACCTTATTCACCGGTATTTATACAAATATTAAAATTGCTGTTTGTCCCGGCCGAGGCCGCAATTGCCAGGCAAATTCCGCTAAGGCCTACTTCTATTGCAGTGTTATCGCGGAAAACTGGGATTCCTTTGCCGGAGCTTCAGGAAAAGATACTTTCCATGGCCGAAAAGGGTTTGGTATTTGATTTCGAATATAAAGGCGAGTGTCATGTTGTATTGGCACCTGTCGTTATTGGTTTTTTCGAGTTTGTATTTATGCGAACCCGAGATAACTTGGACATGACTGAATTAGCACATTTGTTTCATCAATATATGCTTGAGGATGATAAATTTGCCCATGACATTTTTCAGGAGTCTACGCAAATTGGACGTGCATTGGTCAGGGAGGAAGCAATTCCAGCCGGTGACTATTCCGAGGTGCTGGACTGGGAAAAAGCCAGCAAAATCGTTCAATCAGCAAAAACTATTGGTATCTCATTATGTGCTTGCCGCCATAAAGCCAGCCATTTGGGGCAAGCGTGCGATGCACCGCTTAGAACCTGCCTGACCTTTGGCAATGGGGCGCAAATGATGATAAGCAAAGGAATGGCCGAACTGTCGAATGTAAGTGAAGCAATGGCGGTGCTTGAACAGTGTAAGCAGGCAGGCTTAGCGCAAATTGCTGACAATGTCAAGCATACTGTAGGCTATATGTGCAATTGCTGCGGCTGTTGCTGCGGCATGTTTCAGGCCGTCCGGACCTTTAACATTCAAAATGCGATTGTAACTTCCAGTTGGATCGTTCACACAGATACTACTAAGTGTACAGGCTGTGGCTTGTGTGTTAAAGCCTGCCCGGTGGAAGCCTTTTCTTTAGAGAATGACAGCGTTACAGGTAAGCCGAAAGCCATGTGCGATTCTGAATTATGCGTAGGCTGCGGCGTGTGTTATTCAGCTTGCCGGCGGGGCTGTATTGTTATGAAGAAGCGCGAGCAGCGAGTAATGGTTCCCGAAAATACCTTTGACCGGATGGTAAACATGGCTATCGAGCGGGGCAAACTGAGTAACTTCTTGTTTGACGATCCGTCTCGCTTAAGTCACCGGGCACTGGGACGTGTTGCTTCCGCTATCGAAAAATCCGCTCCGGTTAAAGCACTGCTGGCGGTTAAACCGCTTCGTTCGGCTTTTCTCAGGACACTTGCCGCCGGCGCGCAAAAATATACTGAGTAACAGTTTGCAAAAATTTTATATTTCATTGAAACTATTTGAATAGGGGAGATAAATTTGTATTTTGACAATGCCGAAGGGCCTGTATTTCGTCCACCCAGCGAGGCATACAGTTTTATTTTGAGGGTAACGATAGGGTGTTCTCATAATGCTTGTACCTACTGCAATATGTATAGGTCTGTTTCTTTTCGTACCAGACCGATGCACGAAATTGTGGCACAAATTAATGCCGCTAAACCTTATGCCAACCATATTCGCCGTATATTCCTGGCAGATGGCAATGCTTTGGTGTTGGCAACAGACAAATTGCTGGAGATACTGAATTTATTATCTCGAACCTTTCCCCGGCTACAGCGGGTATCCTGTTATGCCGGACCCAAAGATATACTGAGAAAAACTCCGGACGAGCTGGCTGCTTTGCGGGACGCCGGGCTCAAACTCGTCTATTACGGTATGGAATCCGGTGATGACGAAGTATTAAGAAGAGTAAATAAAGGCGTGGGGGCGGCCGAAGCCATCGAAGCCGGACAACGTATAGTAGCTGCCGGTATCAAGTTATCTGTTATGGTGATCGCCGGTCTTGGCGGCAAAGCACATTCCCTAAACCATGCCCGCAATACAGCCAAGGCTGTAAATGCTATCCGCCCTCACATGCTGAGTGCGTTAACGCTAATGCTGTATCGTGGCAGCGAATTATTGGCGCAATTTGAACGGGGAGAGTTTATACCCTTGGCGCCAGCTGAAATCATGGGCGAACTTCATGAACTAATAAGCGGCATCGAATTGCCGGAAAACAGTCATTGTTTGTTTAGAAGCAATCATATATCCAACCACATTGCCCTGGCAGCTACCTTGCCCAAGGACAAAGATAAACTTCTTGACGACATCCGAGCTGCAAAAGTCCAACTGGCGAAAATAACTGACTGGGATCCTTATAATAACGTCGAGTAGGAATTTTTGTATGTAAGTAAGGAAACAGGCTCAAATCTCTTAGGTTTGAGCCTGTTTTTTATGGATAGGCATTAAAACAAAAAGAGGAAAAAAAGTACAAATACGGAACTGTATATAGGAGGAAAATTCCAACTCGGTGTGCACGCCGTGTTTTCTTAATAACCATTTAGTTGTGTTTAACTTAATTAATTGCCAGGAGGAAATGATATGCAAAATTTCATAAGAGTATTTGTTTTTTTACTGTTAACTTCTATAGGGGTTACTTGCAATGCTGCTTCCGCTCCACAGCCGGTAATAAGGTTTGAAAACATCATGTATTTAGATAACCCTATCGCTCAATTTGACAAAGATACTATTAAGTATACGAAGGATCCATATCGGGATGAACTTTTACTCGATGTTTGGATAAAAACAATTCCTGATGCCAAGGGGAACTATAATATGAACCGCTATTGGTTTAGGCTCAAAGAACGGGAAATGATGCCTGTTATTGAATGTACCCTTGATGCTGAGGGTAATGTGGTATCTCAAAAAATGCATACTTATGATGTTGCGTTATGGAAGCCCATTCTGCCGGAAACGATGATCGAAAAATGGTATTCAGCTACACTAAATTATGCTCACACAAACAACAAGAAGCTAAAAAGGGATTTGGACAAACGCAGCGATTCTGATTATGAAGGAGCGTCCACGAAGTCCGCTAAGGTTAAAGCTAAGGCAAAACAGAGCTAATATCGTTTTTATGACAAATAAAAGGGTTGCAGGATAACTTATCTCGAGTT
>CAZCEN010000301.1:0-4079 GCA_964497205.1 uncultured Sporomusaceae bacterium
AACACTTTTTCGCCCGGTATTCCTCGCCAATTGAATAAATTGATTCATTAACCGAGCCGCTATTCCCTGCCCACGGTATTCAGGAATAACATCCAGGCCAAAAATAGCCAAATTTTCCCCATCCGATACGTGATGTTCCGTACTGTAAAACAATTCGTCATAAACCACTGAGCTATTTGTAACACATCCATTAATAAAACCAATTAAACGGCCTTCTGCCTCGGCGACCAGGAAGTACTCCGGAAAAGCAGCAATTCTGTCTTCAAATGATTTCCGGGGTGCCGCTTCGGTTTCCGGAAAACAGATTGCTTCTATTTCCGCTACACACTGTATATCTTTAGCGGTAACTGTTCTAATTATTATTTCCGACATAGAATTCTCCTTTTCCCCATAAACTCTATCAAGTGTAAAAACACCTCAGCTATCTTGGCATAAGCAAAAAACATACTACTATATAGTATACCATCAATGCTACTAACATGGAGTCTATCGTAGATAATACATGATAAAATTTAGAGGTTTTGGCTATTTCACGTGGAAGTAGTGTTAAAATTAATTACCATAATAAGCATTTATATTAAAATAGGGGGGAAGATAGCTATTTATGAAATTATTTTCTAAGGATTATTTATTTTCCGCAGTATTATTAGGGTCTGTTCTTTTAGGCGGAGTGATCGGGATCGTTTTAGGTCCAAAAGCTTCTGTACTCAAACCCTTCGGCGATTTGTTTGTCAATCTGTTATTTATGATTATTGTACCGATGGTGTTTTTTAGTATTGCGTCAGCCATTGCTTCAATGAGAGAAATGAATCGATTAAGCAAGATCATGGGCAGCATTCTTCTGGTTTTCTTTGTTACTGCTTTAATTGCATCTACTCTGGGTCTCGCGGTGGCTTTAATGATGAATCCGACAGAGGGAATCAATTATTCCTCTTTGCAAAGTGTCGTACAATCTGCGCCAAGCAGCCCGGACAAGACAAAAACGCCCGGCGTTTTGGACCAACTCGTCAAAACCTTTACCGTAACTGACTTCCCTTTAGTTTTGTCTAGAGAACATATTTTACCGTTAATTATCCTGGCAACCTTAACAGGCCTTGCCACCGCATTAGTGGGCGAAGCAGCTCAACCAGTTACTGCTTTTCTGTCGGCAGCAACTCAGGTAATGATGAAGTTAGTCCAACTTATTATGTATTATGCGCCAATTGGTTTAGGTGCTTATTTCGCTAATGTGGTTGGTGAATTAGGAACACAAATTTTACACGGTTATTTAAAAACGTTTATTACTTATCTAGTTTTGACAGGTATCTATTATTTTGGTTTTTTCACTTTATATGCCTATATTGCTGCCAAAAAGAAAGGGGTCAAAGCTTTCTGGCGTAATGCACTATCCCCTTCGGTTACAGCTATCGCCACTTGCTCAAGTGCTGCTTCCATCCCAATTAATATAGTAGCAACCAAGGCGATTGGCGTACCTAAAGATATGGTTGAAACCATTATTCCTTTAGGTGCTAATATTCATAAAGATGGCTCGGTTTTCGGTGGAGTTTTAAAAATCACCTTTCTGTTCGGCCTCTTTGGCATGGATATGAACAGTTTCTCTACCTGTATAGGCATTATTGGCGTATCTTTCCTGGTTGGTGCGGTGATGGGCGCTATACCGGGCGGTGGTATGATTGGTGAAATGCTGATTATTAGCGTATATGGATTTTCACCGGAAGTTCTCCCCATTATTGCTGTCATTAGCACGATCATTGATGCTCCGGCAACGTTGCTAAATTCTACAGGCAATATAGTATGTTCCATGCTTATTGCCAGATTAGTAGAAGGGAAAAACTGGTTGACAAAGAAATATGCATAAAAAACTTAATGAAAAATGGCCAAAAAACCGCTAAAACAAAAGCTTTTAGCGGTTTTTCTGTTGCTTTCCTCTGTTCTGTTGTGTCTCATCACGGTCATGGTTGCTCACCGCGCTGAAAAGCAGTCTTTGCCTTTTGGGCTTCTTCTTCACCATGTACCAATTTAGTCAGTTCATACGCCAATATTTCCTTAGCTTCGGTTAGTTGACGGCCTTTCCAGTTGTCCATGGCGTCAATCTCTTTAAGTGGCAGGAAGGTAAGCATACGCATGCACTTGAGAACATCAGCATCACCAATAGTACGCCAATACTGGAAAAATTCAACCGGTGAGGTTTTGTTAGGATCAAGCCAGACAGCACCATTTGCGGTCTTTCCCATCTTATTCCCTTCGGAATTCATTAGCAATGTAATTGTCATGGCATAAGCATCTTTTCCTAGCTTACGACGAATCAGTTCTGTACCACCCAACATATTAGACCACTGGTCGTCGCCACCAAATTGCATATTGCATCCGTAATTCTGATATAGATAATAAAAATCGTAGGACTGCATACTCATATAATTAAATTCTAGGAAAGACAGCCCCTTTTCCCTTCTCTGCTTATAGCATTCTGCACGTAACATATTATTCACAGAAAAACAGGCTCCAACATCACGAAGAAAATCAATATAATTCAGTTCTAAGAGCCAGTCGGCATTGTTAACCATGATCGCCTTGTCGTCACCAAATTCGATGAATCTTTCCATCTGTTTCTTAAAACAATCGCAGTTATGCCGGATTGTTTCCGGTGACATCATAGAACGCAAATCCGTTCGACCCGATGGATCACCAATATAGCCTGTTCCGCCCCCAAGAAGAACAACCGGTTTGTTTCCTGCCATCTGCAAACGTTTCATAAGGCATAGTGTCATAAAATGACCAACATGCAAGGAATCTGCCGTTGGATCAAAGCCAATATAAAAGGTTGCATTGCCACTATTAATAAGTTCTTTAATTTCTTCTTCGTTTGTAACCTGAGCAATCAAGCCACGAGCTACCAGTTCATCGTAAATTTTCATTATAACAACTCCATTACCAAAAAATTTATAATAAAAATACCCTCTGCTCCATTCGGAACAGAGGGCAGAAATTGCGGTACCACCTCTGAATCGGAAATTCCTCACGGAATTCCCCTCATCAAGTGCAACAACACACTCGCACGCTGTATCGGGCATACCCGTCAAACCCTACTAAATTATTCAGGCAGCGGCTCCAGGATGTATTCGAGTCAGTACGTCTGCAGCCTCTCACCAACCGGTTGCTCTCTGAATGACGTAACCCTTGACCTACTTCTTCCTTTCATTGCTTTTGATAATTCAATTTTATTAAATTCTAGTTGATTAAGCAGTGAAAGTAAAGCCACAGAATGACACATGTGTGACATTTTATAATTTCTTTCAATCAATGTATGTAAGAATATCCTTTGGCAACGTTTGTTTAAGCAGCCAAACCAATTTACTCTTTTCCATTTTCATTCCGCCAAGCAGCCATTCGATAACCATATCAGTGCCACCGCGAGAGGCGATGTCGATAGCAAAACGCATACTCTCTGTAGATATATCAGCACCCTTAAGCGTCAAATATTGCTCATATGTTTTTTTCGTTATCGCAATGTCATAACTACGAAGGCCGTTGATATCATGGCTTGCATAAGCATTTTTTAGTACACTCTGTTTCTCTTGATAAATGTCAAGACAGCGCAACAATGCCTCCTCCCAAGTAAGGTCATCTGTTACACGCCCAAAACTAGCTTCGTAAAACTGGGCAAAGTACCAACTGGCAAGATCATATTTATCTCTAAAGTGGCGGTAAAAGGTTTTCCTTGAAAGCGATGTTCCTGCTACAATTTCACTGACTTGAATATCATCAAGGTTCTTCTTCAGCAGCAGTTTTTCAAGCGATTCGGCTAGCATTTTTTTACTATTCATAGTAGTTCTCCATAAATTTGACTGCCAAGGGGACGTGTTTGTGTTTCTCATCTAGTTTAAATATAACTGTATTTCCTGGTTCAAGATAGATATCTGCCTTTGTTACTTCTATTCACTTTACTGCAACAAAATGATAGAGTCAACAGGGACATTTAAGCCTTACAAAAGGTTTTCAGGATTTAACCCGGCAAGTTCCGGGATGACAAACAGGCCGTCTTTGCGGATGAGCCGGTCGTCAAACCAGATTTCCCCGCC
>CAZCEN010000302.1:0-4045 GCA_964497205.1 uncultured Sporomusaceae bacterium
CTCCTTAAAACTCAAGCTAAGCTTACTTTATCTTCAACAGCTTTAATTTTTCCTTCCATAGTAAGTTTTTTATCCCTTCGGTCATCAATTCTAATAGTAGTTGATACCCGCTGGGCGCCTTCATTATAGGGGGTTTCATGCATTTGGCGTATAACTTCCAGAATGCGCTCAAGATCGCCTTCAATAATTGTGGACATTGGCGTTAATTGGTATTTTAGATCTGTCGCCTGTTTCAGCACCTTGTGGCAGCCTGCCACATATTGACTAACACTGGGCGAGGCTGTACCCAGGGGAATAATGGTCACTTCAACAACAGCCATACTATCACTCCTTCCGAGTTACCGTTTTACTACTTCTCTATTTACCAGAAAAACCCTGCCGCAGTTACGGCAGGGTTAAATTTTACTGACCTTTCGGAAACTTTTTGTCGATAGTTCCCCAAATTTCGGGCTGTTCTTGCCCTAATCGCCAAACAGCAATACCAGCTGGGTTATATTTAGCTACAACATCTAATTTGGCCGCAGTACTTTTATTGTCTTCAAACCATACTTCATGGTCTTTATACTTGAAATTAGGGGCTTGATTTTTTTCATCGTAATTCACTTTAACACCATTTTTTTCAGCCAAAACTATGGCATCCGAATACTTAATTGTTTCTCCTTTTTTACCTACCCAGTCATAGCCGTATGCACCTACACCAATAATAACTTTATGTGGTCCACCGCATTTTTCAATAGCGTATTTGATATTTTTCTCATACCAGTCTATCGGAGCAATAGGGCCTGGTTCGGATGTCGACCAGTGCTTGTCATAGGTCATAATTTGAAGGAAATCCGCGTTTTGGGCCAACTTCGGATAGTCATAAGCTCCCGAAACATCTTCGGCAACATCAACTTGCGGAAATACCGAGATAATAACCAGTTTATTGATTGCTTTCATTTTTGGGTACAATTCCGCCATGAAGGCAGACAGGTTATCCTTATGCTTAGGCGGCAGCAATTCAAAGTCGATGTTGACGCCATCGTAGCCTTTTTCTTGCACCAGTTTAACAATACTATCAGTTACTTTGGTGCGAGTACCAGGGTCGCCCAGTACATCATCTGTTGCACCCGTTTTATTTGTAACTAACGGATACATCTTGAGTCCTAGTTGACGCGCTGTATCAAATACCAACTGACTGTCTCTAGCCTCCAGTGTGCCGTCTTTGGTCGCCTTGTACCAGAAGGGGCCTACTGCCGACATGCTTTTAGCGTATGCTTTCATGCTAGGGAAGGAACCGGACTGGTCAGGTGTGCCTGGCCAAGGATTTTCATAATAACCAATAACCATCCGCGGCGGCATTGCCACATTACCGGGAGCCCCCGGTTCGGTTTGGCCGGGTAAAGGTTTAGGAGCAGGCTTTTTGCTTGTTCCGCAGCCACCGGCAAAAACTGCAGCTACGGCAAACAGAATGAGGAGAACACTTGCGATTACTTTGTAATTAACTTTAACGCGCAAAACTGTCACCCTTTCCGTTACTAAGTAGTTGAATTCTATCAATCTTAGTATTGGCGGAACGACAGTTATTATGCTAAAAAAACATGACTTGCACAAACCTCGCGAAAGTTTAGTCGAGGTGGACAAGTATTATGTTTTCCAGAAGTTATGCTTTAGATGTAAAAAAATAAAGGCTGCCTTGCGGCAGCCCTTTCTTTTACAATTAGTCGTCGTAGCTTTGTGAATAAGCCACTTGAAGTACTTCGTCAGGCAGTTCTTTTTCCCAGCGAGCAACAACAACGGCAGCAATACAGTTACCAGTGAGGTTACAAGCGGTACGAGCCATGTCAAGAATACGGTCAACACCAAGGATGATACCAACACCTTCAACAGGCAGACCAAAGGCAGCAAGAGTACCGGCGATAACGATGAGCGAAGCACCAGGTACGGCAGCAATTCCTTTAGTGGATAACATCAAGGTAATTAACATAAGCAATTGTTGTGAATAGTCAAATGGGATACCATATACTTGGGCAATGAACACAACAGCCAGAGCACTGTACAGGGTGGAACCGTCCAAGTTAAACGTATAACCGGTAGGTAATACGAAAGTAACAATATGCTTAGGAACACCGAATTTTTCAAGTTTTTCCATAGCAAGCGGCAGAGCTGCTTCACTGGAAGCTGTCGAGAAGCCAATAAGCATTGGTTCTTTGATAGCGCGAATCAGGTGGAAGAAGTTTACACGCAGAACCAATGTAGCACCAGCTACAATTACTGTGAGGAACAAAATTAATGCAAAATACAAGGAGCCAATTAATTTAGCCAGCGGCAACAGCATTCCCAAACCGAATTTACCAACAGTAAAGGCAATCAGGGCAAATACGCCGATAGGAGCCAGCTTCATTACATAGTAGGTAAACTTGAACATGATTTCTGCGACGCTGATGCAAAGATCAACAACTGGTCTGCCTTTTGCTTCCATAGCAGCAGCGGCTACACCGAAGAAAGTTGAGAATACGATGATTTGAAGCATATCACCGCGAACCATTGCATCAACAAAGTTGGTAGGAACAAGGTTAACCATCATTTGGGTCATGTCGATAGTTTTCTTAGCAGCGGCAGCAGCATCAGCTGCAGCACCTGCAGTAACGTTAACACCAACACCAGGCTGGAACACGTTAACTACAAAGAGGCCGACAAACAACGCAATGGTTGTTGCAACTTCGAACCAGAGGATGGATTTAACACCTAAACGACCAAGTTTTTTGAAGTCACCAGTGCCGGCAATACCCATTACCAGGGAGCTTACTACCAACGGCACAACGATCATCTTAATCATACGGATGAACATGTCGCCGATCGGTTTCAATTGCACGGCATAGTTAGGGAAGGCATAACCAAAAATAACACCAAGGATAAGACCAATAAAAATTTGAGTTGTCAGGCCCATGCCTTTTTTGGGCTTCTCAGTTTTTTGTTCATGAGACATTGAGTAGGTTACCTCCTTTGTATTTTAAATTGTAGTTATCTTTCAGAATTTAGTGTAAATGTCTCTCTATAAAAAACTACAAAAACAGACACAAAGTTTCACCATGTATGTCCATGTATACATAACTTACTGGAATTAGAGTTGCTATTATTCAGCAGCTAAAAAGAGTAACCCCTCAATAAACTTTTTAATATTAATTTTTCCGCGATATGAGCCCTTGCCTTGGATATAATTCATTTCCTGCCTAATTTCCTTAAAGTCAAACAATGCGCCGCTATAGGTTTCAAATTTGTCATTATGATAGTCCTCAATCCCCATATTGGCTACATTTTGCATCGCCTTGGCAATAGCTCGCCGCACCCTTTGCTCAATGGTTTTTACATCCTGTCCGATAGAAACCGACAGTTCCTGATACAATTCATGCAATTGATAGGCCTTGTCATTTCCTTCCGTCAGACGAACATCAATTAATTGCGCTAATTGATGTATATTCTTAGCTCCGGCTTCACCAATAATACCTAGTTCAGAAAAAATTCTGTTTATCCGGTTCTTTTTTGTATTTTCATCAAGCTCACCCACACGCGGCGCCGGACTAACGTACCTCGCTGTTGTCTGAGATATCAAGGACATGACTTGCCGCAGCCGGCGGCTTTCTTCCACTTTGCGAATCACTGATACAATCTCCAATACATTAATTGGTTTATGTATGTAAAAGTCAATTCCTGCATGGTATGCCTTGGTTATCATTGGCTGACTGGTACTTTCAGAAATCATAATAAAAGATGCCTCTACACCTTTTTCTTTAAGCTTTTTGATTAGCTCAACGCCATCTTGCCCTGGCAGTAACAAATCGACTAAAGCTACATCTGGTGCATACTCGTTAATAATTTCCTCGGCCTTAAGGCCATCCCCGCATTCAGCAACAACTGCTCCTAGGTTATATTTTTCAATGATATTGCTGACAATTTTTCGAACACTTACGTCATCTTCGATAATAACAAATCGCACTGTTTCTGCCTCCCATAAAGTAGACTTAGCTTCAGTTGGGGGGAACCCCATCTGAAGGTTAGTCGCACA
>CAZCEN010000303.1:0-4039 GCA_964497205.1 uncultured Sporomusaceae bacterium
TATTTGCCGGCCTTTAGTACCGAGTAGTTCTTAGTAGCGGCTGCATAAGAATAGCACTTCAGCTCAACATCAGACACCACATACGTTTCCTCAAAATTCCAAGTATGTATTCGATCAAATCTAGCTCTAGACAGCTCCATAACTACAATAATATCTGCTTCCAGCTTATCTGCAGCTGCTGCCATAAACGTTTCATCTGACAGCTTAGCATTCTTATTTTCTTTTATGAGCTCCTGGCTCATTTTTGCTGATATATCCGCCGGTATTACTGTGTAATATGGATACTTGAACGGTTTTTTAATCGTATCCTGGATAATTTGAATATCAGCTAAGTACTTATACTGAGCCGTATTAATCAGTGGTAATACAGCCACCTTACGTGGTGTTATGGCATAACCAGCCGCTGCTGTACTGGCAAGAAACAATGCCATACCCCAAACTGCAATCTTCTTCCATATTCCCATACACTCTTGCCCCCTATATGTTTCGGTAAAGAAAATACGGCGCACGCCGGGTCTTTAGCGAATGCGGATGCTGCTACCAAAAAGGAAGTCAAACTTCCTTTAAAATATCATAACCGCAGCCTATTACATAAACTACGGTTATTTTCGCTATCCATAATGCTATATCCTGTACCACCAACATACAATCAAAATTTACTTTTCCTTAATACCCACCAAGGTGCCATTGAACTGTCTTTATGTCCCTTACCGAAGCATTCCCAAAGGATGGCTACAAAACTATTTATTTTGGCAGCAAACAGAAAACCCGGCATAATGGGCAACAGCAGGAAACGGGAAAAATCGCTGGCTTTCCGCTCTGATAACAGCAAAACACCAAGCAAATAAATACCTGAAAGCAGCAGTATATAAAAAAGATAAACAAGCAATATCAAGGCAATCGCAAACCCGCCAGGATACACACTTAGCAGCCAAATTGTATACACAAACACCATGCCGGGAATGACAATAGCAGTAAAGATCCCTGTCAAAATCCCAATAAAATTGGCCCAGCCCATAAAGCGTGGGCTGATACTATTACGGTGTTTAAATAAAATATAGGGATAATCGCCCTCCCACCGTATGCGTTGCTTCAAAAACTTAGAAAAAGTCGCCGGAACATCAGTAAAGCAGATTACCTCAGGATCAAATACAATACGAAACTTTTTCTTAGAATTATTAAAATAATTCTTGAGTCGCAAAGTCATATCAAAATCTTCGGCAGTCCCCGCATCCCAGCCTTCGACTAAATCAAGGACTTGCCGTCTGAATATGCCAAAGGCGCCTGATATATTATTGACCATATTAAATTCGCTCTGGGCTGTTTTCGCTGTGTGTATAGATAGAAAGTACTCAATTGCCTGCAGCGCCGCACTTAAGGATTGTTCGGCATTTCTCACCCGCAGGCAACCGCTAACGGCAACTACGGTTTCGTCAATAAAATGCCGTGTAGCTCTTTCCACCATGTTATTATCAAAGGAAGTGTCGCCGTCTGCCTTGATAATAATTTCACCGGTCGCAAATTGGAGGGCCAAATTACTGCTGGAAACCACGCCACCACGCTGCCACTTTGGCAACACAAGCAAAGAACGGTTACCTTGCCCTCTTATCCACTTCTCCATATTCTTGGCCGCCTTCATTGTCTCGACATTACCGGAGGCTCCGTCAATAACCAGTAAAATTTGAATCTTACCAGGATAAATCTGCTCCACCAGCGATAGTACTGTTTTTTCGATATCACGGCCTTCACTATAACAGGTAGCAATAACAGAAACCGGTGGAAAATAAGGGCATCTCACACCCTCTTGCCGCCGGGCAAGTTTATATTTAATAATGCCAACAATAATAAATAAAGTCCATGGTATCTCAAAAAACACGACTAACGGCATCAAAACAAGTACTACTGCCAAAAAATCCCCCTGCATTACGGGAGCAACCGCAAAGCTGTATAGATAATATCCTATGTTGTTTAATAAATCATTCATTTCCATCAACCATAGCAGCTTCATATTCGCCCAGCAGGCTTTCCGCTATAGGCACTCTGCTTGCATATGCTGCGGGTATGGAAAAACATTTGGCGATAATTTTAATTTTGGCATCATTGTTCAAAGAAACCATATCAGCAAGCTTTTCTAGTCTGGAAGCTAGAATTTCCCCGCCCTTTAGGTTTGTGCGAGGCAAAAGTATCCAAAACGTATTTGCACCGGTAGTTGTAGTTATGTCAGTAACTCTCACTAATTCCCGGATACGTGTAGCAAGTTCGTCTATCAAACTTCTGAAACGAATCATACCTGCCGTGCTTTCCCTGGTCTCAATACCGGCGATTTTTATACACAACAAGGAAAAATCGGCATCGCTGTAACGTGCCTTCATTTGTAATAGCCAGTCAGTCATCTGGCAGAAATAAATAGGCAGCACGTTTCGGTTATTATCAAATAACGAGAAGGTAAGATCAAGAATTCCAAGCTGTACCGCTTTTTTCCCTTTTGCTGTCAGGCTGTATTTATATAATTGCCTGACTTCGAGATCTTCTGTGTCCGATTTCTGCCGGCAATGTAAGCAATCTGCCTTAACTTCCGGCTCAATAAAATGTTCGTTGCAGCTATTACAAATATAGGATTCCAGCGGCCTGTCATAATCACTGCCGATGTGCCGGAGAGTAACATTACAGCGCGGACATACAAACTGCATTCCCTTTCTAAAAGTCTCTTCCGGCGCCACATGCGAACAAGTAAAACAGTGGATCATCTTCTTTTTACTAAAGTCGATACTGCCACACAGCGGACATGTATCGATATAATTCAAAGTTCCGGTATGGCAATGGGGACAAAGACGGATTCTGTCAACAAGTCCTGCCGTAACCAGCAACCCTTGCGCACATAAGGATATCAACCACTCGGCAGAACCCCTTTTACCGCTGAAAGTTTTTTTATCAGTATATGGTCCAAACCGATTAGGTGCCAACATGGCCGTGTCGGCAAAGTCACCGATAAGTAGAGCCGCCGGGTACTCATAAATCCAATGCGAAAAAGAAAATGGGTGCGGCGATAACGCATAACCATCCCCACGGGAAAACAAAAAGGTTAATAAGCGCAAATCATCGTTGGCGGCATTTGTTTCTACAGATATGCTGCCTAACCGGGAAATAATTTCAGAAGCATGCGGAATAATTGCTTCTCTGGTTTTAGCTACCCCATCCACACAAGCGTCTAGATTTCCTATAGATTTTGTAAAATAAATGGGCGCGGCATAGCATATTGCTGATCGCCGCAACTGATTAACCGCTTCAGAAGCAGCTTTAATATTCTGGTTATCTTCCTGATTTAACCCGTCAAGTATAATGATTGCTGGTGCCGCTGCTTCTGACAATAGAGCATTGACAGAAGTATAGCTGCCGTCCACAACCTCGGGCTGAGCTATCAGTTCGCCACCAAGCTCTACTCTGTAGATTTTATTTTTCACAACTATTCTCCTTATGAGCCTATAATCACCACTCAACTACAACCGGCAAGCCTTCAATTGTTTCTTCTTCTTTAAGCGGTTCCAGCACTTTGAGGTAAATCTGAATGCCCCGCATAGTTACCGGGTAAAGCTTTTCCGAAATTCCACTGGGAATATTATCGGCTACTACCGGGGGTTGCTCGACAATGGCTTTGACTTTTCTGCCGGTACCAAGCATTTTCACTGCTGCAGCAGTTCCAATATTTATTTTTTTGAAGTCTTTCGGATCAACATAGGCAACGATATGCACCTCTTTTGTATTGACGATAACAGCAAGCGGTTCACCTGCGGCAAAGCTCTGTCCATCAGCTACATGAATGGAACTTACTCTGCCCCCCTGCCCTGCCTTTATATCAAAAAATTCTTCCGTCATTTTTTTAAGAGAAGATATACTTTGCTCAACTTGAGCAATTCTCGCGACGCTACCTGCGGGAGCGGCATTATTGGCTTCAATTGCCCTAATGGAAGCAAGCGCAACAACCGAAGCCTTAGCTTCCCGGAGCTTATTTTCGGCGGCATCCATCTCAGCCCGTGTTGCC
>CAZCEN010000304.1:0-4038 GCA_964497205.1 uncultured Sporomusaceae bacterium
GAATTCTTACGTATAAGAACTGTGATACGTCAAAGCCGGGCTCCTATGGTATGTACCTTGAATATGCTCACCTGGAGGATAATGCTCTGATGGACACCGGTTTGACGGATTGGGACCTGGATAAGAACCAAAAGGGTTTTTATTATGAGTTCAATTATTGTCCGGCTAAGAATGTGAAGGTAAACGTTAACTATACGAACTGGAAAGAGATTAAAGGCTCCGATAAAGCCAAAAGCTATGGCGGTTTTGTCACCTATTATTTCTAATTTGCCCTCTTTCGGAAGAATTACGGTATACAATCTAGAAAACTGAAGTCAATGCAAAAAAAAGACGGGCGTACAGCTCGTCTTTTTTTCACGTTAAATTAGTTTTTTCTCTGTTAAAGGCCCTATCAATTGCTATTTTCGCCAGAATCTGTGGCAAATCGAGTGTTTAATAAAAAAAAGTAAGAATTTTTTATTATCGAAAGAGGAATTTATTATTATTAATAGAATAGGTAAAAAATAAAACGAATTCTGAAAATTATCCAAGAGAGGGCATCGCATGAATTCAAGAAAATTACTCGAAACATATATACCACTCGTAGACTTTATCGCAGATCTTGTCGGCCCGAACTGTGAAGTGCTCTTACACGATATTGTCGATGTACAAAACTCAGTAATAGCAATTCGAAACGGCTATATAAGCGGACGGCGGTTAGGTTGTCCTTTGACCGACCTGGGGTTTGAATTGTTGGAGAATAAATCCTATTTAAACCAGAATGCCGTTGTTAATTATTTAAGCCGTACTTCCAGCGGCGAAAAACTAAGATCATCCACCTATTTTATTAAGGACGAAAATAACAAGCTCATTGGTATGCTGTGTGTTAATATCCTTATGTCTCCCGACAGCCAGGTTGTCAAAGACTTAGCAGAGAAACTTATGAGTGCCGTGTTTGCCAATAGTGTGCCTGCTACCACCGTAGTAAATGAAAAAGTTGTGGAATCGTTACATTCCTCTATCGAAAATGTCGTAGAATCTGCTGTTGAGAAAATCCTTGAGGAGTATGATATGCCGGTGGAGAGGATGTCGATTGATGAAAAAACCGCCATCGTGCAAAGACTGAATGCAAATGGAATTTTTAAGATAAAAGGAGCCATTACTAAAGTGGCTGGTAGATTACAAACTTCGGAAAGCACCATCTATCGATACCTGTCTACTAAATAAATAGCTATAGTAAGGGAAGCTCGCGGGCCTCGGAGGCCCGCGTAGTGACGGTAGTTCAAGGAGGTGGCTTGAGATGTAATGTAATTTTGTACATTGCGAGTGGACGCTATATAATTTTTTTTGTAAACATGTAATAAGAAAATATTATTATAATAATAATTTTTTATGAAATATGACTTATTTCTACAGGTTTGGCAATAAAGGCAATATAAAATGGTGATTGGTGGAAACCTATAAGTAGAATTGACTGAAGGTTTCTACTTAAAAAAATATTGAAGCATATTACAAGGAGGCAACTATGAAAGAAGTAATTGAAACAACCCAGGCTCCTCAGGCCATCGGTCCTTATTCTCAGGCGAGAATGTTTGGCAATCAACTGTTTACTTCCGGTCAAATCGGTATTAATCCCCAGACAGGTGAAGTTGTATCCGGGGGAATTGAAGCACAGGCAAAACAGGTAATGGAAAATCTCAAGCAGGTATTACTTGCTGCGGGAATGGGCTTTGATGATGTGTTAAAAACTACCGTCTTTATTACCGATATGAATAACTTTGCTGCCGTTAATGAAATTTATGGACAATACTTTACCGGTAAGTTACCTGCGCGTTCGTGTGTAGGAGTGGCCAGTTTGCCCAAAGGAGTTTTAGTTGAAATCGAACTAATTGCATGTAGTCATAAATAAGGAGATGCTAGCAATGAATATCTCATTGGAAGATGTAAAAAAAGCCAGGGAAACACTGGCGGGGATTGCTGTTCGGACAGAACTGGCTTATACCAACACGTTGAGTGATATGACGGGCAACAGTGTATATTTGAAGATGGAAAATCAACAACGTACGGGTTCTTTCAAGCTGAGAGGCGCATACAACAAGGTCGCAAATTTAAGTGAGGAAGAAAAGAAACACGGTATTATTGCTTCATCTGCCGGTAACCATGCGCAGGGAACTGCGCTTGCCGGTACGCTGTTTGGCATCCCGTCTACCATTGTAATGCCGAAAAATGCCCCTCTGTCCAAAGTTAAAGCCACCAGAGGGTATGGTGCAACCGTTGTACTGGAGGGCGGAGTCTATGACGAAGCCTATGCAGCGGCCCGGCGTATTCAAGAAGAAAACAAACTGACATTTATTCACCCCTTCAATGATCCCATGGTTATTGCCGGTCAGGGAACCATTGCCTTAGAAATTTTAGAGGATTTGCCGGACGTAGAGGCCGTTGTCGTGCCAATTGGCGGCGGCGGACTAATTGCCGGGGTGGCCTTAACCATTAAAAGTCTAAAGCCTGACGTAAAAGTCATTGGTGTTCAGACTCAAAATATGCCATCCATGGCTGAAGCTGTTGCCCAAAAGAAAATTATTACCTATAACGGCAATCCCACGATTGCCGATGGAATTGCCGTAAAAACTCCGGGTGAGCTGACTTTTGACATTGTTCGGCGTTATGTCGATGAAATTGTAACTGTGGATGAAGAAGAAATCGCCAGTGCCATATTGCTGTTGATAGAACGCATCAAAACGATTTCCGAAGGAGCGGGTGCAGTTCCTGTTGCCGCTATATTAAACCGGCTGCAGCACTATAAGAATCGCAAAATCGCAGCAGTGATCAGCGGTGGCAACATTGATGTAAATATGATGTCCCGCATTATCAATAAGGGCTTGGCGAAGTCAGGACGGAAAGTGATCTTTAATATACAAATCCCCGATAAACCTGGTTCATTATGGAGATTGCTGCAATTGACGGCGGAAACCGGTGCCAATGTACTGACGGTTACCCACCACCGGGAGACCCGTGGGGTGCCATTAGGCTACGCCACCGTGGAATTGGAACTGGAGACTGCCGACCAAGAGCAAATCGATATAATCAAACAACTAATGGAGCAGCATCAGTATTGTGTAAATATAGTTTAATTTAGGAGGGGAAAAAGAGTATGGAAGAAAGAGAACTAACCCGTGGATTGAAGGCCCGCCACATTGAGCTCATTGCTTTGGGTGGCACCATTGGTGTTGGACTGTTTATGGGTTCAGCCAGCACGATCAAATGGGCAGGGCCGTCGGTGCTGTTAGCTTATGCGCTAGCCGGCATCGTAATGTTTTTTGTCATGCGGATTATGGGAGAAATGTTGTACCACGAGCCGGTTACCGGCTCCTTCGCTACCTATGGCCACCGATATATCAGCCCTTGGGCCGGATATATCACGGCCTGGTGCTATTGGTTTTTGTGGGTTACCGTAGGCATGTCCGAGGTTACGGCTATTGGCATTTATATGAATTACTGGTTCCCGGACCTGGCGCAATGGATACCCGCTTTAATCGGGGTGGCTGTTGTGGCCATTGCGAACTTAGCGGCTGTTAAGTACTATGGCGAATTTGAGTTTTGGTTTGCACTTATTAAAGTAGCTACAATTGTAGTCATGCTGGTCATTGGTTTTGGTATTGTATTTTTTGGAGTTGGCAATGGCGGCCTGCCGATGGGTGTCGGCAATCTCTTCAACAATGGCGGCTTCTTTGCCGGCGGCTGGGAAGGCTTCATGTTTGCCTTGTGTCTGGTAACTGCTTCGTATCAGGGCGTAGAACTTGTTGGTATTACTGCCGGTGAAGCACAAGATCCGAAGAATACGTTGCGCAAGGCCATCCAAAATATTATCTGGCGTATTTTAATCTTCTATATCGGCGCTATCTTTGTTATTGTTGCGATCTATCCCTGGAATCAAATTGGTACCATCGGCAGCCCGTTTGTTATGACCTTCGCTAAAGTAGGTATTACTGCCGCCGCCGGTATCATTAACTTCGTTGTTCTTACCGCCGCTATGTCAGGCTGCAACAGCGGTATTTACAG
>CAZCEN010000305.1:0-4002 GCA_964497205.1 uncultured Sporomusaceae bacterium
CCAACAAAGCCGGGATCAACATACTGAAAGCTAGCCCGGGTACTGAAACGGATAATCCGGCAAAGCCAACTTTATAGGTAGTTCCCGGAACCCCCATAAAGGTGCTCATGCTGTATTGCGTTGAAAAATAAGCCAAGCCGCTGATAATTGTCCCGGCTTTACCACTCATTACAAAATACTCGCGCAGACTCTTCGTCTGCAGCGTAGCATAATAGCCAATAAAGCCCATCAGCACAAGATATCCGCAAATAACTATTAAAAACGGCCCTGGTGTCGCATGCACCAAATTTGCAGTCGTTTCCACCTTTATGCCCCCCTATTTACTCTTCATCATCAAACTCATGATATTCGTCCCGCGCCAGACATTGCCGTCCCCACAGATAAATAAGAACTGTTACAATCAGACCATGGGTCAGCCAGCCATATATAAATAGCGGGACACCGGCAACACTTGGAATATATTCTGTCGAGTAAAAGCATGGCAAAGGTAACATAATTGCTATATACATAAAAATAAAAATTGCAAACCACTTTTTTTCGAAGGCGTTACTAAAAATACCCAATCTAAGTCCCCCCTCTCTTACTTTATCTTTCGAAAGTACCTGTAACTAGCAGTTTTCCATTTGCCAGCATGCACCTCCCTTTCGCAAAAACGTGTTCAATATCAAGTTTAGAATTCACAATCACAATATCCGCATCACTGCCAACAGCAATGCAGCCCTTGCGGGGATATAGTTTCAAAACCTTAGCGGGATTCTCCGTTATCACCTGTAATGCCAGGGAAAGGCTTACTCCTTCTTCCAGTACTAATTTCCTTACTTGTCCATAAAGAGAATCCATTTTTGCCACTTCGAGGCCAATTATTCGACCATCTCTGTCAAAGCTCGGCACACTACCATTACCGTCAGAACTCATCGTAATCCGTTTGGGCGGTACGCCCTGTTCTAGGCAATATTTAATTGCCTGTGCAGCCCTGACGCCCGAAATATCCCCTTTATCACCTATGCCGGAAGTAATATCAATTGTTCCGCCGGCCTTAGCAAATGCAATTCCTTCTTCCAGCAATTGCTGACTCCGGTTAATATGAGTAGGAACAAATTGACTGACTGGAATGTCTGTTTCAGCTACCAGTTCAAACAGCATACTAAGCCCGCTCCGGCCATCACCGATATGCAAATGTAATACACCGGCCTTACCTGCCAGCATACCGCCGACTCTGGCCTCTGCTGCCAAACGGGCTATATCACTTTTACAAGGCTCCGCGGAACGATGATCAGAAATAGCAATTTCACCACAGCCAAGAACTTTATCAATTAAAACTAGATCCCGGCGTATGCTGCCGCAGATTGTCTGTGTCGGCACTTCATAAGAACCACTGTAGATATAGGTTGATATGCCTTCCGTTTCCAATCCGCGTGCTTTAGCTAACAGCGCCGCCATGCTGCGAGTAACACCATCTGTCCCTAAACACCCCACAACGGTAGTGGTGCCGCATTTGATAGCGTCACTCAGCATAACCTCCGGGGTTCTAGTTGCAAATCCCCCTTCACCGCCACCGCCAATTAGATGCACATGCTGATCAATAAATCCCGGGACAATACTTTTCCCGGTAACATCAACAACCTCGACCTTACCATACTCTGGAACAGGCTCTATACTTTGACCAATATTGGCAATTTTGTCTCCGGCTATAACTACATCACAGATTCCTAAGTCCATAGGAGCAAAAACTCTGCCCCCTTTTAGAATGGTAAACAACCTTCGTCCTCCTCCCCGCGACTATTGTCAATACTGAATATATGCAATTTACGTGCCAAGCCATGTTCTCACACTATTTATGCTTTTTTTATAGCCATATTACAGTTTTTTTGGTAATATTAAGATAAATTGGTACAAAAAGGGGTTATGGAGTTCATCCCTTTTGACCCCATTAATAACCCATTACCCCATTATTGGAGGAGTATCTGCTATGTATCGATTAGCAATTGTCGCTCATGGCAAAAATACAAGCGAAGCCTTGTATAACCAACTTTCCCGCCTGCTTGGCAATCGTGTCCAAATCGGTAACTACTATCTAAGCGGCAATATCAAACCTAATATTGCCGCGGATTTGGTTCTTATTTCCAGCCAGATTGCCTTCCCACAGATTGCTCGCTATATTCAGCCTGGCTGCCCTATTCTCATTGCCCGCCGGTCAATAAATTACCATTACCTGTACAAGCTTTTTAATATTCCGCCAGGCACGCAGGTACTACTTGTTAACGACTCTCCCGAAACAGCGTATGAAACTATTTCACTGCTCAAAGCGCTTGGTGTCAATCATATCGAATATCACGCATGTGCCCCTGGCATTAAAAATTTTCCCCGGCTTGATATTGCCGTAACTCCCGGAGAGCTTGAACTTGTCCCCGAGTTTGTCAAAACTACCATTGATATTAAAACCAGAAATATTGATGTTACGACGTTGGTAGAACTGCTTAAGGCATTTTCTTTGCTGGATGAAAAGGCCAACTTGTTATCTGCCAGTTACATGAGAGATATTATCGATTTTATAAAAAAAACCAATGAACTGGCTAACCGTCACACCCACATGGCCAACCAGTTTAAAACGCTCATCAACACTGTGAACGAAGGCATTATCGCATTAGATGAAACTAATCATGTCACTGTCTTTAATCCTGTTGCCGAAGAACTACTGGGAATAGCCGGCAAGGAAGTCATTGGCAAAAGTATTAAAAGCAGAATTAATAGCAACCTGCGGTCAGTAATGACCAAAGCCAGCAACCAAACCGAAACCTTTATTAATGTTAATGAGCGGCAACTGGTAATCAGTGTTGCCCCGATAAAGAACACCGACGTAACTGTCGGTAAAGTATTTGTAATAAGGAATGTTACTGAAATCCAACGGCTCGAACAAGAATTGCGCCGTAAAGCTGTTTCAGAGCAAAACTACGCCCGCTATTATTTTGAAGACATTCATGGTAACAGCCCAATCATTCAGTCCACTAAACAATTAGCAAGTAAAATAGCCTGTGCCGACTCCCCTGTTCTTATATTAGGGGAAAGTGGTACAGGCAAAGAATTGTTTGCCCAAAGCATTCATAACTCATCGAGTCGGGCTAAAGGCCCGTTCGTTGCCGTAAACTTTGCCGCCCTAACCGAAAGCCTGCTTGAGAGTGAGCTTTTTGGTTATACTGAGGGTTCGTTTACCGGCGCCAGACGCGGCGGCCTTCCCGGATTATTCGAGCAGGCTCACCAAGGCACTATCTTTTTAGACGAAATTGGCGACGCCCCTCTGTCTTTTCAAGTAAAGCTGCTAAGAGTTTTGCAGGAAAAGCAAGTTAGACGTATTGGCGGTTCTCAGGTTATTCCTATTGATGTCAGAGTACTTGCAGCAACTAATAAGGATCTTAAACAACTTATTACCCAAGGGGCTTTTCGCCAGGATCTTTACTACCGGCTTAAAGTACTTTCCTTCAAACTACCGCGCCTTAATGAACGCAAACAAGATATCCCTTTATTAGCTAAAAACATCTACCTAAATTACTTTAAACGTTTGCCGTTATGGACTGCCGAGAAGTATTTCGGACAGGTTATGCCCTATTTCTTAGCTTACGACTGGCCTGGTAACATTCGCGAATTACAAAATGCTATTGAATACCTTGTCAGCATAAGCCCCGACGAAATACCTGCCACAAATCTGCTTCCCGAAGAATTTCTGACCGAAGCCGGCGACATTACGGAGATAGAAGAACAATCGCAATACATCCATGCTATAGCCAATACTATACTGTCAGCCAATAAAGCCGGTCAACCGATTGGACGCCGTTCACTGGCCCAAAAACTTAATATGACTGAAAACAAAGTGCGGAAGCTTATTGCGCTCATGACCGAGCGCGGTATGCTCACCGTAAATCGCGGAAAAAGCGGCTTATTGCTCAATACTCCTTTTACACTATTTAAAAACTAAAATCTTATCTAAAAGAAAAATGTCCTGCATTC
>CAZCEN010000306.1:0-3984 GCA_964497205.1 uncultured Sporomusaceae bacterium
TATTATTCATTAATCGGCCTGACCGGTTTTGCCTCAATATAGCCTCGCTCACCCCAAGGTTCCAGTTGAAATCTCGGGCCGTCTTGCTCAGCCCAGCGAAAGCCGTAAAGTTCGGGGTTGTAGGTGCTAATCGCCTGCCATACGTCGGCAATTGCTTCCTGGAACTCTTCATTTTCAAACGGCGGCCCTTGAAAAACCATCACTTTGCATGGCGGCAATTCGATTATCTCAAATCCGTCCGGCACCTCATCGCTATAGTCGATTGGAACTTCAACTCCCTGGGCATATTCCGATGTTCCCGGTCGCCGGAATCGCTCCGGCAACCATAGCCCGACAGGTTCATATAGCGCTTGTTTTATACTGCATAGTATGCCCCACACCTCGCAGCCTACTTCACCGCAATAATCAAAATAGTTATCCGCACTAATTCCCCGCTTCAAAATCAGCTTTCGCGCCGGTCTTTCGACCACTTGAACAAACACAGTTGTCATCTTTTGCTTCTCTGTCATATTTAGTGCCCCCTTTTGCAGCATTAGGTAATAACTACGAACAGGACTGGGCCTAAACAATGGCAACGGCGGTGTTTTTTGACGGTAGCGGTATGGTGTGATGCCAAACTTATCGGAAAAAGCCCGGGTAAACCCCTCATGCGAGTCAAAGGCAAAGTCAAGAGCTACATCAATAATCCGTTTATCGTCATCCCAAAGCTTGACCGCAGCCCGGGAAAGGCGCAGGACACGAATATATTCAAGTGGTGTTTTTCCGGTTAGCTGCTTAAATATACGCGAAGTGTACCAAGGCGAATAACCAGCCGCCTGCGACAGCATATTGAGAGTTATTGGTTCATTGATGTTCTCTTCAATATAGTTTTGTACACGCTGTACGGCATTGATTTTATCCCAGTTGTTCATCTAATCACCCCGCATAAAGCATAGCACAAGATATTGCTTTCTCTCTTGACTTACTTTGCTAACTTATAGCGTTCTATGAACCACGGTTTGCCGAGCCTTGGCGAAAGTATCTTTTTTTATCAGAAACTTAATTTAAAAACTTCGCAACCTGCTCACAACCATACACTGCAGCTTGATCATCAGGGTTAATTCTCAATGCTGCTTGAAATAGAGCAAAAGCAGCTTTGAAATCTTTCCGTTGTAAAGCTTGATACCCATCTTGCATATGATTCGCATAGTGATCCAGCTTATTCCCCGCTAAATCATAGAAGTAATCCTCTGCCCGGATAATTCCCTGCTGCGGAAAATATCCTGTAATCGGCTTATCAAATACCGGTTGTATCACCCAGTTACCGGTTTTATCAATAATCCCATATTTGCCGTTTATGCCGACCTTAGCCGTACCTTCGTTAAAATCTTCAACCCTGTCATACCGTGCAGCTACTACAAGTTTACCCGCATTGTCCACAAAACCGTATTTGCCGTTTACTTTTACCGGAGCTAGGCCTTCGCTAAAATATCCGATCATATCATAATCAGCTTTTACTATTTCTGTACCGGTTTTATCAATAAAGCCAAATTTGCCATCTATCCTTACCATCGCCAAGCCGTTCTGAGATTTAAAAATCCAATCATACTTAGGCTCAACTATACTATTGCCTGCTTCATCAATCAAGCCGTATTTGCCATTTATTTTTACTTCTGACAAACCGTTGTCAAAGTGACCTGCAAACTCATACTTTGGTTCAATCTCTCTTCCAGTTGTTTCGACAAGACCCCATTTACCGTTGACCTGTACCTGCGCCCACCCTTTATAAAGGGTAGTAAACTCGTCGTATTTAGGTGGTATCACCATTTTATTAGCTTTGTCAATCAAGCCCCACTTGCCGTCTACTTTTATCTGGGCATACCCTTCGTTAAAATCTCTAACATTCTCATACTGCGGAGTTATTACCATTTTATTGGTTTTATCAATAAAACCCCATCTGCCATTCAGTTTGACCTTGGTCAGACCTTCAAAAACAGAGCCAACCTCGTCATACTGTGGTTCTATTATCGTTTTGCCTGTTCCATCAACAAAACCCCATTTGTTATTCACCTTCACCTGCGTCAGCCCCTCACGACTTTGGCCAATGTCGCTCAACTTTGGCATTGTTACCATTTGACTGGTTTTATGATTGAAAAGACTCCATTTACCATGTAAAGACACCAGGCTCCGGCCTTCTCCGATAACCTCGGCTCTGTCATATTGCGGCTGGAGTACTATGTTGCCTGTTCTATCGACAAAACCATATTTGCTGCTTGTTAACTTTACCATTGCCAGGCCTTTACGAAAAACTGTCACTGGTTCCAATTCCGGACTGCTTAGTATTTTACCCGTCTTATCAATAAAGCGCTGCTTTCCCTCAATCCAGGCAATCGCCCGTCCTTCACAAAAATCCCCAACATGGATATAACGCGGCACTATCACTACCTTACCTTGTTTATCAATAAACCCTTGTTTACCTTTTAATTCTACTTTAATCAGGTCTTCGCTTAAACCCAAATAACTCGAATAGGTAGGCGCCAATATGACTTTTCCCTGCTTGTCGATAAGACCCCATTTACCGTTTAGTAATACTGCCGCCCGCCCTCCTGCAAAATCAGTAACAGCATCATACGTTAGACCAATCACAACTTTGCCTGTCTTATCAATAAACCCGCACTTGTTGTTTAACTTTACCCTGGCCAACCCTTCGCTAAAACGGCCGGCGCCGTCATACTGCAGGGCGATTACCTTTCCGTTAGCTTCATTAATAAAGCCATATTTGCCGGATAAACCAATCGGGGCCAAGCCTTCGCTAAAATTTCCGACATTAGAATATTGCGGTTCGATAACTACCTTGCCGTTTTTATCAACAAAACCAATTTTGCCGTTTAAGTTTACTCTAATTATTTTATTATTGCAGCTATAGACATTATCGTACCGGGGCTCTGCTACTACCTTACCAGTTTTGTCAACAAGACCCCATTTGCCCTGTAACTGTACTTTGGTTATGTCTCCCCAGTAACAACCAATAGCATCATAGCGGGGGTCTAGTACCATTTTATTAGTTTTGTCGATAAAGCCCCACTTGCCGTATAGTTTTACTGGGGTTATTCCATTTCTAAAACGCCCAACCCCATCATACTGTGACTTTATTATTACTATGCCTGTCCGGTCAATAAAACCCCATTTACCTTTTACCGCTACTCCTGCCAAATCTTCACCAAAATCTGTTACGTCGTCATACTCCGGCTTAATTGCTAATTTACCGGTTTTATCAATAAAACCCCATTTGCCGTTTTGCGATACACGGGCCATCTCCCCCCAAAAATCCCCTACTTCATCATAGACCGGCTGGATAATTATGTTACCCCTTCTACCAAGGTAGCCCCATTTGCCGTTTTGCTTCACTTTAATCAAACCTTGGCGTGAGTCATACATTTTATCATACAGTGGCTGAATAGCTATTTTACCCTTCTTATCAATATAGCCATATTTGCTGCTTGTTACCGTTACTTTTGTCAGACCTTCGTCAAATTTCGGCAAAATATAATCATAATCAGGCTGTACAACAATTTTGCCGTTCCTATCAACAAGACCATATTTCCCATTTATTTTTACTCTTGCCAATCCTTCCGCCAAATACAGGAGCATCCCTTCACTTGCATCAAACTTAGGCTCAACTACTGCCTTGCTAAATTTATCAATATAACCCCATTTATCTTTCAGGTTTACTCTTACTATGTCATTATCTTCAAAGAAATTGGCGTTCCCCACGGGTTCCAGCACCGTGTTGCCGGTCCGATCAATATAACCGTACTGACCATTTACTTTTATCCAGTTGCCCCAATACCCTTTTGCTCTAATCGGCTGAACAAAATCATATTGCGGCTCAATCACCCACTTACCGTTTGATGCCAAAATATACCCATTCTTTTCTCCGCCGGATAACATTACCTTAAAATCAGTCACATTATCATAATCCGATTCGGGACTTGCCTGTGCCTG
>CAZCEN010000307.1:0-305 GCA_964497205.1 uncultured Sporomusaceae bacterium
TACGCGTGCTGCTCGGACCGCAGGACGATTATTTTACTGAGTCCGGTATTGCTACGTTTCTTGGAAATCCTTATGTCATTACGGACGAAGCAGACCGTATGGGATATCGCCTGGAAGGAGCAAAAATTGAGCATAGCAGTAAACCGGACATCGTTTCGGACGCCCTGTGCCAAGGGGCGATTCAAGTACCAGGACATGGGATGCCAATTGTGATGATGGCTGACCGGCAAACGACCGGCGGCTATGCAAAAATCGGTACAGTTATCGGTCCTGACCTGGGGAAACTGGCTCAAGCCCTTCCCGGA
>CAZCEN010000307.1:315-3958 GCA_964497205.1 uncultured Sporomusaceae bacterium
AGAATGGGTTGATGCCGAGACTAAAGTCTCTGGCAAGGCAAGACAATATACCGTTATAGTTAACGGGATTTTTTACGATGTATCGATTGAGGAGGTAAAAAAATGATTACCATTGATTTGAATTGTGATATGGGAGAAAGCTTCGGAGTATATACATTGGGCTGTGATGCTGAAGCTATGCCATATGTAACCTCTATTAATGTAGCGTGCGGTTTCCATGCTTCAGATCCTGCAACTATGCTAAAAACCGTCCGGTTGGCAAAAAAATACGGAGTAGCTATTGGTGCCCATCCTTCATTTCCTGATCTGGTTGGTTTCGGGCGGCGGATGATGGCGGCAACCAAGGAAGAAATTTTTGCCGATGTGGTCTATCAGATTGGAGCACTATGGGCAATATGCAAAAGTGAGGGCGTAAAACTGCAGCATGTTAAAGTGCATGGAGCATTGTATAACGCAGCAGAGAAAGATATGGGTATTGCTACCGCTATCGCTGAAGCTATCAAAGCGGTTGACCCGAATTTGTATATGGTTTGTTTGGGCAAATCTGTGATGGTTGAGGCTGCTAAAGCGGTGGGAGTTAAGTTCGTGGAAGAAGCTTTTGCTGATCGCGCTTATACAGCCCAGGGAAATCTTGTATCACGCAAACAGGCAGGCGCGGTGATTCATGATCTCAATATCATCGCTGATCGAGTTTTGACTATGGTCAAAGATAAACAGGTTACCAGCATCGACGGGGCTGTTGTGCCAATTAGTGCTCAGACGGTTTGCGTGCACGGCGATACACCGGGAGCGGTAGCGATGATAAAGGCGATTAGAACTGCCTTGGAAGAAAAAGGGGTCACATTAAAGGCCTTTGGTGCATAATCACAAAAGTTTATAAGTTTCGCCATTACATTCGATGCGGTTATCCGATCGGGTGTACTGGCGAATTTTTTTTGTATTTGTTTACTATTTAAATAGAGTCCAGAAAGATTGGCGGCAAGGTATTATAGGTTTGTTCGTACGGTAAGACGGGGATAGTTTTGCCGGCTTATTTGAGTGTATGGTATAATATAGTAGAATTTAGCTTGAAAGGAGATGATTTGCTGTGGCAAATCCTGTGATTTCAAAAGTAAAGGCCCTTCAAACCTACAGCAGTGAAACTGCTACTTATGCGGGAGTAGCGACAAAAAGTCTTGCATTAGTAGCGATTGTTATTATTTCGGCACTAGTAACTTGGGTAATGGGCTACGCCATCCCAATGACTGCAATAGTCACTTCGATTATGGGCTTTATTGCGGCTCTGACAATAAGCTTTCGTCCCACCTGGGCTGGATTTTTATCGCCGTTGTACGCCATACTGGAAGGGATGTTTTTAGCTGCTGTTTCAGCCTTATTTGCCAAGATGTATCACGGCATTGTCATTAATGCTGTTATGATAACCTTTGGTATTGCGATCAGTGCAGCTCTTATCTATGCAAGAGGATACGTTAAAGTCAATGAAGGTTTTATGAGAGCCGTCTTCATGGCTACGCTGGGGATTGCTATAACCTACCTAATTGAGTTTATTTTAAGTTTTTTTGGGATTCGTATTCCCCAGATACACCAGGGGGGAACGATCGGTATTGTATTTAGCCTGGTCGTAATCGGCGTAGCTACCTTAAACTTGTTTATTGACTATGAGAATATCAATCAAAGTGTACGCCAAGGACTGCCGAAAGAATACGAATGGTTTTGTGCCTTTAGTCTTCTTGTTACACTCATTTGGTTATACATTGAAGTATTAAACCTTCTTCGTAAATTGAAAGAAGAGTAATCAGCAGATAAAAAAACTAAGCCCGGCATGTGCCGGGCTTAGTTTTTTTATGAGTTTTCAATTCAAGTAGCGTTTCTTGTTACAGGATGAATCCGCAGTTAGTTATAAATTAGCAGGAAGTATATTTTTAAGTTCGGTTATGTAGGTTTTTATATTTTCAATTGACTTGCCCAATGCAGCTTTTTCCAACGGAGTCATAGGTATATCGAGTGCTTGTAGTGCACCCTGTCTTCCAATTATCGCCGGAAGGCTCAGCGTTGTTCCGTACTTGTCGCTGAAGACAGATACAGGTAAAAGCTGACGAGTATCATTAATAATAGCTTCCAGTACGGCGCATGCTGCTACGGCAGGCGCGAAAACCGTACCGCCTTTCAGGGCGATGACTTGTCCGGAGGCGGAACAAACGTCATCAGCAATTTGCTTGACTGCTTCTTCGTCATATGATGGTAAAGAACTTAATGGCAGCCCCTTTACATGGATATTAGACGTTAACGGCACCATTGTTTCCCCATGTTCTCCCAACACATATGCATCAATGTCACGGGCGTCTACATTGAACTGTTTTGCAAGATAGGAACGGTAGCGCGCAGTATCGAGCGCAGTGCCCATGCCAATAACACGACCGGCCGCAAGCCCGGAGGCGTGATACGCCAGGTAAGTCATTATATCAAGAGGATTGGTAACGATAAATAAAATACAATCAGGACTTAGCGCTACGACTTTTTTGGTGATATCCATAATTATGCCGGCGTTGCGGGAAAGCAGCTCTATGCGGGGTTCATCGGCCCGCCGGGGTGTACCGGCAGTTATAACAACAATATTTGAATCTGCGGTATCAACAATTTCGCCGTTTGTAATTTTGGCCTGGGGGCAGAAAGCTTGTCCCTGAAGAATGTCAAGAGCTTCGCCGTGCGCTTTGTCACTGGAGTGGTCTGTCAAAACGATCTCTGTTGCCAGTCCTTTTAATGCTACAGAATATGCAATCGCTGCTCCTACTTTGCCGCTTCCGATAAATGATATTTTCATTGCTTTGTGTCTCCTGTCTTAGATAATGAGATTGTAGAAATATTTGCTATGTACTTAATATACCTAAGAAATAAACGGGCTAAACAGAAACGAGATATGGTGAACAGGATGATATCATACTTGTCATGAACATGTGTTCGTGATAGTATTTAAAATAATAACCTAAATAATATAGGTCTAAGGGAAATAATATGTCAAAGCGAATTGTTAAAATATCAGTCCGTAATTTAGTAGAGTTCGTGCTTAGGTCTGGTGATCTGGTAGCAACTTTTACTAGTTCTGCCCGTGCGGTGGATGGAAGTAAGATCCATCGAAAAATTCAACAGTCACAAGGTTTAGAGTATCAGTCTGAAGTAACTTTGTCAATCATAATTGAAAGAGACGATGTTATACTACAGGTTAGCGGACGGGCTGATGGCGTTATTGTCACAACAGACGAAACCGGGAATAAACATATAACCATTGATGAGATAAAATCAACAACTCTTGACCTTGAATTAATTGCAGAAGACCATAGCCCGTTACACTGGGGGCAGGCTATGTGTTATGCCTATATTTATGCGGTAGAACATGCATTAGAAGAAATCGGTGTCCAGATAACGTACTGTCAAGCGACGACATATGAGATAAAAGTATATACAAAAAGATATTCTGTTCAGGAATTAGTTGCTTTCTTTGACGATTTAGTTACCCAATATGCCCGATGGGCCGAACGGTTGGGAAGTTGGTTGGAACTTCGGGATGAGTCGGCACAACTTTTGGAATTCCCCTTTGCCTCTTTTCGGCATGGCCAGCGACAAATGGCAGTAGCTGTATATAAAA
>CAZCEN010000308.1:0-1622 GCA_964497205.1 uncultured Sporomusaceae bacterium
AGGAGTATAATTTTTAAGGATAGGTTTGTCCACTCATCGGACAAACCTATCCTTCATTTTCGTCGCTATTTAATAACATTAGCAACAATCCCGTTTATATTCCCGGGACATTCTATACTTCATCTAGTTTCATCGTTCTTATAAGAATCATGCAGAAAACAGGAAGTTAGATGGTCATTAACCATGCCGGTAGCCTGCATAAAAGCATAGACAATCGTCGTACCTACAAACTTGAAACCCAGCTTCTTTAAATCTTTGCTGATACGATCAGAAAGTTCTGTCCTTGCCGGCACTTGAGAAATCTCAGTCCAGTGATTTTGAATCGGTTTATGATTCACATATTGCCAAAAGAAATTGCTGAAGCTCCCATACTGCTCCAGTACCTTATAGTAGGCCCTGGCATTTTCAATTACGGCTTTTATTTTTAACCGATTCCTGATAATTCCCGCATTTTCCAACAAAGATTCGATTTTACGTTCATCATAGTGTAGGATACTCGCCGGATCAAAGTCGTCAAACGCCTGCCGCATTGTTTCCCGTTTGGCTAATATGGTAGACCAGCTCAGCCCGGCCTGCATTCCCTCCAAAATAAGCATTTCAAACAGTTTTCGGTCATCAAACTGGGGACGTCCCCATTCTTGATCATGATATACTTTTTCAAGCTCACTCCGGCTTGCCCAAGCACAACGGATAGTATTAACTTCCTTCATTTACCATTCCCCCCGATAAGTCCGAAAATTTTAATCCAGTTTATACTAGCATACATTGTCGCACAATTCCGTACCTTAGACAACTTTTTTTCTTTTTCCGTAGGCTATTTAGATCGTTAAAAAAAAATTGACAGATTATAGCAATGGTGCTATGCTCAATTCAAACAAACGATTGTTTGAATTAGAAATATATTTTACCACGAGGATGTTATTATGGAAAATAGTACTAAATCAAAATTGATAGAAGTTGCAACAGAACTATTTGCGATTAAGGGATTTGCCGCTGTATCTGTCCGCGAACTGACAGAGGCGGCTCAAGTCAATGTATCAGCAATTTCTTATTATTTCAATGGCAAGGAAGGTCTTTATGAGGCCGTATTGCTGGAGCAGCTTTCTCCTATTCTGCAGGCAATCAGGGAAGTACAAAAACATAATTCTTCCTCGCCTGTCGAGAGGCTCACTCTTTATGCCGGCCAGATTGCAGATGTACATGCGCAGCGTCCTTTTTTACACCGTTTTATGTTCAGCGAAGCGACGAATCCTACAGAATATGGCGGACCCATTATTGAGAAACAGATTTCGCAGGTGTATCAATTTATCTTTACTGCCTTACGGGAAGGCATCGCCGAAGGTTATTTTAGGAAAGATTTGAATGTTACATTTGCAGCAGTTTCGTTAGTTGGTATACTCAATTTTTATTTCATTGCCAAACATCTAGTTTCTAAACTTCTCCCTTTACCGGAACAGGGTGAAAGTGAAGCCGAGTATGTTGCTCATGCCTTTCGTGTTTATTTGCATGGTGTAATAAATTTGTCGCCGCCCCAGGAAACCACCTAGTTCCTAGTCGAAACGACAATGCCCCGATGGATTATAAGAGCACTGTCGTTTAAGATATTTCAAACAAACGTTTGT
>CAZCEN010000308.1:1632-3934 GCA_964497205.1 uncultured Sporomusaceae bacterium
ATCAGTAAGGGCCCCCTTCTGATAAAAATTACGAACAACGGCTGTCCTTACTACAGGTTAGCGTGGATTTAACAGAAGTTTTTACGGAAAGGGAGATTATATGAAAATTCCACCGAAGTTCATGAAACTTATTACTGTTCTATTAGTAGTCATTGCCGGCTCCGGGGGCTATTATTTTCTTCACCGCGGTGAGGTTTCAACAGATAATGCCGCTATTGAAGGCCGCACTGTTGTTTTAAGTCCAAAAGTACATGGTTACATAAAAGCTTTGAATATACAAGACAATCAAGTGGTTAAAGCCGGTGACATTCTTATGGAAATCGACCCGACTGACTATATTATCCGCTGCGCTCGGGCCAAAGCTCAATTAGCAGCGACCAAAGCGGCAGCCAGCGCTTCTCACAATACACTGGAAACAACCACAGTTTCCGCATCGTCTAAAATTGATGCCTCTGCGGCTCAGGTGGCTTCCGCGCAAGCAACCTGGGAAAAATCACTCGCCGATAGAGAGCGGATGGAGAGTCTGTTCAGCGCGGGCGCCTGTTCCCGACAACAGTTAGACCAGGCGATTGCAACAGAAAAAGCGGATCGTTCTGCTTTAGATAAATTAGAGGCCGATCTTCGTTCGTCCAAATCAGCCCCCAGTGTAATTGCGGCGGCAAAAGACACCGGTGACCAACTTTTGGCTCAGGTGCAGCAGGCAGAAGCGGAATTAGCGCAAGCCGAAGCGGATCTGGCCAATACCAAAGTAATTGCTCCTATGGATGGCCGAATTACCAAACGCAGCGTGGAGACCGGCAATTATGTTCAGGAAGGCCAACAATTGGCTACGCTGGTCGGAACAGAATTATGGGTTGTAGCCAATTTCAAAGAAACGCAGCTTGATCACATGCGTCCCGGTCAACCTGTTGATATTAGTATTGACGCTTTCCCCAGTGTCAAATTGCATGGCAGAGTAGATAGCTTTCAAGCAGGAACCGGAGCTCATTTTTCTCTCTTTCCGGCGGAAAATGCTACCGGTAATTTTGTCAAAACCGTACAACGTGTTCCGGTAAAAATTGTTTTTGATACTCCGCCTGATGCTATTTTGCCTCTTGGCCCGGGGATGTCTGTCATACCGACTGTGTATACGATGAAAAGCGCGGGAGCAAACATATGAGCGAAACGGCTCCCCGGACAGTAAACCCCCTTCTGGTATCAATAGTTGTCAGTCTTGCCGCCTTTATGGAAGTACTGGACACAACCATTGCCAATGTTGCGCTTTCGCATATTGCCGGTTCACTCGGAGCAGGCTCAGAGGAAAGTACCTGGGTTCTAACCTCTTATCTTGTTTCCAACGGCATTGTTTTGCCGCTGTCAGGCTGGTTGTCCGGTCTTATGGGGCGAAAAAACTTCTTCATCTCTTGCATCATCGGGTTTACCTTTACCTCTTTTATGTGCGGTGTTTCGACTTCACTTCCCATGCTGATTGTATTTCGATTGTTGCAAGGCCTGGCAGGCGGCGGGCTACAACCGGCCCAACAAGCCATTATTAAAGATAGTTTTCCGCCTGAAAAACTGGGAATGGCCTTTGCGATCACAGGCATAACAACGGTGTTAGCGCCAATACTGGGGCCGACGCTGGGCGGATATATCACCGATAATTATAATTGGCGCTGGATTTTTTTCATGAATGTGCCTGTCGGACTGTTAGCGGCCTTTCTGGTCAAGGTACTTGTACAAGACCCGCCCAGTGCGCAAAAACAAAACGTCGGTTCCATTGATTATATTGGTCTTGGCCTGATCGCTCTCGGCCTCGGAACACTGCAGATTGTTCTCGATAAAGGCCAGCAGGAAGATTGGTTTGACAGTTCGTTTATCATGTTCTTTGCCACTATATCCGCCGTCAGCCTCGTGTTGGCGATTTATTGGTTATTGCAGCAAAAACGGCCTGTAGTCGAACTGAAACTCTTTGCGATACCCAGTTTTGGTATGCCCTGTTTAATGATGTTCTTTGTCGGCTTTGCTTTATACGGCAGTACCACACTGTTACCGATGATGGTGCAGACCAACTTTGGCTATGACGCTACGTTGTCCGGTCTGCTTCTTTCGCCGGCAGGGATAGTGGTTCTCTTTATGATGCCAATCGTCGGCCGACTCGTTAATGTAGTTCCGGCAAAGTACTTAATCTCGATGGGTATGCTGATTAATGCTTTTGGCATGTGGGCTACCGGTTTTATCACTCCGCAGACGGATTACACTACATTTGTTTTTGTACGCATCCTGCAAACGTTGGGGTTACCTTTCTTGTTTGTGCCGGCCA
>CAZCEN010000309.1:0-3874 GCA_964497205.1 uncultured Sporomusaceae bacterium
AGCTTGAGCATGCCTATTGTTGTAGCAAGTATGATTTTAGGCGCGGCAATGGCGTTGATAGTATATAGACTTTATGGCACTCCACAGATTACTAAAGACGTAACCTGGACTTGCGGTATTGTGCCAAATGCCAGAATGGAATATACGGCTACAGGCTTCTCTAAACCTATCCGATTAGCATTCCGCTCTATTTTACGTCCACAGCGGGAAACGGTTGTAGATCTGCGTCCTAACCGCTATTTTGGCCGGAGGCTGAGTTATCATGTAGGAATTACGGATATTTTCAGCGCAATTTACCGTCCTCTTAACACCGGAATCATTAATGCTGCTCAATTTATGAAAGCAATTCAAGCCGGCAGTGTTCAGATTTATATCGGATATATTACAGCAGTTACAGTATTAGCATTAATTATAACTAGCGGGTGGTGATAGATTTGGAACAAGCGACTAAAGTATTAATTAGTTTACTGTGTGCTTTGTTTATTATGGTGGCAGCGCCGCTGGTTGCAGGTGTAATTAAGTCAGCTAAGGCCTGTATGCAGAATCGCCGCGGGCCTAAACTGCTGCAGGTATATTATGATTTGTTTAAATTACTGCAAAAGGATAGTGTCGTATCGCCTACAACTTCCTGGATATTTAGAGTTGCTCCATATATTTATTTTGCCGGTGCGTTTGGTGCGGCTGCATTATTGTACTCAGGGGATTTATTTGCCTTGTTGTATCTCTTGGTTGCCGGGCGTTTTTTCCTGGTACTGGCTTCGCTGGATGCCGGCAGCACTTTTGGCGGGATGGGCGGCTCACGGGAGATGTATATTAGTGTGTTGGTAGAACCTGTTCTGTTGTTATCGTTATTAACTGTGGCCGTGAAAGCCGGTTCGACAGGGCTGACAAGCATGGCTGGTGCTGCGGCAGTCGTTCCGTTCTCGTTACCTTATATATTCGCTGCAATTGCTTTTTTCATTATATTAATAACCGAAACTGGACGTATTCCGGTCGATAATCCTGATACTCACTTGGAATTGACTATGATTCACGAAGGTATGGTGCTTGAGTACTCGGGACGTTGGCTTGGTTTAATCTTGTGGGCATCTGCCATTAAGCAATTGGTGTTTATCCTCTTGTTTACCGTATTATTTTTCCCATGGCAGCCAGACGGGATTTTACCACTGGCGGCTGTGATACTGACAATTGCCAAAGTAGTCATTACTGCACTTATTTTAGCTGCGGTGGAAACCAGTACTAATAAAATGCGGCTATTTAAGGTGCCGGGCTTTATGAGTGTTGCCGGCATGCTGGCATTGTTGGCCTTAGTGGCTCAGTAGAAAGGGGCATATCTTTGTGAATTTCCTAATAATAGTTCTTTTGTTTTTGGCGCTTCTTTTGAGTCGGGTAGCCAGTCTTAAAACAGCCGTTAGCATTTTGCTTATTCAGTCGGCTTTGGTTGCGCTATCGTGTACAATTATCGCCGTGGAAACGGGGGAGGTGCATACTTACGTTGCGGCTGCCCTTACACTGGTGATTAAAGCCGGACTTATTCCCTATGCGCTTTTCCGGATTGTCCGGATGCTAAAAAACGAAAGAGAAGTTAACCCAATCTTAAGTCCAAATTATTCAGTTATGGCCGCAGGTGTAATGATTGTGCTTGCTTATGGTCTAATCGACAAGGCTTTGCCCGGGATTGTCAGCCGGGATGCGCTGGCTGCCGCTGTAGCGATGATGTTAATTGGCCTTACTATGATTATGACGAAGCGGCAGGCTGTCTTGCAGATTGTCGGCTTGATTACTATGGAGAATGGTTTGTATTTAGTAGGCCTTTCGGTAACTCAAGGCTTACCCTTAATTATTGAACTTGGTGTATTCTTAGATGTACTGGTAGCCGTAGTGGTGCTGGTTATTTTGACATATCGGCTCAAACGTTCATTTTTGTCCACTGATACCAGTGTGCTAAAAAAGTTAAAGGGATGATCAATACGATGGAGCATTTGATACTTTTAGCGCTGGTACTACCGCTTGTAACAGGCGCTTTTACAATGATACAATCAGGCCTCAAGAGTATTCGGCTGATCAATTTGGCCGGCAGCAGCTTATTGAGTCTGGTTTTGGGGGTTCTCGTTTATCAGGTAGCTACAACCGGGGTTATTCACTATGGACAACTTTATGGAAAAATTTATATAGATCAACTAAGTGCAGTTATGTTATTAGTTGTAGCGGTTCTTAATTTTACAGCTTCGTTGTTTTCTTTGTCATATATGGAGCAGGAACTGGAAGAGGGACATGCTTCCTTAAAGATGTTAAAACGATACTACGGCTTGTTTAACCTATTTGTTTTTACCATGGTGTGTGTAACGGTAGCGGAAAATATGGGAATGTTATGGGTGGCTGTGGAAGCTACTACTCTTAGTTCTGCTTTGCTTGTTGCTTTTTATTTTGATCGAGCCGCATTGGAAGCAGCATGGAAATACGTAATGGTCTGTACTGTCGGTATCTGTTTAGCGCTTTTGGGTACTATACTTATGTATTATGCGCAAGTAAACGTTGGTGTGACCGATGGTCAGGCATTAAGCTGGCTGGCTCTAAAAGCTGTTAGTGACAAGCTTGATCCCGGCATGATAAAATTGGCATTTGTATTTATTCTGATTGGCTATGGTACTAAGGTTGGATTGGCGCCTATGCATACTTGGCTGCCTGACGCTCACAGCCAAGCACCTTCACCGGTAAGCGGGCTGTTGTCAGGTGCGTTGTTAAGCTGTGCTTTGTATGCTATTATTCGTACAGTGATCATTGTTAAAGGAACTGTCGGTGCTGACTTTCCTGAGTACTTCTTAACAGGCTTTGGCCTACTTTCCATTATTATTGCTGTGCCTTTTATTCTGGTACAGCACGACCTTAAACGCCTATTGGCATATTCCAGCATTGAACATATGGGCCTTATTACACTGGGAGTTGGTATCGGTACTCCTTTGGCTACGTATGGTGCATTGCTGCATATTATTAACCATGCTATTACTAAATCAGCACTATTTTATCTGGCCGGAGCAATTATTCAATTCTATGGAACCAAGCATATCATGAGGATAAAAGGTCTGGTGAGTGCCACACCGGCTATGGGGGCCATGTTTATTGCTGTTGTACTGGCAATTGCCGGTTTACCTCCTTTTAGTGTTTTCTATAGTAAATTTACCATTGTGTGGGCAGCTTTCCAGATGGGAAATCCTTGGCTGGGCGCCGCTATACTGCTTTTAATGGCTGCGATTTTTGCCGGCATGATTTACTACACTTTGAATATGGGATTCGGTTCGGTACCGCATCGTTTAGCCGGAGAGCATCAGTTAGGAAAAACATCGCTGACAGCGGTGTCAGCCTCATTAATGATTATGCTTGCTACCGGAATCTACTTGCCCGCCTGGCTTGACACGCTTCTTACCCAAGCTGTGGCTATTGTGATAGGAGGGGGACAATGACAAGTTCGTTTAAGATAATACCGGCAGCAACCCTCCGGGCAGCTGCAACAGTTGTCAGCCGTGGTGGTCAGTATCGGCTAACCGCGATGTTTGCCAATGACGAACGCTCGATAAATGGATATTTCGCGATCTATGCAATTTTCGCTGATAAAGAAGAAGGAACTTTTAAAACACTGAAAGCAACAATTAATCAAGATGAGCCGCTTGCGTTTCCGTCACTTACGCCAATCATGTCGGCAGCCGCGTGGTATGAACGGGAAATTCATGATTTATTTGGGCTGGTGCCTGAAGGACATCCTGACTTGAGACCACTAGTACTGCATGAAAACTGGCCGAGTGGCCTTTACCCAATGCGAAAAGACTTTACGATAAATACGCCTATACCTGATGAGCGAAGCCAATACCCTGTGCCG
>CAZCEN010000310.1:0-3857 GCA_964497205.1 uncultured Sporomusaceae bacterium
AGTAATTCTTGCTTAAGCAATTCCTCATGAGCGTCGTTTAGACTGAATTTAATATAAATTTTTCCGGTGGAAACTTCCATAGAACTAATGCTGATACTTTCATGAGAAAAAATTTCAACAACATCTTGAACCATACCAATACGGTCACTGGTTTTAATTAACCAACGGATAACGGCCATACTAGACCTCCCGAGTTAAATGATGAAGTAAGCGATGGGGGGGTTCCGAAATTCAGCTATACTAATTTTACTTCGTATATCAGTTCATCAGCAAGAGGCCAATTCAATATAATGGAAACTTTTTTGCCACAAATGGAATTTATATTTCCAAAACCGGCAATAAAGATTCCGTCGGTTATTCTGAGATTTTATTAGGCGATTTCTCCGTGAACTTCCGCGTGTCGTATTTCGGAAACGTGATTATTGCTGTCCACCATTACCACCGTTGGCCGGAAGGCCAGGGCTTCCGATTCTGTCACAATAGCATAAGCAATAATAATTACTTTATCGCCGGGCTGGACCAGGCGGGCTGCGGCGCCGTTAAGACAGATTACTCCCGAATTTCTTGGTCCTTTGATTACATAGGTTTCCAGGCGGCTGCCATTGTTATTGTTGACAATTTGAACCTTTTCATTAGGCAGAATTTTTGCCGCCTCCAGTAGGGCTTCATCGATAGTAATACTGCCCATGTAGTTAAGATTGGCTTCGGTTACGGTTGCGCAATGAATTTTGGCTTTTAATGATGTAATTAACATGTTGCCACCTCCAGAATAGTATTGTCAATTAAGCGGGTTTTGCCAATTTTAACGGCCAGTGCCAATAAAGCTTTGTTGGTTAGCTGTTCGATAGGCTCAAGCCCGGGGAAGTGGTATATTTCTACGTAATCAATACCGGCTAATTTTTCTTTACCAATCTCGTTCACTACTAGCCGGCGGATTTGGGTGAGATCGCGTTGGCCGGCTTTTACCGCTTGTTCAGCCAACTTCAAACTGCGTGATAAGACCAGAGCCGCATTCCGTTCCTCGCTGCTTAAATAGGTATTGCGTGAGCTTAAGGCTAAACCATCGGCGGCGCGGACGATGGGGACGATTTCAATGGTTGTACTCATGTTTAAATCTTCCACCATACGTTTAATTACAACGACCTGTTGCGCGTCTTTTTGTCCGAAAAATGCCTTATCAGGCTGAATAATATTAAATAATTTGCTCACAATCGTGGCCACGCCGCGAAAGTGGCCGGGGCGGGACAGACCACATAATTTATCGGTAATATTGCCATCAACGTTGACGAAAGTTGCATAGCCTTCCGGATACATTTCGGCTGCTGCAGGGTGGAAGATTATATCAATGCCGGTGCTTTTAGCTTTGGCGCAGTCATTGGCGAAATCGCGGGGATAGTGATTAAAATCCTCGGTGGGGCCAAACTGAGTGGGATTAACAAAAATGCTGGTTACAGTTACATCGCACATTGATTTAGCACGGCGCAGCAATTCCAGATGTCCGTCATGCAGAGCGCCCATTGTGGGGACAAGGCCGATGCTTTTTCCCTGTTTTTTCACTTGTTTTATAATTTGGTGCATAGCTTCGACTGTTGTAATTATTTCCACGGTGTATTCTCCTCTCAATAGAGCTTATCAAGTTCCAGGCCGGCATCTTTAAAGCTGTACTCGGCTCCGGGAAAGCTTTTATTATGTACTTCCGTTATATATTTGCTAACGGCAGCGGCAATGTCTTGACGCAGGTTGGCATATTTTTTGACAAACTTTGGCGTGTTGCCAGGGGTTAACCCCAGCAGATCGTGAATAACCAGAACCTGGCCGTCACACTGCGAGCCGGCGCCGATACCGATGGTAGGGATGCGGATTGTTTCCGTTATCTTGGCAGCCAGAGACTCTGGCACACATTCCAGGACGATGGCAAAAGCGCCGCTTTCTTCTAGCGCTTTGGCATCAGTCAGCAGCTTGCGGGCGGCAGTTAAATCTTTTCCCTGGACAGTATAACCGCCTAACTGGTGTACATGTTGTGGGGTCAGCCCCAAGTGTCCGACTACCGGGATTCCGGCGTTAACAATAGCTTTAACGGTGTCAGCAAGCTCCTGGCCGCCTTCCAGCTTGACTGCCTGTGCGCCGGCTTCTTTGAGAAATCTGCCGGCGTTGGCTACGGCTTCTGCGACTGAAACCTGATAGGACATAAACGGCATATCGGCTACCACCAAGGCATGTTGTGCCCCCCGGCATACAGCTTTTACATGATGCAGCATATCCTCCATGGTTACGGGCAGGGTTGAATCATAGCCAAGCATCACATTGCCCAGTGAATCACCGACAAGCAGCATATCAACGCCGGTCGCATCCAATATGCGGGCAAAAGAATAATCATATGCCGTTAACATGGTAATCGGCTGGTTTATAAGCTTGCGCTGCCGGATGGTATTGATGGTTATCTTTTTTTGCATAAACTTTCTTCCTCCTATTTTTGCAATACTTCCCATAGTTCGTTTGCCTGGGACGCAGTTAGCGATTTTTTTTCTAAGGCCAGTGTGGTCGTGTATAAGCCGACACTTTTATACAACTGCAACTCTCGCTCACCACATTGCTTTAAAGCCGCTAAGTGGCTGGTCACTGTAGAAACATCGCCGCGACTGACCGGGCCGGTTAAGGCATGGGGCGTTCCGAATTGGACAATACTGTTGAGTGTACCGGTAATGAGTGGCAGTAGTGCACTAATCGCATTACTGTCCGATATCCCCATCTGCTTGTATAAATGCGTAGCGCAGTCTACTAAAGATACCAGGTAATTAGAAACGATACAGGCGGCCGCATGATAAGAAGCTCTGTGCTGTGCTGGGATTAGCAACCAATGCCCCCCAAGTTCTGTTGCTAGTTTCCGGCCTAATTCAACAGCCTGGTTATCGCCGTCTAACGCAAAGAAAGTACCGGTCAAACTGGCATTTTCTGCTTCATTGGCTGCAAAAGTCTGTAAGGGGTGAAACGAGCCGGTAAAGGCACCGCAATTTTTGGCCGGCTCCAGCACATTGGCTGTCAAGGCGCCGCAGGCATGGTATACATACTGACCGCTTTTGAAGCCTTGCGCTTTGGCAATTTGTTTAACAACGTCGCCAATACATCTGTCAGGTGTTGTAATAAAAATAATTTCAGCTTGTTTGCAAACCTCTACCGGTTTGGTTGTCCACGGTATTCCGCAATTTTGCCCGAGTAATGCCGCCGATAACTCTGTCCGGCTGGCTACACCAACTAATTGATAGTCTAGAGACTGCAGTGCTGCGGCCAAACGGCTGCCGACTTTACCAGCGCCGACGATGGCTATTTTTGCTTTTGCTATGTAAATCTCTCCCTACGTATTTACCGCTTTTAGCTGATAGAGGAAACAAAAAAACACAGCTTGCGCTTAACCAGTGGCAAAAGCGGAAGCCGTGTTACTATTATCAGGGAAAAGGCATACTTCTCCCTAGATATAAAAAGCCTTCTGGCGTGTCCAGAAGGCATAGTAATCCCTTGTTTACCTCCCGTCTCAGTCCCTTGGATCCAAGCGGATAAATGTGTATTAAATTGTGGATTGAGATTACAGCTATGTGGTTTTATACGGTATGACTCCTGGTGGATGCCACCCATACAAAATCTGTAACTCATTTTGATAATACCACATCTTACAAGTATTGCAAGAAATTAATTTTGAAATTTGGGATAAAGAAATTATTTATTTTTGCAATACATGTAGATTTCTCTTAAAAAAGTTATGTTTTTAATAACCAAGAGAAAATTTTGTAAAAATAAATACAATTAGGCAGGTAGTTTATAGTAATATATAGAAAATTTTCTTATCGTACTGATTAAGTTTT
>CAZCEN010000311.1:0-1764 GCA_964497205.1 uncultured Sporomusaceae bacterium
AAGATAGCTGATTGTTGACCTTCAAGGGGGGAAAGGTATGCAGCCAAGTATTGATGTAATTAACGGTAAAGATTTTCGACGCATGATTGCCGGGGCATATGGGGCTTTTATGCGCGAACACGAATATATTAACAGTCTCAATGTATTTCCTGTCCCGGACGGTGATACCGGTACAAATATGCTGATGACGCTGGGGGCGGTGGCCAAGGCTGTCTCGGAAGCCCCGGATGAGGGGATTGGTTCTTTGGCTCGCCGCGGGGCAGACAGCGCTATCATGGGGGCCAGAGGTAACTCGGGAGTAATTCTTTCCCAACTGTTGCGCGGTATTGCTCGGGGATTATCGGGAAAAGATACTGCAGCCTCTGCCGAAGTCGGCAAAGCTTTTCAATATGGTGTTCTTTACGCTTACCGGGCAGTAGCTAAACCGGTGGAAGGTACAATCCTGACAGTGGCAAAGGGTATTGCCAAAGGTGCGCACCGTGCAGTGCGGGAACATGTGGCATTTGCTGATATTTTAACCGAGGCGATTAATGCTGGTAAGGAAGAGTTAAAACGGACGCCGGAACTGCTGCCGGCATTAAAAGCTGCCGGTGTGGTAGACGCCGGCGGGTATGGTCTTATTGTGTTTCTGACCGGCTGCCTGGAAGGTTTGGAGGGGCGGTTTAGCGGACCTGAGGCTGATTTTGGCCGCACTCTTTCTGTCCCTGGTATGACAACTGAACTCAATATCGCCCATCCGTACTGTACCGAGTTTATTGTTAAACATTTTGCTGCCAGCTTGAATGAAGTAAAACGTCAGCTGGGGCAAATGGGAGATTCCCTGGTACTGGCGCTAGGGGAAGATATTTTAAAAGTGCACATCCATACCGCTCACCCTGGGGCTGTTTTGGAGTCTGCGATCACCTGGGGAACGCTTCACGATATTAAAATCGACAATATGGCCGATCAACACAGGCAAACTGTGGAGATGGGAGCAACTGCCCAAGCCAAAAGCGGTCTGGCGGTAATTAGCGTGGTATCAGGCGAGGGGCTGATTGACATTATGAAGCAAATGGGAGCAGACGTTATTATTTCCGGCGGGCAAACTATGAATCCGCCGGTTGAGGAATTTGTTGCTGCCGTGCATAACGGACCGGCAGAAAAGTATATTATCCTGCCCAATAATAAAAATATCTTGCTCGCTGCGGAGCAAGCCAAAAAGCTGCTTGGTGACAGGGTTGCCATTGTACCGACATTCAATGTACCCCAAGGGTTGGCTGCCGTAGTGGCTTTTGATGCCAATAGTGACATAGAAACAAATGTCGCCAAAATGAAAGAGGCTCAGGCAACCGTCAAATCGGGCGGTCTGACTATCGCTGTTCGTGATTCCAAGGTTGAAGGGCAAACCGTACCGGAAGGATCATACATTGGTGTGATTGAAGGCAGGGTAGTTGTTTGGGCCGATACGCCGGAGGAAGCATTGATTAAGCTGGTATCCCGACTTGCCGATGCAGATACCGAAGTAGTAAGCTTGTATTATGGAGCTGAACTCACTGAGGAACAAGCTGCAAAGCTGACTGCCAAACTTAGCGAACAGTTGGAAGATATTGAGGTACAAGTATATTTTGGTGGACAGCCGCATTATCAGTTTATTGTAAGTATAGAGTAAAACTGTGAAGGCAAGGTGATAGATATGCTTAGCTCCTTAAGTATCAATGAATATGCCGCAAAGCTGGCTTCCGATGAAGTACCTCCCGGGGGCGGAAGTACGGCAGCTATTTATGG
>CAZCEN010000311.1:1774-3839 GCA_964497205.1 uncultured Sporomusaceae bacterium
CGGCTCTTTTAGAGATGTCAATTGCGTATTCACTAAAAAGTCCGAAACTGGTTGAATGCAGCGAAGCTTTGATTGCTAAGCAGGCTGACTTGAGCCGGCTGCATATAGAGTTAACGATTTTAATCGACCGGGATGCACTTGCACTCCGGGGATTACTAACTGTCGCTGATATGCCGGAGACAACGGCGGAGAAAAAACAGGCGCGGGCTGTAGCTTTACAAAAGGCGCTCAAACAAGCGGCTGAAGTCCCTGTTGAAACAGCCAGATCCTGTTTAGAAGTTATGGAGATAGGCAAAGCCATACTTAATAAGGTGGATAAATTAGTGGTAAGCGACATGATGGCCGGGGTGGCTGCCGCACATGCCGGTGTTGTTGCCAGTCTGCTGAGTACGGCAATAAATTTAAGCGAAATTGAAGACGAGACGCTGGTAAGTGCCCTAAAAGGACAAATCTATCTATTGCAGAGTGCGGCGGATGAACTGAAAGCAGCGGTTGAGGGAAAAGTATATAGTACTATGCCCTTTAAAGTACTGCGGGGGTAAATATGTGGATAATACTTGTCGCTCTGGGAGCCGGTGTGCTGCTTGGTGCCAGCGGCCGGTTGCCGGAGCGTTTTCTTGCCCATCTTGATAAGCTGACTGCCGGCACTTTATTTATCATGCTAGCCGCCCTGGGCGCCCAGATTGGCGGCAATTCCGAACTGATTGCCAACCTGCCTGTGCTTGGTTGGCGAGCCCTGGTGATTACAGTTATGGCGGTTGCGGGTAGTGTTGGCATGGTGTGGTTTGTTGGGCGGTCTTTGCAAAAAGGTGGTGAAGGCTAATGATTTACTCGGTTGTTATAGCCGTTATCGCCGGACTGTTGGCAGGCAGGTTTCTGCTGCCGCCGGGACCGTCTGAGTGGCTGGAACCGCTGGTCACCTATACGCTGGCTTTAATGGTTTTTATCGTGGGTGTGGATATGGGCCGCAATAAAGCAGCGCTCATGCAGTTAAAACAAGCAGGTTTTAAAATACTCTTAGTACCTTTGGGAGTCGCCTGCGGAACCTTGCTGGGTGCGCTGGCGGCCATGCCGATGGTTGGTCTTCCGTTTAAAGAAGTAGCTGCTGTAAGTGCAGGATTTGGATGGTATAGCCTGTCAGGGGTGCTGATAGCCGATATCTACAGTGTTGAACTGGGGGCTACTGCGTTTTTATCAAATGTATTCCGCGAGCTTATCGCTTTTATTATAATTCCGGTTGTTGTAGGTTTTGCCGGTAAACTGGCTGCTATTGCTCCTGGCGGAGCTACGACAATGGACTCTACCCTGCCGCTCATTACCAAAGTTACTGATACAAATACCGGATTAATTGCATTTTTAAATGGATTAGTTTTATCGGCAGTAGTTCCGCTATTGGTCCCCTTCTTACTGTCTTTATAATCGAGATACAAAGTTGGAAAACAAAAAGACCCTGTATCCTTTTATATTTAGGTTACAGGGTCTGCTTCTTTATTCTTTAGGAACTTGCTTTAAGCTTAAGCCGATACGCTTACGCTGTTCGTCAACACTAATTACCATCACATCAACAATATCACCGACGGAGATAACATCAATAGGGTGGCGGAAATGCTTATGGCTGAGTTCTGAACGGTGAATCAAGCCGTTAATTTTGATGCCGATATCGACAAATGCACCAAAGTCAGTTACGTTGTGTATAGTTCCTTTAACAATGGTACCGGGAGTAATATCTGATAACTTAACAATATTTTTGCGGGTTTGCGGCGGGGGAACATCTTCCCGCGGGTCCCGGCCCGGTTTGGCTAAAGCCGCAAGAATGTCTCGAACGGTCGGCTCGCCGGCATTAAGTTCAGTTGCCAGTTTGGCGGCGTCTACTGCCGGTGCTGCCTGCTGCAGGGCTGCCAGTTTGGTTTTGTCTGACAAGTCGGCAAGTGTGAAACCAAGTTTGGCTAAGATAGCTTCGGCCAAGTCGTAGGATTCCGGGTGAACCGGAGTATTATCAAGTGAATGTTTGGCTTGGGCAATGCGTAAAAAACCGGCACACTGGGTAAAGGCTGCTTTACCCAGG
>CAZCEN010000312.1:0-3826 GCA_964497205.1 uncultured Sporomusaceae bacterium
CAAAGTGGGAATGTTTTGTTTGAGTCGGAGCGCGATGCAAGCTTTTTGAGGCAGCGAATTGAACAAGAAATACAAGCTGTGTTTGGCTTCGATGTACCTGTAATTTTAAGAACAACTGCGGAGTTGGATAAGTTAATAGAGAACTGCCCCTTTGCTGTAATGCCGGGCCTAAATATCGCTTTTCTCGCCGCTAAGCCTACAGACGAGGCTGTGAATAAACTAGTTTCCTGTGATGGCAGCCATGATAAGTTTTTTATCAGTGATATGGACATTTATATCCTGTATCAAGAGGAGGTCCGTAAATCATTGCTTACGACCAATTTCTTTGAGAAAAAACTCAAAGTTTCGCTAACAGTACGGAACTGGAATACTATCATTACGTTAGCGGCCTTGAGCAAAAAAAATAAGGATATTTAATCAGAGGTATATCTAAAGAGATAATTGCCACGTTACCCCGTAAGTATCTGCCACCCAGCCGAACTTCTTGCTGAAAGGGTAGGTGTCTAAAGGCATCAGGACGGAGCCGTCTTTAGCCAGCTGTGTAAAGATGCGATCAAGCTCGTTTTCGGTTTCGCATTTTACATATAAGGATATGGCAGGAGTAAACGTAAATTCGTGTTCGATATAGCTATCCGTACACATAAATATTTGACCTTTTAGTGAAAATGTGGCTTGGAACACTGTACCCGCTTTGCCGGCATCGTTTTCGCCGTAGCGGGTAATGGTTATAATTTCCGAGTCATCGAATAAATGGGTGTAATAATTCATGGCTTCTTCTGCTTGACCGGAGAACAGTAAAAACGTATAGATTTTTTGACTGGAATTTTCCACTCTAAAACACCACCTAATGAATATTACAGGGTAATGAATCATAGTAAAACTATTATCTATTCCAGCTTTATTTTTTATGTAAAAACACCTTGGTTAGGATGTGACCAAGGTGTTTCTCTTCGGTTGATTGTAATAATTAGTTGATAAAATACAGGACGAATTATTGATAGCTTTGCTTTATAATAAGTACAGAAAGAATGCTAAGGAGAGATTATTTTTATGCAAATCTATGCTCCGGGCTGTGCACTGATGATCTATAAACCGTTGCTTGCAAATAAGGTGAATCATTTTTTACGCCAGGAAATCGGTGATATGCCGCAGCATTTGACTTGTTGCCGGCACGCCCCAAATGTAGAGCACGGTACGCAAATAATAAATACCTGTGCAGGCTGTGACAAGCGGTACAGGGAACTGTATAATGGGATTACTACGATATCGCTTTGGGAGATACTAGCTGACAGTGAAAAATTTCCTTTCCCTGACTATAAAGGGGAAAGGATGGCTATTCATGACGCTTGCCCAACACGTTCCGCAGAAAGAGTCCATCATGCTGTCCGGAAGCTGCTTACAAGGATGAATATTAACGTGATTGAACCAAGTGCAACCCGGACTCAATCCGTATGTTGCGGAGATAGCTTTTATGGAACAATGCCGGCCGAACAGGTGAAAGAGCAGATGAAAAAACGTTCCCGGCAGATGCCTTGTGATGATGTTGTGGTTTATTGTATTTCCTGTATCAAAGCGATGCATATCGGTGGTAAAAAACCACGCTATCTTATTGACTTGTTGTTTGCAGAAGATACGATTATTGGTACTTTTGAACCGGAACAATGGCATGATGAATTACAAGAATTCATTGACAAGCATTAAAGAGGTATATTATGAAAGAACAGATGCTGGTAAGCGATGATGAAAAATGGAAAGCTGTAATTAGCAATGATCAAGCCTATGATGGCTTATTTTTCTACGCAGTAAAAACGACAGGGATTTTTTGTCGGCCATCTTGTAAAGCCAAACGGCCGGCAAGAGAAAATGTTGTATTTTTTACTACGGCAAAGAAGGCCGCAAACTCTGGCTTTCGTCCCTGTAAATTATGCCGTCCGGATATGGTGAGCTATGCTCCTAACGTCCAGGTAGTGGAGAAAGCTAAGGTAATGTTGCAGCAAGTCTATAATAAACCCTTAGATTTTAGTGCTATGGCCTGCCAAATGGGGGTTAGCTCAAGCCACCTTTTAAGACTGTTTAAACAGCATACCGGCGTTACGCCAAGGCAATATATTCTGCGGATGAGAATAGATAAGGCTTGTGTAATGCTGCGTCAGACGAACGCCGGAATTTTGGAGATTGCATACCATACCGGTTTTCAAAGCCTATCAAATTTCCACAGGTATTTTAAAGAGCAAACAGGAGTTTCGCCTAAGAAATATCGCAAGTCGGGAGAAGATGAATCATGAATATTTGTTTTTATGAAACCTCTTTAGGGAAAATCGGGATTGCAGAACATGACGGAAGTGTTACGAATTTATATTTTGAGAACGATCCTTTGCCACAGCACGCAACGCACCAGGAAACACCCCTGCTGGCAGAGGCGTCACGACAACTGAGCCGCTATCTTGATGGTGAGTTGAAGGAATTTACGCTGCCGCTCTGCCCTAAAGGTACGCCTTTTATGCAGCAGGTTTGGAAGGTGCTGAGTGAGATTCCCTATGGAAAAACCAGCACCTACAAACAGGTTGCTACTAAAGTAGGCAATGAGAAAGCGGTACGAGCAGTTGGAATGGCTAATAATCGTAATCCTATTCCTATTTTTATTCCTTGTCACCGTGTTATTGGGTCAAATGGTGCGTTAATAGGTTACCGGGGCGGGCTTGCGGTTAAAGAAAATTTACTCAGTATGGAAGGAACAGGCGGATAATGCATTTTTTTGAATATGGGCAACCAGAAATGGATTATCTCAAACGAAGAGATAAGAAGCTGGGAAGTGTCATCGATGACATGGGGATTATACGGCGAAGGGTTAAGCCAGATCTGTTTTCTGCGCTTGTCGAAAGTGTCGTAAGCCAGCAAATATCAACCAAGGCAGCGCAAACAGTGTCCGAAAGGATGAATAGTCTGCTAAATAATGCTATTTCGGCCCAAAGTATAGCCAATGCCGGTTTGGAAGCCATACAGAGCTGTGGTATGAGCCTAAGGAAGGCGGGCTATATATTGGGGATTGCCGAGGCGTCCTTGACAGGGGCTGTTGATTTTGATTCCTTGCATACTTTAAGCGATGAGGAAATAATCAAAAAGCTGACTGCGCTCAATGGCGTGGGGGTTTGGACAGTGGAAATGTTATTGATTTTTTCACTGTGCAGGCCTGACGTTGTAAGCTACGGAGATTTAGCCATACGCCGAGGTATGATGAACTTATATGGGTTAAAGGAACTTCCCAAGGAGAAATTTGAGAGGTATAAAAAGCGGTATTCCCCGTATGGGTCTGTGGCCTCAATGTATCTATGGGCGCTGTCGGTATTATGATATTTGATAGCTTAATGTCAATGAGTGGCTTTTTGATTATAACTTTCCCTGCGTTTCTCAATATGGATGAGGGTGCGCTACAGGCTGCTTAATAAGTGGCAATTGTCCTATGAGCGGTCATGGCATGACCTTGAAAGTTAATAAAGTATCAAAGAGGAAAAGTTGGATAAATCTATTAATTTTATCTGGCTTTTTCTGTTTTTGGTATACAATTTTCTAAGCAAATTACACATATCAGTTATAATAGGACAGATCTTTAAAACATTGTATTTGCATAAATATACATACTTTTTTGTGAGCATGTAGAGTATTTAGGTGGAAAAACCTAGTAAAATAAGGACTGAAATATATACCAATGTTATGTAAACAGGAATTTTTAATTTTTTACCGAATATTTATTACAGAACCAGAATAAAAAAACGAAAGGTTGTGCTACGTGATGTTTACTATTAAGACGAAGTTCGTCTCGGGCATA
>CAZCEN010000313.1:0-3780 GCA_964497205.1 uncultured Sporomusaceae bacterium
ATCGCGCTGACGGATGGAATTGAACGGTTGTTAAATCCCTTTCGGCGATTGGGTGTACCAGCCCATGAACTGGCTATGATGATGACAATAGCACTTAGATTTATACCTACCCTGTTAGAAGAAGCCGACCGGATTATGAAAGCCCAGATGGCGCGGGGAGCTGACTTTACTTCCGGTAATCTATTAAACAGGGCCAAAAATATGGTGCCTTTGTTAGTACCGTTGTTTATCAGCGCATTCCGCCGGGCCGATGAATTGGCGGTCGCCATGGAAGCCAGGTGCTACCGCGGCGGCGAAAATCGCACTCGTATGAAAGAATTAAAAATGGGGTCACGCGACCTCGTAGTCGCCGGAATCTTCGTCCTATTGATTGCTGTATTAGTAATCGTAAAGGCATACAATATCACGATATGAGAAACATTAAACTTGTATTGGCTTATGATGGCACCTGTTATCATGGATTTCAACGCCAAGCCAATGCCATGACCATTCAGCAGCTAGTAGAAGAACGGTTGGCTAAAATCTTTGGACATGAATTGAAACTTACTGGCTCGGCCCGTACCGACACTGGGGTTCATGCGTATGGACAGGTAGTCAACTTCTTTACCCAAGGTACAATTCCCACTGAGCGTATTCCGTTGGCGGCTAAAGGATTATTACCGCCTGATATTGTAGTGGTAAGCGCCAGCGAGGAGTCGCCTGATTTTCATTCGCGATATGCGGCAAAAGGCAAGGTGTATTGCTACCGGCTATTAAATACGCGGTTAGCCAATCCCTTTGAACGAAATTATGCATGGCATTTTCCCGCCAGCCTTGAACCCAAGCTAATGCATGAAGCCGCTCAGATTGTCGTTGGCACTCATGACTTTTCAGCATTCCGAGCAGCAGGTGGCGCGCCGGTAAGCCCGGTACGGACAATTATGTCTGCAGCCTGCCGGGAACTGGGTAATTCCATTTTGGAATTCGAATTTTACGGCACAGGATTCTTGTATCATATGGTACGGAATTTAGTTGGAACGTTGGTAGAAGTCGGGCAAAACCGCATGAGCCTGGACGAATTTGCTGCCGTGCTAACGAGCTGTGACCGTAAATCAGCGGGCATTACCGCGCCACCGCAAGGTCTTTATTTAATGGAAGTAAAATATTAGACGCGGATTGTCCAAAATATTTTCAATCTGCCAAGGTAGAACGCTTGACATCAATCAACTAATTTATTACAATAACTTTATGAGATTTTTGCCATGTATTCCATTAGCCCCGGAATTCAAGGTTAAACATCATAGCATGTATCGATAGTTAAGATAGTCCTTTAGCTTGTACGAGGAGGATAGACAATGAAAACTTTTATGGCAAACCCGGCCAACATCCAGCGTAAATGGTATGTTGTGGATGCCGAGGGTCAAACCCTTGGTAGATTGGCCGTTGAAGTCGCGAAAGTTCTTCGCGGCAAAAATAAACCGACCTTCACTCCCCATGTTGATACCGGCGATCACGTAATTGTGATTAACGCTGACAAAGTTGTATTGACTGGTAAAAAATTGGAGCAAAAAGAATATTTCCGTCATTCAGGATATCCTGGTGGCACCACCTTCACTACTGCTGGCAAAATGCTTGCTGAAAAGCCTGCACGTGTGATTGAACTGGCAGTAAAAGGCATGCTTCCTAAGAACAGCCTTGGCCGTCAAATGTATCGCAAACTTAACGTATATGCTGGCCCTAATCATCCGCACGAGGCTCAAAAGCCAGAAGTGCTGGAACTTAATATTAGGTAATACCGGAAAGGAGGAACATATATATGGCATTGGTTACTTACTACGGCACAGGTCGCAGAAAAACCTCGGTTGCCAGAGTTCGTCTGGTTCCGGGAGAAGGCAAGATCATCGTGAATCAGCGTCCACTGGACGAATATTTTGGTTTAAAAACTCTTGAGCTTATCGTTACTCAACCTCTTAACATCACCGACACTGTCGGTAAATATGATGTGTTAGCAAAAGTTGAGGGCGGCGGCGTATCCGGCCAAGCTGGTGCGGTTCGTCACGGCATTGCCCGCGCTCTTTTAAAAGTGGATGGTGAATTCCGTCTGCCACTCAAAAAAGCCGGTCTTTTAACTCGTGACCCACGCGAAAAAGAGCGTCGTAAATACGGCCTCAAAAAAGCCCGTAAAGCTTCTCAGTTCTCAAAACGTTAATTTTATCAAATGCGGAACCCCTGCAGACTCAATGTTTGCGGGGGTTTTTGTTTGCTTAAGAACATCTCAAAACGGCTAAAAATTTGCGACAAGCTAGTAGATACACAACTAGTTAAAATGGCGATTGAAAGCGGAGAAATTCCAGAAGGACTGTATAGCGTTGGAAAATATTGTAATTTATAGATAAACGTTTTTTCTGTAGCAAAACTGCTCAACTATTCATAGTTTATAATATATATACCCCTTACTTTATGGATAGGAGGCGCACATATGGGATTCGGTGGCTTTGGAGGTCGAGGCGGCTTTGGTGGTTGCTTTATAATAATTATCATTATTCTTTTGCTGTTCTTCTGCTGTGAAGATGAGTGTAGCCCGACCTGTTAATTAATTTTGCCATACGCCAAAACCAAACGTTACATTTTGATTATCTCCTTTATTAAAAAGCCGTTCGCTGTGAACGGCTTTTTCCATTCATTCCCTCTTTACACCAGGGAGTAGCCGCATCCTCCGGGGTGCAGCCTTTTTAATCCCTTAATAGATTTTTCAGATATACCGTTACATAGAAAGATTGTCTGACGTTGAATTTCTGGTTATAGTTGACATACAAGTGTGTAATATATTTTTACTCTATAATAAGGTATAAAATTTTCAATAAATAAGCACTATTTCCTGTATGGTGCTGGCCATAAGATAACGTGCGGATTACAACAGTCATAAGGCCGACATAATCGGTATGGCCGGCAATAGTATGGTCTGCAGTGGAATGGACCGCAATTAAAAGGAATGCAACACTGGCGCGTAATATGCTGTTCGTCCCATTCTGTTAGTTCGGGATACTCCCTTAATTTTTTGCTCGTATGTTTCATATGTTTGCTCCTTAGATTTTTATATAACATAATATGCAATAGGGAATGTAGGAGTTAATTTGTATAATCATAAAAAGCCTATCTCTCAGCCGTGAAGGTTGGGGGATGGGGTTTTTGTATTAAACTTATACACTAGGAAAGAATAAGTTTAAAGACTTTTTCAAGGAGGTTTTGAAATGAGTAATCAAGTTATACTATGGAGCCTGACGATTTTACCTTGGTTTACATTATTTTTCATGCCCAAAGACGCTAGAAAGCGGTTTATGCCTGTAGCGCAATTTTCTATAATTACAAGTATATTATTTATAGAGATGGGGCAAACTTTTGGCTGGTTTGTTTGGGAAGAAGCGGCTTATCCACTTAAATCACCATCATACATCTTCGGATCAAATACCGTTGCTACTATATGGCTTTTTTATTTTTTGTACGGTCGGTTTTGGAAATACTTAGCGGTGGATACAGTACTAAACTTTGGATTTATATATTTATTTCATGTTTATTATCTTGGTAATAGAGGAATTTTTCACGAAGTAAGTCTTAATCCTTTATCAAATGTGGTATATGCAATTATAATTGGTATTCTGCTATATGGCTATCAGATGTGGCAAGAAGGTATCTTTGCGCGCATTGAAAGTAAATCCACTAGTCCCTTTACTAACTTACAACCAGCAGCAACCAAACCATTGCCTGAAAGCCACAAAGATAACGATGACAAATAAAGGGTCA
>CAZCEN010000314.1:0-3775 GCA_964497205.1 uncultured Sporomusaceae bacterium
TACCGTAACAGCTCTTTGGAAATACAATGTGATCCCCCCACTGCAAATACCGTTAAATCGTACTAATTCCTTATATTCCCATTTAAGTATCGTACCATAATTTGTAAAAAAGCACACTATACTAAAGTATAGTCGTAAGATATTTTTTTGATTTTTTATAAAAAGACCATTTTGAGATATCCTCGGCACACAAAAAAGAGGTTACAAGAACTGATGGTTCTCGTAACCTCTTTAGAACTATTTATTAATTATTAATTTAAACTTTTTTGCAAATAAACTTCTTTCGCCATTATCTGGATTAATCCACATAGTGCGGTTTCATCGCCGGGGTTTATCGCAATAGCAGCTTCAAACGAACGTTTTGCTTTTTGGTCATCTCCCTGTTGTAAATACACAGAGCCGTTCTTTAAGTGGTTAAGATAGTGATCTAGCTGGACTAAAGCACCCTGACCCTGTCTGTAATAATAGCCATCAGCCACCAAGATTTTTTGCACCGGCCAATATTTTTCTAACGGGGCATTAAGTGTTGCAGGGGCATTAACCCATTTACCACTTGTATTCATAACACCCCATTGGCTGTTGCCATACACGCCAATCAGGCCGTCTTCCGGGGAGTAGCCGACTTTTTCAAATTGAACCGGAACAACCACTTGTCCTTTTTTGTCAATGTAGCCAAAACGGCCTTTTAGTTTGACCTCGGCAACACCTTTCTTAAAATCTGAAATTTTGTCATACCCAGGTTTTACTACATAACGACCTTCCTGGTCAATCACACCATATTGATTATTGATTCGAACAACGGCCAAGCCCTCATGAAAGGCTTCGGCATTATCATATTGTGGGGCAATAACCATTTTGCCGGTCTTATCAACAAACCCGTATTTTCCATTAAGTTTGACACTTGCCAGGCCCTCAGAGAACTGGGACTGACTATTCTCATATTGACAGGGAATGACCAATTGACCGGATTTATTAATAAATCCCCATTTGTTGTCCAGTTCAACTGCTGCCATACCGTCAACGAAATCAGAAGCAAATTGATAGCTTGAAGAAATAACAACTACACCCTGTTTGTTGATATATCCGTAATTACCATTAAAATAAATTGGTGCCAGGCCTTCGCTGAAACGACCGGCATAGGTGAATTGCGGTTTAATAATCATAGCTCCGGTAGTATCGACAAAACCGTATTGTCCGCGGACTTTTACCGCTAAAAGCCCCTCTTCGAAACCATACCAAGTCGAATCATATTCAGGCATAATAGCATATGTGCCATCAAGGCGGATAAAACCATATTTTTCTTTTTCCCTAACTTGAGCCAAACCGTCTTTAAAGCTTTTAGCCTCTTCAAAACGGGGGAGAATAACCCAGCGGCCTGTATCCAGTTGCATATAACCGAACTTAGTCCCATTTTCAGTAATCAGCGGAAAGGGAACGACATTATCACTGGAAAGCTGCGCATCCTGTTGCTTTGCCGCACCAGGTACTGCCGGTTTATATTGATTACGGGCATCTTTGGTCGCAGTCGCCAAAGCCATCCCCCAGGCAGCAACCTTATCTTTCGGATTAATTTCCGCAGCCATCATAAATAGATTCATGGCAGCGTCATAGTGGTTTTGTCTCATTTCATCATAAGCATCATGTATGTAATTGAGATAATAATTTAATTTCTTGCCTTGCCGATCATAATATACATCATTGGCGACAACAATTCCCTGCTTATGCCAATAGTCCGAAACAACCCCGGAGAAAAGTTCGGGCTTAACAATCCATCTGCCTTTAGCATCCATATACCCGGTTTTTTTGCTCGTTCTTACTTTAATGAGGTCGCCTTCCCATACGGGCTCATAATTAAACTGGTAAGGTACTACTTCATAGCCCTGATTGTTAATAAGTCCATACCGATTATAGCCAAACTGATCTTTCATGCTGACCGCAGCCACACCGTTCTTAAAAGGCAAGGCCAGTTCATACTTGGGATCAACGACCTTTTTCCCGGCCTTGTTAATGTAACCATAGTCGTCCTTACTCTCTATTGCTGCCAACCCTTCCTTAAAATCAGAAGCGCTTTGATACTGTGTAGGGATTACAACGGTACCAGTTTTATTAATAAAACCGACCTTGCCTCCTAAGCTGATCTGAGCCAGACCTTCTGAGAAGGAACCTGCCGTTTCATATTGCGGCTTAATAACAAAACGTCCTGTTGCATCAATAAACCCAAACTTACCTTGTACTGCTACTGCCGCAAGCCCTTCGTGGAAAGGCAAAGCTTTATCGAACTGCGGCGCAATAACCAGTTGATCCTTGCTGCCAACAAAACCGTACTTGCCATTTATACTTACCGCTGCCAATTGTTCACTAAAAGTAATGCTGCCATAGTCATACTTGGGAGCTAAAACTATTTCTCCCTTTTCATTAATGACCCCAAACTTGCCATTTTTCATGACGACAGCATAGCCGTCTTCAAATGGGGAAATGGACTGGAAATCTTGCGCTCCAACCGCCCGTCCCTGTAAATCAATGAGACCTACCTTCTTATCGTCACCCGCTACAGCTAATCCATTTGGCTGAAAATCCCGCGCGGTAGAAAATTGGGGCGGTATTACCCATTTTCCGCTGCTGCGTAAAATGTAGCCGTATCGTTCTCCTTCCATTACGCTAACCTTTACGCATTTGACATCTTCGCTGCTAACATCTGCGCCGGCAAATACCATAGATGTAAAACAAAGCATAAGAGCAAACGTCAGCGCAAAAATCCGGTTGTTAACTTTCATAAAACTTCCTCCTAATACAGTATCTGAATCGACCTGTTAAAAATGCTAACTTACCATAGATTAACTTTCCTGTAAACACACAAAAATCCTGCCAAATTTTAAAATTTCGGCAGGATTTTTTCAGTGTTACCAACCCTTTACTCCCCATAAAAAATATCGTTCAACCAGCGACCAATCTGTTTTTTACCATTGGCAGTTGTAAATTCGCCTCGGCCTGACCGCATGTCGCTTAGCCAATGCCCGCGATAGCAGTCACCATTAGGCCAAATCATAGTGCCTGGGCCTTGGCGTAACCCCTTGCGAAAAGCTCCGTCATATTTTCCGCCGTCAGGGAAGCGTTTTATCCCCTGGCCGTCCGGTAAGCCTTCTAGCATTGTGCCGGTGTAAACGGAGCCATCAGATAAAAGTAAGTCCTTTACTTGTTCGACTATTGGTGTTGTTGGTTTGGGAATTGGATTACCGGGTGCATATTTTCTATTTTTGTTTGTGACTAAATTCTGAAGTTCTTTATTTAATAACGCAATATCATCTGCATCCACCCTGCATTCCAAGGTAACTCTGAATACAACTAAGTTGTCTTCAAAACTGCGGGTTTCCGACAGTAATTTAGTCTGAACTCTCGCTACAGCGGTACTTTGAATCCAATCTTCAACAACTTCAAAGTTAGTAACATTTGTACTGCTGGTAATAACTACTCCGGCTTCTTCTAACGCCTTCCGCTCTCCATCAAGCCAAGCACGCTGTTTGGCTTGAACTTCAGTTTCATTTTCGCCAACCCGAGCTGTCCCTTCCGAAATGATAGTCTTTACTTCAGCATGGGCTATGTTTCCCGTGCAATAGAAGAAAGATATAAGTAGAATGAAAAAAGCCTGTGCTATTGCTATTTTTTTCTGCATATAGATCATCTCCGTTAATTTACTTAAAACCATAGTTTCGCAATTTTCCAAAGAACCCCGAATTATACCAGGAAGACTTTGGCTTATTTCAATTTGATAAGGCTG
>CAZCEN010000315.1:0-3769 GCA_964497205.1 uncultured Sporomusaceae bacterium
TCAATCAGCTCATCGACAAGTATACCGGGAGCCAGCATAGCTCCCCGGGCTTCGGCCTGACCGGCAAACCATTCATCAAAAGGCGCACGCAGCACCGAATACGACTGGGGAATACCTTCCCCAAAATCGCAGTCGATATAGTCCATAGTCATGGCACCCTTGACGCCGAGCATCATAATCTGTTCTCTAACCACTTTTCTCTCAAGCGGGGCATCCTGGTACAGGCCAGGTTCCACCAATTCCAGCGCATATGTATAAAGACGGCCGCCGGTAACGTTTTTACTGCCTGCACTTGTACCCCGCTCTACCAGCAAAACACTTTTGCCGTTCTTAGCCAGCACATACGCGCAGGCGGTGCCGGCCGGACCGGCACCAATAATAATGGCATCAAATTTTTCATCTTCTGGCATATTTACTCCCCCACTTTACAACCACTCTTTGCCGGCTATTTTTTCCCTAGTGCAGCCGTCAGCAAAGGAACAACTTCATATAAATCTCCTACAATGCCATAATCGGCGGCTTCAAAAATCGGAGCTTTTTCATTGGTATCAATAGCAACAATAATTTTGGAATCTCTAATTCCCACAACATGCTGAACCTGACCGGAAATTCCCATTCCAATATAAAGTTCCGGTTTTACTTTTTGGCCGGAAATACCGATATAGCGATCGCTGGGCAGCCAGTGATAATCCTCGGATATACCACGAGTACAGCCAATTTCCCCACCAACGGCAGCTGCCAGCTCTTCCGCCATTTTCACGTCTTCCTGTTTAGCCAGCCCACGGCCAACACAAACGATCTTATTGGCAGTCGCGATGTCCGCACCTTCACGCACAATCGGGCATACATTGCTGACAGTAACCCGGGAGTCTTGGTTGGCTGCTTCAACAGTGACAATTTCACATTGTACAGCCGCTGCAGAGGTTTCGGGGAAAGTCCGGGGCGGGATAGTTATCAGAGCCGGCAAAGCGGAAGCCTCAGTGCGCACAGCCAAACCGCCATACACCAGCCGTGTGGTTTCAATAGCATCATTAGCATATTGAACAGTTAATGCATCGGTAACGAGACCGGTTTTTAGGATTGCCGCTATTTTGGCCGCAAGATCTTTGCCGCGCATAGTAGCGCCTACCAATACAACACTTGCCTGTTCTTTGCTTAAAAGCTCAGCAATAGCTCCCGCATAGCTTTCCGGCCAAAAACTATTTCCTTTCAACAAAAAAACTTTATCTGCACCTGCTGTGGTTAAGCTTTGTACATTTTCAGCATTAAGTGTAATGACATTGACCGCCTGCTGCATGGTTTTTTTAAGCTCCTGACCTGCTGTCAACAGTTGCTTGGCAACAGCACTATCTTCTGAGTAAATCCAAATTCCTGACATTTTTAGAAATCCCCTTTCCCCTAGCACATGCCCTCTTGGGCAAGGCTGGCAACTAGCTTAGCAACATTATCGGCTTGATTAGCCTCTTTGAAGATAACCTTTTTCCGGTCCATGACATAACCCTTAACGGAAAGAACACGCACTTTAGGCGATAATTCCCCTGCTTCCAAACCAAGGTCACTTATTTTTATTTCCTCAGACGGCTTTTTTGCAGCAGCCATAACCTGTTTTAATCCGGGTATACGAGGTTTGTTGATTTCCGGTAAAACGCTGACAATCGCTGGCCCTGTTACAGTTATCTCTTCAATGCAATCACCTAATTTACGGGTAGCCACCACTTTACCGTCAACGACAGTAAGTTTTTGCACAAACGTAACTGCCGGAATGCCCAGCAAAACAGCTAGCCGGGGGGCGGTCTGCTGGCTATAGGAATCCGAGCTGCCTTCTCCGCACAGAATCAAATCGTATTGTCCGATTTTTTTAATAGCGGCAGCTAATACATTGGCAGTCACAAAAGCATCTGCCTGTTCGCCTGTCGCGTCGCCAATCCAATATACTTTATCAAGGCCTCTGGACAAAGCATCCTTAAGCGACTGTTTCGCTGCTGCCGTTCCAAACGTGAGAGCTTCAACGCCGGCACCATGCATTTCCGCCAAAAGAGCTCCTTCTTCTATTGCATTTTTGTCATAATCGCTGATTTTATATTTAGCCCTGCCGGTATCGAGAGATAAATCTCCCGCTATTTTAATATCTTGTTCATCCAATACCCATTTGTAGCAAACAAGCAGCTTTTGCATGGTTTACCCCTTTCTTCATTTGGGAGAGGAGTGTCATCCTCGCCCCCTTCAGTTCACAATATTTTCTTTATCCGATGACTAACCTGCTCTAAGACTCCCGCTTCTACAATCGGAAGTAAGAGCAGCTAAGTCCCTGGATGATTTCGACTAGAATTCAGGCGGCGTCAAAACACCGTCTGAATTAAGTCTGCATTTATCAAGAAAGCAGATTTCCGGCAATGATTTTCTCCGGGAAATCAATGGAGCTGTTTTTTATTACAACGCCTTTGACATCACGATAAAGGCGTGACGCCACCATTTCCTGGCTGTAACCATAACCGCCTTCAATCTGGATAACGTCAATTAACGCACTTTGCCCAATTCGCCCGGCAAACAGCTTGATCATGGCTGCTTCAGCAGCAAACGGCTCGCCATTTTCCAAAAGGGCGGCAGCATCATATACAGCTAAACGCAGCATGTGGATGTTGGCAGCCATTTCGGCCAACATGGTTTGAATGGCAGGGAAGCTGGCAATTGGCCGGCGGAACTGGATTCTCTGCTTACCATATTTCACGGCATCCTCCATAGCAGCCTGGGCAATGCCTACAACCATAGCGCCTTCAGCAATACCGGCAGCAGCCATTGCATCGGCTGCAATCACCATCCCTGCTCCTTCTGTACCTAATAGATTCGCTGCCGGAACTTTTACCTGTTCAAATACCAGTTCGGCAGACTGGCAGCCTCTAAGCCCCATCTTCTTAATGCTTCTGGCTACCGCTAAACCTTCTGACGCGGCATCAACGATAAAGGCGCTGATGCCTTTTATGCCCTCTTCTGTATTTGTCTGGGCAAATACAATATATACTCCGGCAGCTCCACCATTGGCCACATAGCATTTGCGGCCTGTGAGCACATAATTGCCGCCATCTTTGACCGCGGTTACTTTGTGCTCGCCTGCACCTATTGCCGCACCCGGCTCGTTGAGAGCAAAAGCTCCCAGCTTTTCACCCTGGCATAAGGCTGATAAATAGGCCGTCTTTTGCTCAGGTGAACCCCAGCGGTTTATACTATACGCTGCCAGCGAAGCATGGTTTAAAAGAATGGCTGCCACCGCACCGCTGACCCGGGATAATTCCTCAATAATTAAGGTATAACTCAGATAGCCGGCTTCAGCGCCGCCATACTCGCCTGGCATAAAAATACCCAGGAAGTCCTGTTCAATCATCCTCTTAACAAGATCTGCCGGATGTGCCCCGGTATGGTCAATTTCAGCAGCAACCGGTTCAACATATTCGCTGGCAAAATCCCTGGCATTCTGTTGAATAAGCTGTTGTTCCTCTGTTAATGCATAACGCATGCGTTACCCTCCTCTATTTGTCCTGCTCAACTTATGAGTTAAGCAGGATTCCGGATATTACAATCCGTTGAACCTGATTGGTGCCTTCATATATCTGGGTGACCTTAGCATCACGCATAAGCTTTTCCACAATAGCGTCCTGGGAATAGCCATAGAGTCCCATGATTTCAACAGCATCTGCCGTCACACGCATAGCAGCATCAGTGGCAAAAGTTTTAGCTATAGCTGCTTCCTTGGTATAAGGAACTCCGGCATCTT
>CAZCEN010000316.1:0-3735 GCA_964497205.1 uncultured Sporomusaceae bacterium
GTGGTTTACAGATGTCTTTCGGCTGCCAAAAACTGCTGCTTTGCCCGCCCTCGTTGGTTTATTTATTGGAATTGTGTCCGGTAGTGGTGTTATTCTGCAAACTGCCCAAGAAGAAAACTATTCTCGCAGGACGCTTACCATTCTGTTTGTAATGGTCGGAATCTGTCATTCCTTGTTTGAGGAAACGCTCCTCTTCGTAGGTATGGACGTGAATCTCTTGGTAGTAGTAGGGTTTCGCCTCCTGATTGCGCTACTCTTCGATTATCTCCTTGGGTGGATTTTGGAACGACAATATATGAGGTTGCAGCAGAAGCGCACACTTTTATGATCGCCTAGACTTAGTCTAGGCGATTTGGTTTTGGGGGAATCATTTTAGAGAATAGTAAGAAGAGAACTTATTTACTCCTATAAATGGTTATAATATGATAAATATTCCTTTTTTGGAGCAGATTGATATGTGTATTAAAGTTGTACTGGACAATGTTGGTAAAAGGTTTGGTGATAGATTGCTGTTTTCAAGAATTAGTGCCGAGATCGTCAGCGGCCATTGTCTGGTTGTAACTGGCCGTAACGGCTCAGGCAAGTCCACGCTACTTAAGATCATTGCGGGATTGATTCGGCCAAGCACTGGTCTGGTTCAGTTTACTTTGGACAATACCGTCATCCCAAAAGAGCGAACTGCTTATGCAGGTCTTGTTTCACCTGATATGGCGATGTATAAGACACTTACCGGGATCGAAAATATTATCTTCTGGACAAAGGTATGTGGGATAGCCTGTTACAAGTCAAGGGCGGAAGAATTATGCAGTCAGGTGGGGTTAGGCGGAGCCGGGAGTGAGCAAGTTTATACCTATTCCACAGGAATGAGACAACGGCTCAAATTTGCTGTAATACAGGCAGTTAATCCTCCGGTATGGCTCTTGGATGAGCCTTCTACCAACTTAGATAAGCGCGGGAAAAGTATGGTAAAAGCGCTGATTGCTGACGCAGTCAAAAGGAATGCTGTGATTATTGCTACCAATGAAGCTGAGGAGGCTCGTTATGCCACCAGTAAAATTGAACTTTAGCAGCATAGTATGGGCAATACTGCGAAAAGACATGGTATGCGAGTTTCGAACAAGATATGCTGCCGGGGCAATTATTATGTTTGCGTTCACCACGTTATCAAGTGTCAGTATGGCTATTGCGGGGAAAGAGTTGCCGCCAACGTTTGCTGCGGCATTACTTTGGATAGTGTTGTTCTTCTGCTCTATGGCTGGCTTAGCCCGGGTATTTGTGCAGGAGCGCGAATCAGGAACGCTTCTGGGACTAAGGCTGTATGCGCCAAGTCTGGCTGTGTTGTGTGGCAAGCTGTTGTTCAACATAGGGCTTTTAGCTGGTTTAAGTTGTCTGGTGGTACCTCTATTTGTTATTTTTCTTAACGTTACTATGGAAGAATGGCTACTATTTTCTTTGGTTTTAATACTAGGTGGCGTGGGAATTGCGGCGGTAGCAACGTTAACCGGTGCCATGGTGCTATCCGCGCGGGGCGAGCAGTCCATCTTTACTGTACTGACATTTCCTGTCCTATTGCCACAATTTCTCAGTGCAATAAATGTTTCCACAAAAATTTTGTCAGGTGAAGTACCGGGCATTGATGAACTGATATTTATGGCCGGCTATGATGCCGCGGTTATTGCCGCAGGTATGTTGTTGTTTGACTATCTTTGGCAAGAATAGGAGGACCTATGAAGCGGAAAACAATAGCGGTAGTAGTAAGCGCAGTATGGTTAATGGGAGTAATTTATTCGGTGTTTTATCTGGTACCACCGGCTGAGGGGCTGGGATATCTTGTTCGTATCGCGTTTTTTCACATCCCGGTAGCCTGGGTGTCAGTGCTTGCTTTTTTAGTTTCCGCAGCGGCAGCCGGACAATATTTGCGGACAAGGCAATTACGATATGATTGGGTAAGCGCGTGTTCGGCCAGACTAGGGCTTAGTTTTTGTCTGTTGGCGACGGTAAGCGGCGCTATGTTTGCTAAGTTAACCTGGGGGGCTTATTGGAATTGGGATCCTCGCCAGACAACAATCTTTATACTGTTTTTAATCTACGGGGCGTATTTGGCGCTGCGCAGCGCCATCGAGGAAGAGGAACGCAGGGCTGTTGTAGCCGCTGTGTACGCTCTTTTATCCTTCTTTACAGTTCCGTTTCTGGTTTTCATTATTCCGCGAATGTACTTTTCTCTCCATCCCGAACCGTTGCTCAATAGTGGCGGTAAGCTGTATATGGAACCGGTGATGTTGTATGTGTTAGCAGCGGCCATTGCCTTCTGCACAGTATTATATGGGGTACTCCTGGCCGGAAGTGTTATGGAAAAGACCATAGCCACAAAAAGGGGGCTGGATGAATGAAAAAAAGCCGGGTATTCTTTCTTGCCGTTATTGTCATTTTTATTGCCTATAGCAGCTTGGTGTACCAAAGCTCATTGACGACCTATGTGGATTTTGCCCAAGCCAAGAGTACAAAAAGTGCGGTTCAGGTAAAAGGAACGCTTGCGACATCTAAAATTACGCAAACTGAGGATGGTCGCGCTATCGCTTTTGTGCTGCGCGATGACAATGGGGAAGAAGTAACTGTAACCTACCCTGGCGTCAAGCCGGAGGGTATAGAACAAGCTGCGGGTATCGTTGCTATTGGAAAATATGCCAATGGGCAATTTCAGGCAGACAAACTGCTTGTCAAGTGTCCGTCTAAATATCAGGGGAGCGTGAAGCAATGATTGGTTACACAGCAATTGTTCTGGCGTTAGTTGTTTCTGTTGCTGCAGCAGGTCTATATTTGATGTTAATCAATAATAAACAACATCGCAGTGAAAAACTGGTGAGCACTGCTCGGGTTCTATATGGCGTATCAGCTATACTTATCGGTGTTGCGGCTGTCTACCTGGCGTATTTGATTTTAGGCAACAAATTCGAGTATGCTTATGTATTCAGCTATTCATCGCGGGATTTATCGATTGCCTACAAACTGTCTGCTTTTTGGGCCGGACAAGAAGGATCATTTTTACTGTGGCTGGTTTTTCATGCCATATTCGGAATGGTTCTATTAAAGAAGCCCGCAGCTCCTGCTGGCGTTATGCTAGTCTATTGTGTGACCCAGGCGGTTCTATTGATGATTCTGCTTATCAAAAGCCCGTTTATGGTGTTGTCTGAACCGCGCATGAATGGCGCTGGTCTTAATCTTCTCTTGCAAGATCCCTGGATGGTGATTCATCCGCCGGTTGTTTTCTTAGGTTACGCCGCATTAGCGGTACCGTTTGCTTATGCTATTAGCGGCCTCATCACCGGTTGTCACCAGGAATGGATGGCACCAGCCAAAACCTGGACACTTTTTGCGTTATCCAGTCTGGGAGCAGGCATTTTTATTGGAGGTTTTTGGGCGTATAAAGTTTTGGGCTGGGGCGGCTATTGGGCCTGGGACCCTGTAGAGAATTCATCGCTGGCACCATGGCTGGCCGCAGGTGCAACGGCACACTTACTGGCAATGGCTAAGGTCCGTGCCGGTGCTATTAGGCTTGCCTACGTTGGTGTAATTTCAAGTTTTCTATTAGTACTATATGGCACTTTCCTTACTCGCAGCGGAATAGTAAGCGACTTTTCTACCCATTCATTTGCAGATGAGGGAATTGGCGGATTTTTAGGTATTGTCGTACTTGCTGCTTTAACAGTATCATTTGGACTTTATATCTTAAGGCTG
>CAZCEN010000317.1:0-3714 GCA_964497205.1 uncultured Sporomusaceae bacterium
TTCTTTGATGGAATTCATCACCCATGGTAATTGCTTTGGCAATGAGCACATTCAGGTTTAAGCCGCCCTCTTTGCGCTTCAGCGCTTTTGATAGCACCGGTCCCAAAGAATCTCGCATCCATCTCAATCTGGTTAAGACTTCTTCAGAATAAGCGCCGAATCTAAGCACTTTGCCGATACCTTCGTTCATTATGCAATAGGCAATGGAACCATCCAGCTTATTTTCCACTACCAATACCGGCATGTTGCCTGAGGTAATCCCGCCCATAGGACCGACTGCGTTCACATGATGGCAGGGTGAGAATTTCACTCCGTCATTTTCCAGTAATTCTCTGGCGCTGTTTTCATCCTCGTGAAGCAGCACTTTATCATTCAAGATTTCGATTACTGATTTCGCAGGCACTACATCAACCAGGAAAGGCTGCGAGCTCTTCATTTTATCAATTACTTCGTTGTTGGCTTTTTCAATTTCTTCAATTTTGGCAAGAGCATTTAGTATCTTGATCAGTCTTTTATCGCCGCCTGCCGCCGGTTTCCAATCATATTGAACCGTACTGCCGCCATATGTCAGAATAGATTCTGTAAAGCTGGTAAGACCAATATTTACAATGCGGGGTTTGGAGTTTAAGAGGTCAATTACACTGTCACTGACCTCAGGCAGCGCTTTCTTTTCCACCTGTTTTTCTACTACGTATTTATCTGCTTCTTTGAAGTCTATACCCTTTAGTTTAAGGGCAAGCCTTACTGCCTTTGCATTACTTTCTTCTACCAATACACCGCATTCTTTCAGGGTTTTTATTGATGCCTGGTAGCTTTGCGGATCATATTCCGTTCCGCAAACAGTAGCTACAAAATGCAGTTCCCGTCCGCTTTCTTTGGCTGTTTGTATTGCTTCCTTGATTGCCTCAGATAAGGCCCCTGCCATATCCGGATGCGAACCGTATCCCAATACGCAGTCAAGAAGGATTACTCCGGTGTTTTCGTCCTTTGCGTATTCTCTTATCTTATTAATTCTAACTTCCGGATCGATCATTGGATGGGGTTTACCCTGCGTGTAGATGTCATCTCCCAAATCCATTACTTCGTATCCGTTGGCGTTAAGGAGATACCCCTCTTGTTTGATCAATTTACCGAGTCCCAAAGCCTCGGTAATAAGCATTGCCGCTTCGGCGCCAAGCGTACCGCCTGAATACAGTCCCTTTACTGTTTTTTCCGATGCCAGCGGAGTCTTTACCTCGTAGTTTATTTCTTCCATATAGTTAGGCTTAACCTGCTTGTTCTTGGCAAGGTCTACCGCAATCATTGCAGTTTCTTCGAGCGTGTGGGCCAGATATACATTTCCCTCGTGGTGATCCGGCTTCTCACCAAGGAATATAGCAACTACCGGCTTGGAGAGACTATGCAGCAGTTCTACAATTTCATCCCGGACTTGTTTGGCCGGTGGCTTTGAAATAACTACAATTACATCAGTAGGATCGTGATGTTCAAGCCCCAATATCGCATCGCGGACGGTTATGGCATTGACCTCTGCACTTAAATCGCGACCGCCGGTCCCTATTGCATGCACAACTCCGCCGCCAAGTCTGTCAATAATAGTAGTGACTTCCTGTATGCCGGTTCCGGAGGCTCCGACTATGCCGATGTTGCCGGGTCTTACAACATTTGTAAACGCTATGGGGATGCTGGAAATAATTCCGGTACCACAGTCAGGACCCATTAATAATAGTCCCTTTTCATGTGCTTTCTTCTTAAGTCTCACTTCATCTTCCAGTGAGATGTTATCGGTGAAGGAGAATACATTCAAACCTTTATCGAGAGCTTTTTCAATCTCGTCAGCGGCGTATTCGCCCGGTATAGAAAACAGCGCTAAATTTGCATCAGGCATTTCTTCTAAGGCCGCATCTATACTGGTTACACTTTCAATACCGGTACTCTTTCTTTTTACAGCCAAATCATTTAAAAACTTCTCCGCTTCACTAAGAACGGTTTCAACAATCTTTTCATCTGCAGTCTCAACTACGATTACCATATCGCTCGGAGCGGCACTTTCTGCTTCAGCAGTAAGAAGTCCGCCATTTTTAAGGATGTCCTTATTAGCGGCAGTCCCCATCATGATGGAACATTTTGTTATACCGGCAATAGTATTAATTGAGTTTGTAAGTAACATAAGATTAATAGAATCTTGATAACTATTTTTCTTAATTACCGTATACAGCATTTCCAATTCCCCTTCATTGTGTTAATATTTTGTTAAATAAATTACCGTCATTATAGCATTATTTTTTTGCATTATCATTGGTATAAAAATTATAAAAATATCGTTTTTTTTATACCTAAAGGATAAAGGAGTATTAAAATGAATATCAAAGACATATTAAAAATGCAAACTCTTTATGGAGCAAAATTAATAGCCGGTGAAAGCGGAATTTTAAACGAAATAACAGGTGTCAATGTACTTGAGGCAACTGATATAGCAAACTGGGGGCGCCATGGTGAAGTTATCCTGACCAGTTTCTTTGCGTTGCATAATTTGAGTGAAAGTGAGCTGGATACATTTTTCGAAAAGCTCCACAACATTGGCATTAGTGCGGTAATAATAAAAATCGACAGACTTGTTACTCATATACCCAACAAAATAATTGAGCTTTGTGATCAACATGCAATTCCCTTAATCCAAATTAACAAGGATGTAAAATATGAATCCATAATTCTCGAAATATTAGGGCCAATAATCAATAAAAATATGAACCTGCTAAATAAGTATTACGAGGTTCATAGCGAGCTGACCAAGCTGGCGCTTAAGATGCCGTCAATGGACGAGATATTACGTGAATTTAAAAAAATGATTCTGCGCGATGTGAGCCTTATTAACTCGACAAAAGGGATTGAAATTAGCACCAACCCTGAACTTTCTGATGTGACAGTAGTGGGCACACGTGAAGTTTTAACTGAGAAGTATGTCCATTTCAGATATGAACGTAAAGATGTGATCTATAATGGCACTACTCCCAAAATAACCGGCCAGCAGATTAGGGTCCATATACCGCATCTCGGCTATGATGACTATGAACTGGTTATCCATGAACTGCCGGAACAAGTGAGTTTAGAAGATTTCATGGTAATAGAAAATGGCGTTAAATTTTTGCAAATGGAATTATTGAAAAAGTATGTAATCTCACAAAATCTATTTCAACAAAAAAATAACATTATCGGCGACTTACTCAATGATCGGCTTTACGAGGAAAAAGATATAGACGAGGTGCTAGAATACCTTACTATAAGCAAACATAAGTACTATCAAGTAATGCTTATAAAGCTTTATCCGCGGGACGAAAAGAAAAATATAGACAAAGACCTCATGCCCCAAACACTACGGCGGATTAGACTTAAATTTAAAGCCAGTCTCAAAGATATCGTTTTCCTGGAAAAATTGGATGTAGTGGTGTTTATACTTAATTTTAGCGATGGTAAAGCTGGGGTTACTCCGTCCTCTATCGAAAAAATAATGAATGCATTGGTTCAAAACAATGTGCTTAAAGATTTCTATTACAATGTGAGCATCAGCTCGAAAGTTGAAAAACTTAACATCCCCCAAGCAAACAGAGAAGTTTTGGACACAGAAAAGATACTACGGTTGTTCCATAATTCAAATAATATCTTGCCGTATGAAGAGCTGGGAATTTATAAACTGTTCCTGGATTCAAACAACCTGGG
>CAZCEN010000318.1:0-3682 GCA_964497205.1 uncultured Sporomusaceae bacterium
CCGGCGAAAATGCCGACGATATGATTGTAGAGATGCGCGAAGTAGGTGATCGCATCTCGGCCATTGATGCTAAGCTTAAAGAAACGGAAGCTTCTCTTACCAATATTATTATGAGCATCCCCAATGTTCCGCACGAATCTGTGCCTGTGGGTAAAGATGAGCATGATAATAAAGAAATTCGCCGTTGGGGTACGCCGCGTGAATTTTCTTTTGAACCCAAGCCGCACTGGGAAATTGGTGAGAAGCTGGGCATCCTGGATTTTGAACGTGGCGGCAAGGTAACTGGAGCCAGATTTACTTTTTATAAAGGCCTGGGTTCCCGCTTGGAGCGTTCGCTTATCAACTTTATGCTTGATTTGCATACCAAAGAGCATGGCTTTACCGAGTTTTTCCCACCGTTTATTGTCAATGAAGCAAGCATGATAGGCACTGGTCAATTGCCTAAATTTGCTCAGGATATGTTCAAACTGGAAGGACTTGACTACTACCTCATTCCTACAGCCGAAGTGCCTATTACTAATTTGCATCGCCAGGAAATCCTGGACGCTAAGGATTTACCTTTATATTATACTGCCTACAGCGCTTGCTTTAGAGCGGAAGCCGGTGCAGCCGGCCGGGATACCCGCGGTCTTATTCGTCAGCACCAGTTTAATAAAGTGGAACTTGTTAAATTCAGTCTGCCGGAAGAATCTTATAATGAGTTGGAAAAGTTAACTCTTAATGCCGAAAAAGTGTTGCAACTGCTAGGCCTTCCTCACCGGACAATGCTGTTATGTTCCGGCGATATGGGCTTCTCCTCAGCTAAAACGTATGATCTTGAAGTATGGCTGCCAAGCTTCAATACGTATCGTGAGATTTCCTCCTGCTCAAACTTTGAAGACTTCCAGGCACGCCGGGCTGAAATCAAGTTCCGTCGGGAACCGAAAGCCAAACCTGAATTTATCCATACTCTGAACGGATCGGGTGTGGCGATTGGCAGGACAGTAGCCGCTATTCTGGAAAACTACCAGCAGGCGGACGGATCGGTTATCATACCTGAACTGTTACGGCCATACATGGGCGTAGATGTAATAAAATAGACAAGTGATTAATGAGAAGACAAGGCAAAGAGAATCCATTCCTTTTTCCTTGTCTTTTTTTTCCTGATAGAAAGTATAACTTTCGCCTGGATAAGGGCAACATCGACTTCAGCTTTCTCCAAAGGCTCGGCGCAAGCCGTGTTTTCTTTATCTGAATTTTTCTTACTACTTAAATAATTTTGACTATTGACAGGTTTTCTGTTCCTTTGCTACAATTAATTTGACAACCAAATAATACCAGGATGATGGTTATAGGAGAGACCGTTTTAGTACGGCGCCGAAGGAGTAAGCACTTTGACTAAACTCTCAGGCAAAAGGACTGTAACCGGACTATACTCTGGAGAGTACACTCGCGGCAACGCGAGTGTCACCGATGGGGAGCCCTGACGGGCAAATCTCTCAGGTACAATGGACAGAGGCAAAGGGATTATTCCACTTTGCCTCTGTTTTTATTTGTCCATTTTTACTGTTGGATAACTAGGTGGCAGTGGAATAGTTAAAACTGGGTATCCTATAGAAAAAAGAGGAGATGATTTGCATGACAGCACGGCAGACGCCGCTCTATGAGACTCATGTCAAGTATGGCGGCAAAATCGTCGAGTTTGGCGGCTGGCTGCTTCCGGTCCAGTATGCGGGAATTTTGGAAGAGCATAAAGCCGTCAGGGAAAAGGCTGGATTATTTGATGTATCTCATATGGGTGAGGTACTTGTCAAAGGACCGGAAGCGTTAGCTTTTTTGCAAAAACTGGTGACAAATGACGTTTCCCGGATAGCTGATACGCAAGTGCAGTACACCCCAATGTGTTATCCTGATGGCGGCACAGTGGATGACCTCTTGATTTATAAACGCAGTAACGAGGAATATTTTTTAGTTATCAACGCCGCCAATATCGAGAAAGACTGGAATTGGATGCAAGAAAATAGTGCCGGCTTTAACGTGGAATTGACCAATTTATCAGATCAGACTGCCGAGCTGGCGCTGCAAGGACCGCTGGCTGAAACCATAATAAGCAAACTGACCGACGCGCCGCTGGCTAAGCTCGGTTACTACTGGTTTATTCCGCAAACTACAGTTGCCGGAAAATCGGTCATGGTTTCACGCACCGGCTACACCGGTGAAGATGGTTTTGAAATTTACTGCCGTCCGGAAGATGCAGCTTTTCTTTGGGAAAAGCTAATGGAAGCCGGTAAACCATACGGGCTGATGCCTACCGGACTTGGTTGCCGTGATACGCTAAGGTTTGAAGCAACTTTGCCGTTATATGGGCATGAATTGTCAGCAACAATTACGCCGATTGAAGCTGGTATTGGCAAGTTTGTTTCTTTGGATAAAGGTGAGTTTAATGGCCAGGCAACTCTTGCTGCGCAGAAACAAAACGGGCCGCAACGAAAAATAGCCGGGTTTGTTTTAACCGGACGGGGAATTGCCCGGGCCGAGTATCCGGTTGTTGTTGAGGGACGCCGGATAGGGACAGTAACAACTGGTTCCTACGCTCCTACCTTGGATAAAAATATCGGGCTGGCGTTAGTGGAAGCTGAGTATGCCAAAGTGGGCGGCAAGTTTGATATTGAGATCCGCGGGAAAAATGTTCCTGCTGAAGTTATTGCCAAACCATTCTATATTAGGGGGAAATAATAATGAATATTCCAAAAGAGCTTAAGTATTCTAAAGATCATGAGTGGGTAAAAGTGGAAGGTAATGTGGCTACTATTGGGATTACCGATTTTGCGCAATCTCAATTAGGTGATGTAGTATTTGTAGAATTGCCGGAAGTCGGAACCGAAGTTGCCATAGAAGCAGGTTTTTCAGTAGTTGAGTCGGTAAAGGCAGTCTCTGATGTTTATGCACCTATTTCCGGAAAAGTAATTGAAGTAAACGAAGTCCTGTCCGATGCGCCCGAGACCGTTAACCAAGATGCATATGGTCAAGGCTGGATTGCCAAGTTTGAAATTACTGAAACCGCTGAACTAGGTAAACTTCTAGACAGTGAGGCCTATGAGAAGCTGGTAGCCGAGGGAGGCCATTAACATGCCGTGGAGTTATTTGCCGCATACCGACGAAGACCGCAAGGCTATGTTTCAGGCTATTGGTGTGAATGAAGTCGGGGATTTGTTCGTAGATATCCCTGCTGAATTGCGAATGAACCGGCCGCTGGAGTTACCTCAAGCCATGTCTGAACCTGAATTGGCAGAACACTTGTCTGCGATGGCCGCTAAGAGCGCTGCGGTGACTGAATATGCTTGTTTCCTTGGGGCCGGGGCGTATGATCACTACATACCAAGTGTGGTTGACCATGTACTGAGACGTTCGGAATTCTACACAGCATACACGCAGTACCAACCGGAAATTTCACAGGGGTATTTGCAGGTGCTATGGGAATACCAAAGCCTTATTTGTGAATTAACCGGCATGGCTGTAGCCAATGCCTCCTTATATGACGGCGGTACCGGTCTGGCCGAAGCAGCCATGATGGCAGCCAGCGCTACCAACCGTAATGAATTGCTGGTAGCTAAGAGTGTACATCCTCACTACCGGACTATCTTAAATACCTACGCTATTGACAAGGGTTACACAATTACGGAGATCGGCTATAAAAACGGAC
>CAZCEN010000319.1:0-3660 GCA_964497205.1 uncultured Sporomusaceae bacterium
ACCGGTTGAATTCGGTAAGCGGTATTTATCGAGACAAGAAATTGATACCGTATATTCGGCTGGAAGGAAAATGGCTGAACAAATTGGGTTTTCAGCATGAACAGCGGGTTCTGGTGGAAGCCGAACCGGGGCGGTAGTGATAAGGGCGATTAATTGCGAATCGGAATATAAAGCTCCTGCAAAATTTTCTTGATGGGAAAGAGGGGATTTTTAATTATAAGGCTAAGGGAAATACCTCTCAACTGGTTGAATTGGTAGGTGCAGGCAGGACGAGTTGGTTCAATATTAAGAATTTATTTAAAATACATAAAGGGAAAATCCAATAGTTGGTAGAAAATATATAGAATTTTAGCCGATAGGACAAAATGTTAGTAAACTGGAGGAGGAAGCAGATATGAACCAACTGGAAGCCGCAATTAGTTCGGCTCCGCTTTATCAAAAGTTAAATGCCATGGATTGCAGTATTATGATTGCAGATGCCCAGGGAACTATCGTGTATTTTCTTAATGCGGAAAAATTTAAGCTGAATACCGCCGTCGGCGGCAAGGTCGCAAGCGGCGGTGCTGTTGATGAATGCTTAAAAACAAAACGGAGCATTCACAAGCTGCTGCCGCCTGAGCTGTATGGTTTTCATGCTAAAGCGAGCTGCACGCCGATTATAGAAAATGGGCAATTATTGGGGGTAATTTCTAGCGCCGTCAGTATAGAAACCCAACACGCGCTGCATGAAGCCTCTCAGACGATTGCAGCTACTACCGAACAATTGTCAGCTACGTCGGGCGAGTTAGCGGAAACAGCAACACAACTGGCCAGCGGCTTAAGCGATATTAAGAGCAGCGGTGAACGGGTGCTATCCGATATTCAAAAAACCGACGATATTTTGCGTTTTGTAAGTGATGTTGCGGCAAATTCCAACCTGCTTGGTCTTAACGCTGCCATTGAGGCGGCCCGGGCCGGGGAACATGGTAAAGGCTTTGCTGTGGTGGCCGAGGAAATTCGCAAAATGGCAGTAAATAGTGCTGAAGCGGTGAAGAATATCAAAGATATTCTCCAAAACATCCAAAGGGAAACCAATACCCTTGTCAGTACTGTTATTGATACTACCGGACTTGGCGAACGGCAGGCGGCGGCAACTGAGGAAATATCGGCTTCCTTGCAGCAATTGGCAACAACCGCTAATGAAGTTGAGCGAGTTGCCAAGTTGTAGCCGAATTCTATTTTTTAAAAATAATTGACGAATTTATTTTTATAATTTATAATAAACTTAAAGTTCAAAAAATTATAAAAGTAATCTCTTCAGCCTATAGCTATTAGATATTAGGGGGCAGAACTCTAGTTGAGTTTTGCCCTTTTTTATTTGGCCAAAATACTATGGAACGTTTTATTTAGGCCAAGGTTCAAAAAAAAAATAAGAAAGGGGGAACACCAGGCCCCAGCTTGCTCTATTTTTCACAGCAATAGTTATGAAATCAGATGAACTTTGTTATACGTTGGGCGAAAAAAAGTAATAAAGAGATTGGTAAACCCATTAGTAAAAAGTCTGCAAAAGTTTGGGGGAAAGTATGATGTCAACACCAACAGTAGACCTTGAACAAATGTGTCCGGAGAAGTCCGGACTAAAACGTGACATGAAGTCGCGTCACCTCATGATGATTTCTATCGGGGGAACCATTGGCACCGGATTATTTATGGGCTCGGGCCAGGTAATCAGCCAAGCGGGGCCTGTCGGCGCTATTTTAGCCTATATATTTGGCGGTTTTGTCATGTATTTAGCGCTGCTGTGTTTAGGAGAACTGGCGGTAGCCATGCCTGTAGCCGGATCTTTTCAGAGCTATGCTTCCCGCTTTATTTCCCCAGGGGTTGGCTTTACCGTAGGCTGGCTGTACTGGATTAACTGGTCGGTTTGTATTGCTGCCGATTTTACGGCTGCCGGTATCATCATGTATGGCTGGTTTCCCCAGGTGCCGGTATGGATCTGGTGTGCTATCTTTTCTGTAGCGTTAGCGCTGCTCAACTTGATTTCAGTTAAAGTGTATGCTGAAACAGAATTTTGGTTTGCCGGTATAAAGGTTGTTGCTATTGTTAGTTTTATTATTGCTGGCGCCGGATTAATGTTTGGTTTTGCCGGGAATGAGGGCGCCATCGGATTTTCTAATTTTGCTACAGGTGAAGGCGGCTTGTTTCCCAAGGGAGGCTGGGCAGTATTTTTAACCATGATTGCTGTAGTTTACTCGTTCCAGGGTTCGGAACTAGTGGGTATTGCAGCGGCAGAGTGTGAAGACCCGGGGAAAAATGTGCCGAAGGTTATAAAAGGTATTACTTTGCGGATTGTTCTCTTCTATGTATTTGCCATGATTGTACTTGCTGCTACTATTCCCTTTGAGGAAGCCGGTTTGTTAGAAAGCCCGTTTGCTCATGTATTTGGCCGGATTGGAATTCCGGTAGCCCAGACTATTATGAGCTTTGTTGTACTTACTTCCGCTTTGTCGGCAGGCAACTCTGCTCTCTATGTTTGTTCCCGCTTGCTGTGGTCGATGGCCAAAGATAAGCAGGCTCCGGGCTTCCTTGAAAAATTAAGTGCAAGCGGGGTTCCTTATTACGGTGTATTAGTAACTTTGGTCTTGTCCGGACTGTCATTGCTTACTAGCGAATACGCCGCCGATACCGTGTATTTGTGGCTGATGTCCAGTGTTGGTTTGACTGGCTGTTTAATCTGGATTGTCATTGCTTGGTGTCAGCTCAATTTCCGTAAGAGTTTTGTGGCTCTGGGCGGCAAGCTGGAGCAGCTTGTGTTCAAGACTCCGGCTTATCCATTGCTGCCTATTTTGGCAATCTTACTGAATATCGGTATCATTCTAAGCCTGTATTTTGATGAATCACAACAAATCGTTTTATATACCGGTATTCCGGTTATAATTTTCATCTATGTGTACTATCTTTTGGTTCATAGCAAACGGACCGACAAATCAACTGAAGTTCCGCAGTAGATAAGTCAATAGTTTTGCTTGACTTTTCCCAGTGCCTGACTTATGATGCAAGTAGAACCTTCCATAGTTGCGAGTTGCGAGAGCGGAAGGGTAAGTTAGAACTAGCATATGGAAGAAAAGTGATAGTTAGAGCTGCTGGGATGTAATTTCCCGTTATGGATAATTGAATTTGATATTTTACCCAGAGTCAGGAGATGTGAGGGGGTAAACTCAGTAAAATGAGTTTGCCCTCTTTTTAATTAACCGAGGAGGTAATAAATATGAACAAGCAGATTGCCAATGCTATGACCATTAAACTGGATGCCGAGCTGCCTAAGATGCCGGAATTTATTTCTGGAATTCGCCGGGCGCCAAACCGGGGCTTCCGTCTTACTAAAAGCCAGACGGAAACTGCGTTGAAAAATGCTCTGCGCTATGTTCCTGAGGAACTGCATGAGCAGTTAGCAGAAGAATTTTTACAGGAACTTGTAGAATATGGACGTATTTATGCCTACCGCTATCGTCCGGAAGGCCGGATTTACGGCCGTCCTATTGACGAGTACCGTGGCAATTGTATAGAAGGCAAGGCCTTCCAGGTAATGATCGATAACAATCTGGATTTTGAAATTGCGTTATATCCCTACGAGCTTGTTACCTACGGCGAGACCGGTCAGGTATGCCAAAACTGGCTGCA
>CAZCEN010000320.1:0-3659 GCA_964497205.1 uncultured Sporomusaceae bacterium
ATAAAGTAGACTTAGCTTCAGTTGGGGGGAACCCCATCTGAAGGTTAGTCGCACAAATTCCGTAACTTATCTGTTCTCGACTCTATTTGTGAAACCAAAGTCTTGGAGCAGTCATGGATCAAACGACCCGGTTGTGATGAGGACCCGTCCCATTTACAACTAAGTTAGCCAGCGGTATTGTAACCGTAAATACCGTTTTCCCTGGCCTGGAAGCTACGTCTATTTTGCCGCCTAACGATTCTGTCAGATTTTTGACATGGCTGAGTCCCAGGCCGGTCGACATTTGCCCCGTTACCTCAGAGAACTTAGTAGAATAACCGGGAGCAAATATTAATTCCATTTCTTCCGGGCTGATACCCGGGCCATTATCAAACACAGCAAGTGTCAGCTTACCCCTGCCGCATTGCCCGCTCACAACAATAATTCCTGACGGCTCAACAGCTTCAACAGCGTTGATAATTAAATTATTCAGGATAGACACAATGGCATAATACTTATCAGTAACCAAAGTACCATCGTAGTCAAAAGTAATAGTAACAGGCTTGTCCAAACCGGTGATATACCGCCTGGTATTTTGCTCGATAATTTGAAAGAACTCTGCTAACGGCAATCCTTCTTCGCTAACCGCAACCTTGAGAATTTCTTCTATGCCTCTGGTTACACGGTAATAGTCTTTCTTCACCTCATGAATATCGCGGGCAATCGCCAAAGCCCTCGCCGAAGGAGAATCAGCTTGCGCCAATTCTCCCGGATTTGCGGTGTTAAGAGTTTGATATAGCGTATAGCCTTTTTCCATGACAGTTTCAATATCCGCAGATGATTTTTTCAAGTAAAACAGCTCAGCCCTAAGCTTTGCAATAATGAAAATAAGGTCCGCATAGCGGGCGGCATGATCTTCAGCCAACACGAAATCGCGATAGCGTTTCAAAGAGTAATAGCCGACTACAGCGATTAAGGCCCGTCCAACTCCGACAGCTACTACACTTGTCAATACAGTTTCCAGATTGCGTCCGATAAGTTCCCAGCGAATAATGAGTTCTACACAGTTACTGGCAATATCACATATACTCAAAAGCAAAATTAGTGCCAGTATATTTCCTGTATAATCGCGAACCCTTGCTAACTTAAACAGCAAACCGTACGCCAGATAATAACCAAAAGACGGTAAGTTATGTATTAAGGTGCTTACCAAGGTTTCATCAATAAAGGGATATTTAATAGCTACCCTAAACATAAGGATGAGCGCGCCGGCAGAAGCCGAAATACTAATAACTGGCAATCGCTGAAAGTATAAGAGCAGTGTGGCTAGAACAGCCACACTGAGCGTAAATCGAAAGTAACCATCAAAAGGATAGGTAAATACCAGTCCAGTTATGCTTACCAGTAAAATGACATGAGGTATCACACTCCGAAACCTCCTGCTAACCGGTTCCTGCATATATCGAGAAAACTTGTCAGTACCCTGGCTGTAAGTCCCCAGATAACATATTGATTATACTGGTAAAAAAGCACCTGATATTCAGCCCGGCGCCGGTATCCCTTGGGATAATCAGCAGGCAGCAGCTCATATGGAAATCCCTCAAGGGGCTTCGTTGCTACTTCCATGGAAGCAATTTGCGGTTTCGTGGTAAGTAAAAAATCAAGCGGTACCGTAAATACATCAGCAACCTCATCCTCATTAGGGGTAAAAGGAAGTTGCGCAGAAATATGAACTGCATACGGATACATAATAACGCCGAGAGGACTAACCAAATAATCCATTTCCCCAAGAACTTCAATATCTTCTTGAGACACACCGAGTTCTTCAACAGTTTCCCGTAAAGCAGCCTGCAAAGGGCTGCTATCATAGCTCTCAATGCGGCCACCGGGAAAGCAAATTTCTCCCGGCTGCCATTGTAATTTGCTGGAACGAACTTCAAATAAAATAGCCGGCTTCCCATCCATATCTATTAGCGGTACGGTAACGGCCGAATGCAAATAATCTTCTGCATTGGTAATCTTGCCGGATTGACCGCATAGAACTCCGGCCAATGCAACTCTCAATTTGTGGGTATCCATTTGTTTCACCTCTACTTAGCGGCTATATGCCATACCGTAATTATAGCAAGCCCAAAATTTGTCCCGCAACAACAGTTACAGTTCTATTTTTTCCTCAAGGCCGGGGAGAATGATTTCAAGCTTGCGCACGCAATGACGTATTATTTTTGCGTAAAGTAACCTCTTACATCTATAATATATAACATAATCTTTTTAAATCCACTCCATAATATTCTGTCCGATAGGATAAAAACCTGCTTTTACATAAATTCAGTTAAATTTCTGAAAAAAGACTCCGTTAGGCAGCAGGAATAAAATTTTCTATGAAGAATATTATTACGCAGATGAAAATATTCACAATATAGGCATCATGAAGAGGCCTGCGTTCAGAAGAACCGGTGGAATTATATTTTCATCAAGCTGTATATCGTTGAAACAAGGCTACGAAAGTCTATTCCAGCAGCAGTGCATGGGGTTCTTTTGTAGTCTTTTTTTGTCGGTAACTGAGTTTCTCCGACCTCGAAACGGTGCCCTCTAAGCAAACCAAATTTAATTTTAGGAGTGATTCAATAATGCATATGGCAGATGCGTTAATTTCCCCTGTAGTAGGCGGGGCTATGTGGGCAACAACAGCCGGTATAGCCGCTTACGCCGCAAAAAAAGTACAGCGCGACATCGATGACCGCAAAGTCCCCCTTATGGGAGTGCTGGGAGCCTTTGTATTTGCGGCACAAATGATCAATTTTACTATCCCTGGAACAGGATCGAGCGGCCACTTAGGCGGAGGACTGCTGCTCGCCATTTTGCTAGGACCGCAAGCCGCATTTTTAACTATAGCATCTATCTTAACGATTCAGGCCTTATTTTTTGCCGATGGTGGTATCTTGGCTCTTGGTTGTAATATTTTCAATATGGGCTTTTTATCCTGCTTTATTGCTTATCCATTTATTTATAAGCCCTTAACCGGTAACAACCCTTCCCAGGGCCGTTTATTTATAGGGTCTGTGATAGCGGCAGTCGTCGGACTCCAACTAGGCGCTTTCGGGGTTGTACTGGAAACCCTCTTTTCCGGAATCTCCGAACTGCCATTTAGCACCTTTGTCCTCTTAATGCAACCCATCCATTTAGCTATAGGTTTTGTCGAAGGTCTGGTAACGGCAGCCATTGTTATGTTTATCCTTAAAGAATCTCCCGAGATTTTACGCAAAACGGCGCTCGGGCAACCCTTTGGCAATATTCCGCTTAAGAGAGTATTTGCAACCTTGCTGATTACCGCTATACTGACCGGAGGCGCATTAAGCTGGTTTGCCTCTGCCAACCCCGATGGACTGGAGTGGTCAATTGCAAATATTGTCGGTGAAGATGAATTAAAAGCTCCGGAAGGAATTCACGGCATCTTTGCCGAAATACAGCAAAAAACCGCATTTTTACCTGATTATAATTTCAAACAGTCGGAAAAACCGGCAGCTGTTGAAGCTACATCTGAAGCTACCGGAGAAAAGGAGGCTTGGCCAACTGTTGACACAGGCACTTCCTTTGCAGGTATCTTAGGCTCGCTGTTGACATTAGCCCTCGCCTATTCAATCGGTAAAGGCTTACGGCACTTAGCCAAACAGTAATTC
>CAZCEN010000321.1:0-2037 GCA_964497205.1 uncultured Sporomusaceae bacterium
GTTCTCTGTTCACAAGTCAAAATGTCGAATTGAGTCTTCGACATTTCAATTTCACCCTGCAGTTCATCCAAATGCCGGCTGCTGTCCGACAGGGTACTTTCCTGCAGCTGTAACTGCTGTTCGATTGCCGCAAGCTGGACGGCTGCCGTATCCAAAGCCTGTTGATATTCTGTGTGTTCTTCTGTACTCATTGTCTGAAGAGCCTGCTGCTCTATAGCCAGTTCACTTTCCTGCTGCTTTAGTTCGGTGTGCGACTGGCTGAGAATGGTCTCCACTTGTTCTAGGCATTGTGTAAAATTAAGCTTCTCGGCGGCTGCCTTCTCCACGATCTGGGCTCTCAAGGTTTGAGGATTGCCGAAGTTTTGCAATTGCTGTGACAGCTCTGCCAAATCGGCCTGGATTTGATTATAGGTTTGCTCTACCGTCTGCCCGCAGGCCAGAAGATGCTTATAACAAGCCTCATAAACACGCTGAGACAGATACCGGCACTCCATTAAAACAGCCTCAATTTCGGCTATTGTATGATCATAAATGGTGTTCGGCGAGTCTACCAGTTGTTCCATCGCCTTAGCCCTTACCACTAATTCAAATAATTTTTCCTTCCACTCTGTACAAAACCCTAACTTAGTCAATACCTTTGGCGGCGATGACCACAGCAGTTCAACCGTCGCTTCATGAAGCCGGCTAAAACTTTGATAACTGGCAGATACGTCTCTGATATCTGATTTAAACAAACTTGTCGTCCAGCCATATTCTTCTGCCGTTTCCACTATGACCTTTACAATCTCATGAAATTCATTTATTGTAGTTTTCCCTATGGAAATAAGGTCAGACTGCCGTTCTTTAATACTATGTATCTTGTCTTCCAACAGGGCAATGTCCTGATTCAAAATAGGGTTCACCGGCGCCTGCTGTTGCTGATAAACTTCCAGCGCAACTGCCGCAAGTTCATTTAAATAACGCTGGTATTGCCATAACGTCATTATCTGCTCTTCCTGGCTTTTGCCAGACAAATCAATTTCATCCGGTTGTTGTGCAGTTAGCATTTCAAGACATTTGACCAGCTTCTTCTTATCTCCTTCCAACCACCTGAGCACATAACGCCGGTCAGCAATAGCCTCTTCAAGCCGGTCGTTCTTTTCGTCCAAAGCAGCGGCCTGAGATAAACGGGCCAGCTTAATCGTTAATTCGTTTTTCGCCGCCCGGTTTTGGGCAATTACCGTTTCCGTTTGCTGCTTAGCCGCCTGCAAACTATCTATTTTTTGTTTAAGCATGGTAATTGTCTTACTGCTTTCCGGCTGGCTCATCACGATAGCTTCCTGATCAGCGTGTACACCTTCCTGCCGTTCACACAATTGACGATAATTTTGCTGTTCCTGCTCAACGAGTTCGGCTAATTCCCGCCACTGTTCCTCACTTATAGCAAGTTTGGCCAAGGTATTTGCGTATTCTTTGCCAATTTCACTTTGGCGTTTAGTAAGCTTGTCCAGTTCCTGCTTCAATCTTTCGGTCTGATCCTTATTATCGCGCATAATAAGCAAATCTTGCCTGCACTGTTCTGCTACCTGACTAAGCCAAGCGTCTATCACCTTATCTTGGGAAAAAGTCAATGCGTTCTCTTGTGCACTACCGGCACTCCCCAAACGAAAAGCTCTGAGTTGGCGATTTCTTACCAAATGCCCCAATACCTTTTCTATTACCTGCACCGATTCGGATATAACCAAAGTTTTATAACCGCGTTGGGCTTGCTGGTAACTAAGCTCGGCCATCGCTATGGTCTTATCGTTCCCTGGCGGTCGTTCAATAAAACGCACGTTCTGCACTGCCAAGGCCTCGCCATTATCCCTTTGGCCTGCATCCGGGGACAGTATTAATGAGTCTGTTAAGTTAACGGAAGCCACAATACCTAACCCCTTCACCACCTAAGATTATCGACATCCGACGCACAGGTACAGCTAAAATCCTATTCTATTATTAAATTACTAATTCCTTCACTAACACGCCTATTTCACTCCAATATTGCAGAATTTTGTTTAA
>CAZCEN010000321.1:2083-3626 GCA_964497205.1 uncultured Sporomusaceae bacterium
CATACTGCTTCAACTATTTCATGTCGCTGCTATACACTAGTTTTCCGGCAAAGAAGGTCATAGTAACCTTGACTTTATCAATATCAATAGGGTTTATTGCAAATAAATCCTGGTCAAGAACAACAAGGTCAGCCTGTTTCCCCACTGTAAGCGATCCTGTCTGACGCTCCATACATAGAGCATAGGCGCCGTTACTAGTAAAGCTCTTAAGCATATCGGCCACCGAAACGCGCTCTTTCTTATTTAACAGATATCTGTCATCATCCATATCGGTTATATCTTCTACCCCAAAATTACGGCCGCTATAAAGATTGCGTGTAACCCCTGTGTCAATCGCATACATTGGATAAGGTACAGGGGTAATGGAGTAATCCGAGGAAGAAGCAATAACAACCCCCTGGTCGACAAACGATCTGAGCGGATATTCCTGTTTTGCCCGCTCGCCAATTATCCGGTAATCAACATTCTGCCACCAGTTAGGGCCCTTAAGATGCCAGTAAGGCTGAACACTGGCAATAACATTAAGAGTTTTAAACCGGGGAATATCATCCGGATGCACAAGCTGCAAATGGGTTATTGTATTGCGCATATTAGCTGAACCAACCTTACTTTGTATGGCTTCAAACGCATCCAACACTTCCCTAGTCGCCGCATCACCTGTTGAGTGGACGTGAATTTGCAAACCGTACTCATTTGCCAGGCAAAATGCATCCTTAAGCCGGTCCCATTCCCATAACAAACTGCCGCAATACCCCGCCTCCTTGCCTGCCTCCGGGGCATAGGGCTCTAACAGATAGCTGGTTCCGCCTTCAACAACACCGTCAGCAAAAAACTTGGCTGTCGTTATTTGAAAATAGGGCGAATGATACTCTTTCCGCCATTGGTCAATAGCCGCCAACTGACTCGGCACATCTTCCTGAGGATTTACCGTTATGGCACAGCGGACATTGAGCGCCAGTTCGTCTCGTTTTCTAAGGTCGTCCCAAGCCGTAAGCATCAGTTGGTTGCTCCGGCCCATAATGGAGAGTACACCGGTAATGCCGTAGCTGTGCATTCTCCGCTGAAAGGCCTTCATGCCCTGTACAGTTTGTTCTAAAGTATAGCTGGGCTGTTTCACCAGCGGGATAGCTGTTTCTTTTACTGTACCCCACAGTTCGCCGGTACCATCGTCTTTTTCAATACTGCCGCCTTCAGGCGACTCGGTTTCACTGGTAATGCCGCTGATTTCAAAGGCTTTGGAATTAATCCACCAGCTATGTCCGTCCATAGCTCTGAGTATTACCGGGATATCCGGCGCCACTTCGTCAAGGTGTTCTTTGCGTGGACCTTTACTCGCCTCAAGCCCCGTAAAAGCACTCCACAGCCAGCCCTGGCCGTATAACACTTTTATATCCGGATTCCGGCTGATAAAGCTTTTCACAGCTTGTTGATAACCTTCTATCGTGTTAATTCCGAATAATTGTACCTCATATAGTTCAGACAGGGCAATTCCCGGCGGGTGAATATGACTGTCAATCATTCCGGGGATAACCATTTTGCCCTG
>CAZCEN010000322.1:0-3622 GCA_964497205.1 uncultured Sporomusaceae bacterium
TTTCAACACCGAGGAAGAAATAAGCGTGACGCTTGCCGCTATAAGGGAAATTGCCGCTAAGGGAGGATAGTGTATGAAAGGAACTTTGGTTAATGCCGCTGCAGTTTTAGTTGGCTCAGGCGTAGGCTTGGCCCTGAAACGCGGTATTCCTGAGAAATATCAGAATACCATTATGCATGGCATGGCATTGGCTGTTGGTGCAATTGGTTTACAAATGGCCTTTAAGACACAAAATATGCTTATTGTTATTTTGGGGATAGCTATTGGAGCTATTATTGGTGAAGCGTTGAATATTGACGGCGGGCTTAACCGGATAGGAACTTGGTTGTCAAACAAAATGGGCGGCCAGGCCGGAGATAGGAAAAATAACATTGGACGCGCTTTTGTTACAACCAGTTTGATTTATTGCATTGGGGCAATGGCTGTGGTTGGTGCTATTCAGGATGGGATAGCCGGAGATACCAGTACTTTATATGCTAAGTCACTCTTGGATGGAATTACATCCGTTATTTTTACTTCAAGTATGGGACTGGGAGTGGCTTTTTCCAGTATTAGCATTCTGCTATATCAAGGAAGCATTACTTTATTGGCTGGATTTTTCAGCACTGTATTATCAGATAAAGTGATTGCTGAATTAACAGCAACCGGCGGCATTCTTATTGTCGGAGTGAGCATACTAATGTTGGAAATAAAAAAAATAAAGCTGGCAAATTTGCTGCCGGCAATTCCTGCCGCTGCAGTAATAGCATATTTTTGGCCAATATAGAATACTAATTATGGCAGTTATCGGATTAAGAAAGGTGATGCAATGGATATCATGGATTTGTCAAAGTATACAATGTTTGTTACTGCTAATTTACCTTACATACTACTAGTTTTAACTGCATTGATTTTTTTAGCACTTCTTGTTTTTATTAATGTTAACATTAAAATGGGCAAATTGAACAAGCGTTATCGTAAGATGATGGAAGGCATGGAAGGTGTAAATGTTGAGCGATTGCTAACCGGTCATATTGAGGAAGTACGTCAGGCCGTAAATCGGGTCAATGAATTGGACAGGGAATTTCATCGCCTGGATGCAGTTGCTGCTGTCTCCATTCAGCATGTGGGGGTAGTTCGGTTTAATGCTTTTGATGATATGGGTAGTGACCTGAGTTTTGCTATGGCACTGCTTGACAGTAAACGGAACGGCGTGGTTTTATCCAGCATTTACGGGCGAAATGAGTCGCGGGTATATGCCAAACCAATTGCTAATGGACAATCTGCTTATCACTTAACTGATGAAGAAAAACAAGCCTTAAGTAAGGCTTTGGAAAAAAATTCATAAAAAAGCAGGATTTTTATATTTTTTGGCGAATAACATCATAGTTCGGCTGTTGCAAACAGCAAAGAAAACACGGTTTGCGCGTAGCCTTTGGCGATTGCGGAAGCCCTGTTGTACTTATCCAGAAGAGATACCCTTTCTGTCTGGACGAAAAGAAGGTGATGTTGTTGAAACAAAAAACGCCAAAACCTGACAGACGTGAATACACGTTAATGATTGTGCCCCATCATACTAAATCGGTGTTCCGTATTTGCATACCAATTAAAACAATTAAGTATACTGCGGCCGCATTGGGGATATGTCTGTTACTGCTTTCAGGCACAATGCTGAATTACCGATTCCAGGCAAATGCAGCAACACAGGACAAGCTTGAACTAACTCAGCTCCGGGAAGTTAATGATAAGCAGAAAACCCAGTTGACAGAGCTAGCCAAAGCGACGGCTGAGCTGCAGGAAGATATGAACCGGCTTAACCAGCTTGACAGTGATCTCCGGCGGATGGTAAATGGGGAAGAAGTAACAGACACGTCTCGTTCGGCCCCAGCCCGCTTGTCTAATTATAATGGACAAGGTGGTCCGGAAGCTAAGCCCAACATTGATCAGTTAACCAGTTTGGTTAAAGAGCTAAAAGCGGCAGCTATTCAAAGAGAAGAAAGTCTTACCAATATAAAAAGTGCCATTGCATCAAAAAATGAACGAATGGCCGTTACGCCGTCAATCTGGCCGGCCAGCGGTGAAGTAACTTCTCGCTTTGGTTGGCGTAATTCACCTTGGGGCGGAGGAAGCGATTGGCATCCGGGAATCGATATCGCTAGTAGTTATGGTACACCCATTATGGCAACCGCTGATGGCACGGTTACTAATAGCAGTTGGTTTGGCGGATATGGAAACATGGTAGAAATCGATCATGGTAATGGTATTGTTACAATTTATGGTCATAACTCCCGAAACGCTGTTGGCGTAGGGCAGCATGTAAAAAAAGGTCAGGTCGTAGCCTATATGGGCAGTACGGGAATGAGCACAGGAACGCACGTTCACTATGAAGTCCGGGTAAATGGTACGGCGGTAAACCCCTCCAGTTTTCTTCAGTAATACAACCTGACGCCTAGAATAGTCTTGTTAGATATTAAAAAGCTTAATATGGTTTGCTATAGTTTATTACGAGACTAAGGCAAGCTTGAATTATAGGAGGTAAATGGATGTTTGGCGCTAAAAAGCAAGCTAATAGTGTTGTTGACCAAGTAGGGACCATTATCAGTGGTGATACAGCTTTTAAAGGCACCATTACTTCGCAAGGGACTATTCGGGTGGATGGTCAGCACGAAGGAGAAATTAGTACGTCCGGGGACTTGGTCGTTGGTGAGAATGGCCACATCCAAGCGCAGGTTAAGGCTCGTAATGCTGTTGTTGCCGGGGTAATAAACGGTAATGTTGATATTTCTGATAAACTGGAGCTCATGCCTACAGCTAAAGTGTATGGCGATATTAAAGTAGGCATTTTAACCGTGAATGAAGGGGCTATATTCCGTGGCGCATGTCAGATGCTCAGCGAAAATACAGCCAGTGATACCAAATAGATAGCAAAAAACAAACTCCCAGCCTATTTTTTTATAGCCTGGGAGTTTATTTATTCTGCGACTAGCCTACAGGTAGTTACATCCTGTCGGCTAGTCTATTTTATTTAATGCATCTTACTGTGAATACGGCCAATGCCAAAAGTCAGCCCATGAGCAATTGTATCTGCCATTTTCATAACAAGATTCAGACGAGTGCTTTGCAGCACCATGTGCTCCATAAAGCCGCCCACATTGACAATTCCGGTAATATAGGCATTGCCAACAGCGGGAAGGTTCTTGTTTACAGCTGCTCCGGGCTTAACAGGACCATGTCCTAAGGTAACGCAGCCAACGTTTTCAAGTTTACCAAGACAGGCGTCTACCGCAATCACAAACGGGTTCGCAAAAGAGGAAGTAATGATTTTTAGTTTGGCCTCCAGGTTGGTGGCGTGGACCGGGTCGTCAAGTGTACCGTAAACATGGGGAAATATATTTAGTGTTTTTAATTTACTGCCGGTTAATGGGCCCAGCGAGTCGCCTGTAGAACGATCTGTGCCAATGCATAGGATGATAATTTCATGATTGTCAGTTTTGGCGGTTTGTACTAAATTACGGATAGAAGTCGCTAAGTCATAAACGGCATTAGGTTGACTAACATTGAATTTTTGTTCGCGAACCTGTTCGCGAGCGGGCTCTGGTGCGGGTGACGGTTTAAGCGGGGAAAGCTTGTTAAGGACGGGAAA
>CAZCEN010000323.1:0-3583 GCA_964497205.1 uncultured Sporomusaceae bacterium
GGTCGGGCAAACCAGTTATACTGCTGGTAATCTTCCGGATGAGACAAGAACTCCCACCAATCCCGTTTTTTAAACTCCGGATCATATTTGGCACGGTGTAGATTCAAAGTAGGCAGCCAATAAGCAGAACCATGCAAGGGCCACAAAAATTCGGATTCTTGCGGCAGACCCATAGCATTTAGCGACTGCACCGCCCGATTTTTTGCCTCGGGCTCTGCCCCAGCATCCTTTAATACCTGCCAGGCATTCACGGCGGTAGTCAGGCTGGAAATTAGATTTTCCTCATGCCCCCGCCAGAGCACACCTTCCCAGTCAACCATTCCGTCATATAGCTCGGGGTTATGTTCTAACGCATAGCGTGTAACATACCCACCGTTGGAGTAGCCCCATAAATAGGTATACTCCGGAGTTTTACCGCGTAAGCGTTTGAGGACATCTTTGGCGGCCACTGTCAGTTGGTGGAACCTTGTATTCCACTCAGCCAGCGAGTCCTGCTCACTGCTTAAGGCTGTCATGGCTTTGGCCCAGGGATATATTTTTCCGTCAGGAGCCGGGATTTGTTCGCCTGTCGTTCCTTTGTCACAGACAGCGTACGCATAGCTTGCGCCATCGCTGTCAAGCTTTGTTAACACATAATCACTTATTAATGCATCTGTCGAGCGGGCATCACCAAAACCGGGGGCACCAACGACAACCAATCGACCATTCCACTTTTCCGGCACCCGCATGACAAAATAGCAGTCCTCAAAATACCCGCTAATCTCCATACCGGGCACTTTACCTTTGGGAGTATACCAGTCAGGCCGCTGCGGCTTACCGGAAGCCCAGGTACTTTCTCCCAAAGCGGCCCGGCGGGCTTCCGACAAACTGCCAATAGCCGGGTTATTTGTCGTAAGGTCATCATAATTTACAACATTGACAGAGTGCGCACCAGCAATAAAGGTCGAAGCGGCCTGTACCGGTTGTACCAGAGTTGCCAGCCACAATACGGCAGCCAATAATGCCCCTTTGAAATTACCTTGAAACAAAACATTCACTTCCCTTCCTTACAATCATGGTCTCCCAGAAACTGAAAGTAGATCTGAGCCGCCGTCTGCGGCTTTTCAATAAACGGAGAATGGCCGCAGTTTTCCAAAAAGACAACCCTTGCCCGGCTCATCGCCCGGATAGTCTCCTGCATGGCCGCAACGGGAATTATACTGTCCTCGCGACCATGCACCAGTAAGGTAGGAGTGGTAAGCTTCTCCGCTTCGCCAAGTAATACCGTTTCGTGCATGGTCTCCGGATTGCGGAAGTATATTTCCGGCGCGCACCCAAACGCATCTTCCCAGAGCTCAGTAACAAAGTCCTGATTTTCTACATAGGGAACACAGCTTCGAATGGCCTGCCGTAAAAATCCCTTGTCCTGTTGCAGTTTGGCAAAGACCTGCCTGCCTTCCTCTGACAAATCCAATCCATTGGCTGGTACACTGTCCAGCAGGGTAAGCGTTTGAACCTTATGCGGGTAAGCAATTGTGTAAGCCAAAGCAATCTGCCCACCCATGGAATGTCCCAGCAAATGAAACTGTTCCAATTCTAAGGCTTGGGCTAATCCATCTATGTCTTCGGCAAACTGAGAAATCTGATATCCCTCACTAACGCGGCTGCTCTGACCGCAGCCGCGCAGATCCATAGCGATCACCCGGTACTTTTGCGGGACATACGGCCACAAATACCGCCACCAGCGGGTGGAAGCTAAATTGCCGTGAATCGCAACAATATTCCGGGAACCTGTTCCGTATTCCTCATAATACATATTCCAGCCCGGCAAGTTAAGAAACGGCATATCCATCACCTACTTCCGCAAAATCCATTCCCGTCCGTTAGTCAGCCATAGCTGTCAATGCGTTATGCGTTAAGCTTGGCTGCTACTTCCTGCCGGCTTTTCATTTGCCCTAAAATAAATACTACGGCCACACCGATCAGCAAGCCGGCAATGCCCATCTGCCACAACAGCTGATAGCTGCCGGTTGCATCATAAATAGCGCCGCCGGCATAAATGCCGATAGCTGCTCCCGCAGCTCCCACCATAGCCATAGCGCCGCTCACCGTCCCCAGACTTTTCCGGCCAAAGGTATCGGCGGCAAAAGCAGAAAATAACCCATAACTGCCATAGTGGGAAATACCCATGATAAATACAAAAGCGTAGGTCATAGTAATATCTGAGGCATTAAGCAGCAGCACTGTCCCTATAGCCTGAATCAAGAGCGAAATAACTACCGCCGTACTACGTTTCATGAAGTCGGAAATAGTCGGCCAAATTAACATGGACAGCACTGCCAAGACCATGTTCATCCCTAAAGCTACAGTAGCAGCGTCTTTGCTCAAGCCCATTTTTATCAAATGCGGCACCTGATGCACCTGTTGTGCCCAGCCGTTTCCACCCATGATAAAATAAGCGAAAAACAGGCACCATGCCATGGGGGAAGTAAACAATTTAGTTAACGTCCATTCCACTTCATTGGCAGCACCAGGGACCTGGATACCCGTATTTACAGCAGCCCGGGGCTGTGAATCCCCGTCCGGCAGCAACCCCATTTCCTCCGGTGACGAACGCATCAGGAAATAGGCCGGGATAATGACAACAACCAGCGAAGCAATTCCCATGACCATAAACATCCCCTGCCAGCCGATAGTCTTGAGCAAGTCTTTGGCGAGGAAGGTGAAAACGGCCATCCCGCCGGGAGATGCGACCAAAGCAATCGATAAGGCTCTGCCCCGCTTTTTAACAAACCAGCGGTTTACTGCCGTAGGCCCCGGAATCATTCCCATCCCGGTGTTAGCCAAACCGAGCAGCACGCCATAGTATAAATAGAACTGCCAGGTTTGCGTTACCGTAGTGACTAAGAGGAACGATATCCCTGTTAACAAGGCGCCGGCAATGAGTACTGTCCTAATGCCGATTTTGTCCATAAACCGGCCCACAAACGGAGCAGCTACGGCATATACCAGCATATTGGCCGACATGGCACCGGCAATGGAAGCCCGTGTCCAGTGCAAATCGTCGAGCATCTGCAATTGCACTACACCAAAAACACCTTTCGTTCCATAGGTAATGGCAACCGATAAAAAGGCTACCAGCACAATCCACCAGCCATGAAATACTTTCTTTTGCTCGGCCATGCTACTTTACCCCCTGCAAAAATTCAGCAACCAACCGGTTATACTCTTGCGGATTTTCCAGTTTTGTCATATGAGCCGCCTCAGGAATAATCACAAGATTTGAAGATGGAAGTACCGACTGCAAAAACTCGGCGTAAGCCAGCGGCGTTGTTTGGTCAAATTCACCCACCATCAATAAGGTTGGCAGCACCATTTTGCTGTGATATTCCCGATAATCGGCTTTCAGCGTAGAAATGGTAGCTTGCCGGTAAGGGTCTTTACGATTAGCCGCGAACAAATTCCTTACCTCGGTTTTGACCTCTTCCGGCGCTCCCGGGCGGCAAGCACCATTGGCAATGATTTCGGCCATTTCAGCCATTGTCAGAGTCTCAATGTTTTTTAATCTTGTTTCCAAGCCGGTAGTACCTAATGGCGGCGGATA
>CAZCEN010000324.1:0-3583 GCA_964497205.1 uncultured Sporomusaceae bacterium
CTGCCACACGGGCATGCAGCCCTTTACCATGGGTGATAACTGCCTGCTTTCTACTTTCCACGACCCTTCACTCCAGTGCCACAATCTTAAAATTCTTATAATGTAAAATGAATGCACTCATAAAGCAAATAAAGCAGACTTAACTGTCATTGCTACACTCATAACTTGATTTTATCTTGTTACCAGAATATACTGCTTTTTAACATAAATTTCCTTCTTCCGAAAAAATTGTTTTTAAAGCAACTCATAGAAGCACCGCACCAACTCTATATTAGTGTGGTGTTTTTTGACGTGCATCGCTGCTCCTCTTTACAACTTTTTTACACCTAACCTCTCCTTCTTGACGACATCCTGACTCCAATTAGAGATACAATATGACTGTGCTAAGCAACAATGAATTCAAGGGAGGATTTCATATGGCCGATCTATGGCTGGCCGGCTCACTGGCTCTGTTATTATTAGCGTACTTAGTGTACGCATTACTTAAACCGGAGGAATTTTAAAATGACAAATGATATTTTTTTATTTCTTGTTTTTTTAGCGGTACTGATTCTTTTGGCCTTGCCGCTGGGCCGTTATATGGCGCGCGTGTTTTCTCTGGAGAAAACACTGCTTGACCCACTATTTTTGCCAATGGAAAAAACCATCTATCGTCTAACTGGCGTAGACAGTAAAGTAGAAATGAATTGGAAAGACTATGCAAAAAACTTAGTCTGGTTTAATCTCATCGGTATGATGGCAGTATATCTGATACAAATATTTCAGAATTTCCTGCCCTTTAATCCGGAAAACCTGGCAGGTGTAACACCATGGCATGTTGCGTTTAATACGGCGGTCAGCTTTATGACCAATACCAACTGGCAAGCCTACGGCGGCGAAACAACCGTAAGTTATTTTACGCAAATGGCGGCGCTCACGGTGCAAAACTTCGTCTCTGCCGCCACAGGGCTTGCTGTGGCGGTAGCACTTATCAGAGGTCTTACCCGTAAGACTACCGAAACCATCGGCAACTTTTGGTTCGACCTTGTCCGTGGTACTGTCTGGGTACTACTCCCGTTATCCATTATCCTAACTTGCGCTTTAGTCCAACAGGGTGTTCTGCAAAACCTGTCACCTTATGTAACCGCTCAGACACTGGCAGGAGCGCAGCAAACACTGGCAATGGGTCCGGTAGCTTCCCAGGAAGCCATCAAAATGCTGGGTACTAATGGCGGCGGCTTCTTTAACGCCAATTCGGCCCATCCCTTTGAAAACCCCACTCCTCTGACCAATCTGCTTGAAGCATTAGCGATCTTTTTGGTGCCGGTGTCGCTCCTGTTTACCTATGGTCATCTCACCCGCGATAAACGTCAGGGTTATGCCATATTGGGAGCGATGCTGCTGTTGTTTACCATCATGCTGGGATCCCTCTATGCCAGTGAACTGTATGGCAGCCCCATTCTATCATCACTTGGCATTAGTCAACCTACTGCCCTGGAAGGAAAAGAAGTACGGTTTGGTACTGGCGGTTCGGCGCTGTTTGCCACTGTTACTACAGCAGCCTCCTGCGGTGCAGTCAACGCCATGCATGACAGTCTGACACCGCTTGGCGGGCTAATACCTATGCTGCAGATGATGCTGGGTGAAGTTGTTGTCGGCGGTGTAGGCGCCGGTTTTTACGGAATGATGATGTATGTCATTATGACCGTCTTCATTGTCGGTCTAATGGTTGGCCGCACGCCGGAATACCTTGGTAAAAAAATTGAAGCTTGGGAAATTAAAATGGCCACCCTTGCCATTCTTATCCCCTCTGTGGTTATCTTAATCGGCAGTGCCATCGCGTCGGTGACTGATGCCGGCACTTCCAGCATTGCCAACCCCGGTCCGCACGGACTGAGCGAGATACTATATGCATTTGCTTCCGGAGCAGGCAACAATGGCAGCGCCTTTGGCGGTCTGACGGCAAATACCCTGTTTTACGATCTTATGATTGCCGCCGCTATGCTGCTGGGCCGATTCGGCGTTATCATTCCGGTTTTGGCTATCGCCGGCAGCATGGCTGAGAAGCGGATTTCACCGCCAGGACTGGGCACCTTTTCCACAACCGGCCTGCTATTCGTCATCCTTTTGGCAGGAGTAGTGCTGGTGATTGGCGCTCTGACTTTCTTGCCTGCTCTTGCGTTAGGCCCTATCGTTGAGCATCTATTACTGCTGCAAGGCAGCACTTTTTAGGAGAGTATAAATATGAGTAAAAATGGCAGTTTTGATAAAAAGATCATCGTGGGCGCCGTCCGTGATGCCTTTAAAAAGCTTGACCCCCGCGTACAAATCAAAAATCCGGTTATGTTTATCGTCTTTATCGGTGCGCTGCTTACAACCGGCTTAATGTTCCGCGACCTGATGCAAGGCACCGGCAGTATCGCCTTTACCCTGCAGATTAATCTCTGGTTGTGGTTCACTGTACTGTTCGCCAACTTTGCCGAAGCCATCGCCGAAGGCCGGGGCAAAGCCCAGGCTCAGGCGCTCAAAAATACCCGCAGCCAAACCAAAGCTAAAAAACTTAATGGTAGTAATATTACTATTGTCGACGCCAATGAACTCAGAAAAGGCGATTTGCTGTTAATTGAAGCAGGCGATGTAATCCCTAGCGACGCCGAGGTTATCGAAGGCATGGCTACAGTTGATGAAAGCGCCGTTACCGGCGAATCGGCGCCGGTTATCCGGGAATCAGGCGGTGACAAGTCTTCCGTCACCGGTGGAACCAAAGTGCTGTCTGACTGGATTAAGGTGCGGGTAACAGCCAATCCTGGCGAAACCTTCCTCGACCGTATGATTTCACTGGTAGAGGGAGCTAAGCGGCAGAAAACACCTAATGAAATTGCTCTCACCATTTTACTGGTAGGGTTGACCATCATTTTCCTGATTGCAGTAGCTACGCTTGAACCTTTTGCTATCTATTCCGGCGCTACCTTGTCGGTAACAACCCTAATTGCTTTATTAGTATGTCTGATCCCTACCACGATAGGCGGCTTGCTCTCCTCCATCGGCATCGCCGGGATGGATAGGTTATTAAAACGAAATGTATTGGCCATGTCCGGCCGCGCGGTCGAAGCCGCCGGCGACGTCAATGTACTCCTCTTAGACAAAACAGGTACAATCACGCTAGGCAACCGCATGGCAACGGAATTTATCCCCGCACCGGGCGTAAATGAGCCGGAAATGGCAGATGCCGCACAATTATCTTCCTTGGCCGACGAAACACCGGAAGGCCGCAGTATTGTCGTATTAGCAAAGCAAAAGTATAACTTACGCGAACGGGATTTAACCGCCTTAGGTGCAGAGTTTGTGCCCTTTACCGCACAAACACGCATGAGCGGCATCAACATGAAAGACCAGCAGATACGTAAAGGCTCTGTCGATGCGATTCAGAAGTATATAGCGGCTCAGGATGGCACCTTTCCCGATGCCGTCCGCGCCACCTCTGAAGCCATCGCCAAAAGCGGCGGTACGCCGCTTGTCGTGGCGCAAAACACTAAGGTACTTGGCACGATTCACCTAAAAGATATTGTCAAAGGCGGTATTAAGGAAAGATTCCGGGAGCTTA
>CAZCEN010000325.1:0-3570 GCA_964497205.1 uncultured Sporomusaceae bacterium
AATATATTAGAAAGTATAGGTTAAATAACCAACGAGACTTTTCTTATCTTTGTTAGCATCGGGTTTTGAATCTTTTAGTTCCAGATCATTATATTGAACTGTCAGAATCCCGTTTTTAAACAGTGTATACTCAACCCCGAATTCAGGCCCCTTAACATTGTCAAGCATACCATAGCTTCTGTCAGCGAATCTGCCACTGGTAAGAGTAGTCAGCTCCCCCGGATCAAAATATTGATCTGCATTTCTGTAACCCAGCCATAGCCCATAGGAACCGACGTTATCTTGCTTAGCACCGCGATATTTAAGCTGAGCCATCCAGGCTTTGGCTGCATCACCGGCGTGATAGTCACTATTCTTAGCATAATCAGAGTCATTTGAAGCATATTCACCGGTTACGGTAAGATTTTTGATTCCTTTATACTTTAAGCCAAAAGCAGTTGTCTTATAAATAGTTTTATCTGCGTCATCCTTGAGGTAAGATGCAGTTAGGTTGAGATTCTTATTTACATCTGCCGAAATGTTGCCGGCGACAAAGTTCAAATCATAGTGTTTATTTTCGTAATCATCCCCGCTCCTTTTAAAGGCGCCTGCAGCAACTTTGACCTTATTACCGCCATTTAAAAACAGGCCGTCGGAATTACCGGAAATATCGGCAATCATGCCTTGCCCCAGCCAAACCGGCTGACGGCCGAGGCTATAGCCGACTTGACCGATTTTACCATCAATGTAAGCTTGAGTCAGGCGGGATTCATTGGCATTATCACTATTACCGAACTGCGATTCAGCTTCATAACGGCCATGGAAGTTAACGTTATCGGCAACTTTTGCATCCATGTTTAAACGCAGGCGAGTGCGCTCGTTCGTGCCATCAAAATTGTCATTATCTTTCTTGTCCTGGTAATCATAGCGAACCCGGACTTCGCCGGTAAATTTAATTTTGGACGCGTTTTTCTCCAGGTTGTCGACACGAACACCGAGGTTAGACAGTTCGGAACCGAATTCAGCCTTCAGAGCTTCGATGGTTTTCTTGGTTTCAGCATCAGCCTTGTCGCTGTTAGCCATAGCTTTGCCTACTAGTACGGCAGCTTCATAACGGGTAAGCGTTTTGTCGCCTTTAAAGCTGCCGTCGCCATAGCCGGAGATTATACCGGCTTGAGCAAGTTTGTTAATGGAGTCATAGGCCCAGTGCTTTGCGGGTACGTCAACGAAAGGATTGGCAGGAGCAGCCAGTGCAGTTCCTGCTACGCTCATAGCAAATACCGCTGCCAGAGCCAAAGATGTTTGCTTTTTCATTGTGTTTTTCCCCCTTAGGTTTTTGTTTTTTGAGCACTTACCTAAGAAGAGACTATCTGAGTGGCCATGTTTCCTCAAATCCTCTTCCCCGGCTCGCCGCTCATATCTTAACGCCTATTATATTTAAGGCGTAAAAGATTGCATATTTTAGCGAACTTGTAATTTTATGCTTCTACATTTCTATTCTTTGCCGCAAATTTTATGCTTATCTTAGAAAAGCTGACAAAAATTCCTCCAACACTCTAACTATATGCCGTAACCCCATAAAAGGTTCCATTTTTTTAAATCGCCGTATAGGTAAAAAAAAAGAACGCCACTAACGGCGTCCTTAACGTGTCGAAGTATGCCACTACAATTATTAGCGGCTTATTTTAAATTTGGCGCATATACTAAAATTCATTTTACTGGCCGGCAAAATAGCGTTCAGCCAGTATCACGGCGACATAATCATCTACCGGGCCTGGTGGAACTTGCATAGTAGTAGGAATCAATCGTTTTAAACCGGTAGGCGGATGCTCAGTCCAGTAACGCTTGCGGGCTTCGTCAGTAGAGCGGTGTTCATTGACAGGAATGATAGATATACTTTCTCCGTTTATCTTAATTCCGGCAAGAGCAGTCTGGGCGGCATGAGAGGTAGTGCGATCCCCAATTACAGCAGTAGTTACCTTGTGGGTCGTAACCAGCGAAGTAACAACCGTAACTAATTCAGCTGTTGCAATGATAGTTTTATTCATTACTCCTTGCGTTCTATGTACTACGGCAATACCGCATTTTTCCCGGCCTGGATCGATTGCCACAACGATGTCTTCCCGCACTTTGATCTCTCCTTTCAGCTTCTCCATATACGAGAAATATTTCTTACTGTAAAGAATATCACATTTATAGGTTAAAAACAAAAAGGACGCCCGAAGGCGTCCTTACATTGCGGAATGAGGCTTTAGAATTTAACGTTTACAACAGCGCTAGTGCGTGCAGGAAGTTTAGCGCCATCTTTTGTTTCGAAGTCTTGATATTTAACAGTAAGAACGGCATTTTTATCAAGAGCTTTGTCATATTGATACTCCATACCTTTGAAGCCGTCTTTCAATTCAGAGTATTGACCGTTAGTGCTTGTAAACATAGCGCTGAACGGAGTAACAGCGTTGGCGTCTACATCACGATAGGTTGCAGCCAGACCAAGTTTGTTAAGTTTGATGCCATAGGCTTTAGCAGCAGCATCGTTCTTGTTTTCGCCGTTGTTTTTGAAGTATTCAACGTTAGCAGTTACGCCATCCATGAGTTTGAAGCCAGCGTTAGCGCCATAGAATTGATCTTGGCTGGTATTATCTTTTAGGTAATCAGCAGTTAATTTAGCGCCCATAATGTTAGTGCTGTATTCAGCGCCATATACTTTATTCCATACAGTGGCAGCAGCAGTATTACCATTAGCATAAGCACTGGTAGTATCAACTTTCGCGTTGGAAGATGCATTACCAGCAAATAATTTCAGGCCGCTAACATTGGTAGCAAAACCGTTCATTTGAGTATCTAACAGATAACCGGAACCAAGTTTAACATCCTGACGACCAATGGTGTTGCTCAAACCGAGAGCATTGAAGGTAACATTGGCAGTATCCATAGAAATGGAAGCAGCTTTGTCGTCAGTTAATGCACTACCACTCGAGAGACGAGCATTGAATTTCATATTGTCGTTAATTTTGCCATCAAAGCTTACACGAGCGCGGTAGTCGGTATAGTCTTTCTGATCATCAGCGTTGAAATAACGTACACGAGCGTCACCGGAGATTTTAACCATATTATCAACTTTTTTGCTAAGATCATCCACTTTGATACCCATGCTATTCAATTCTGTGGCAAACTCTTTGGATAATTGGTCAACGATTTGTTTTTGGTCGTTGTTAAGGTTTTTTTGCATTGCGGCAGCAACTATGGAAGCCATTTCGTAACGGGAAACAGTTTTGTCACCTTTGAAAGTGCCATCACCAAAGCCGCTTACCACACCGGCTTGCGCCAGTTTATTTACAGCGTCATAAGCCCAGTGTTTAGCGGGAACATCGGTGAAAGGGTTAGCAAATGCCGGAACGGCAAAAGCTACAGTAAGAGCAGTAGTTACAGCAACTTTAAGAAGTCTTTTGTTCATTAGAGATATCCCCCTTGAAAATTTTTAATTTCGCGGGTTGCTACCGGTGCACCGGAAGGTTACCCGTTCAAGGGGGAAGGCCCTGAATGAGTTGCCACGTTTCCTCAATCTTTCCTTCCTCTCTGCAGGGCTTTTCT
>CAZCEN010000326.1:0-3476 GCA_964497205.1 uncultured Sporomusaceae bacterium
TTTTCATAAGGTCAATTAATTCAATAAATTTTTCTCGTTCAGCCGGGGTAAGTTTCTTGGCAGAGTGAAGAAAACGTTGTAATTCTGGTTCCAATTCAGCTTTTTCGACTGCAAAGAATTCGCTCAGAGTAATGCCGAGCGCATTGCAAATACGTTCCAGAGAGTCTATCGATGGTTTAGTAACATTATGTTCTATCTTATTAATCTGCGAAGGCACAAGACCAATCTTTTCCGCCAGTGCTTTACCGGATATGCCTGATTGCTCTCGTAAAAAACGTAAACGTTCGCCAATATTCATGCTAGCTATCTCCTGCAAATTTCTCGTTTTTTATATTATTTCCCAATTTAATACAAAATAAGTGAATTTTAGGAACAATATGTATTGACATTATGAATTTAAGTCACTATAATAACCATATAATGTGAATTATAAACACATATAAGCGAGAGTTAGTTGCTTGTAAAACAAGTAAGTTGATTTAAATTCAACTACTTTAAAAGGAGCGTGATCTTAAAAATTTACCTGTCCAAAATTGTATAGAAGTGAGGTGACAACTTAACCCAAAAAGCAGCATTGCACCGCCAAGCACACATGCTGCTGGTTTCGTGCGCCCAAAATGCGGTATTGCATGAAAGCGCAAAAGGAAATATTTACACCTATTTTATTATAGCCTATCCACTTTGAAACGTAAATACAACTGCAGAAAACGATGCGGCCTTAACACGTAATACCATAAACAAGGAGGTTTACCGTATGGCTCATCCCCAGGTTGGAAAGTTTCAAATTGAACCGGAGGTGGAAGAAAGTGTACAGGCTCTGCCTGACAATGCCTTTACCCCGCTAGCGGACGGCGAAGAGTATGTACCGGTTTTATCGCCACATAAGGAATATAAGGAAGTAACCCTGTATTCCGCTTCGTTGGGGCTGCTACTCGGCGCCATATTCACGGTGGCGGCTACTTATATGCCGCTCAAAGTCGGCCAGGGTATAACATCCGATGTGCCGATTGCCGCAATTGGCATCGGTCTGGCAACCGTACTCGGTCGAAAGAATGTATTAGGTGAAAATACCATGATGCAGTGCATCGGCTCCACCGGCTCTATGGTCAATTCCGGTATACTCTTTGTCTTACCGGCGTTGTTCATTTTACAGATGCAAAACTCGTACAGCCAATTTGTCTGGACAACCATTCTGGGCGGAGTTCTTGGCATTGCCTACGCTATTATTTTGCGTAACTATTTTGTTCAGCATATGCATGGCCGGTATCCGTTTCCCGGCTCCCTGGCGACTACGGAAATACTGCTATCCGGTTCGCAGGGAGGCAGTAGTCTGAAAGTTTTGATTAACAGCAGTATTGTGGGCGGTCTGGCTGACTTTATCACCAACTCCTTTGGCTGGTGGAACTCAGTATTTACATCCCGTTTTTGTGCGTTAGGGGAACAGGTTGCCGGTCAGTATAAAATGCTTCTTGCTATTGACGTAGAAGCGGCGGTCTTAGCTATGGGTTATATGACAGGACTGCGGTATGCTGCCATTATTGCTGCCGGCTCGCTGTTCGGCTGGTGGTGCCTGATTCCTTTTGTCAATTTTTTTGCTGACGGACAAACCCTTCCGGTAGGAAGCAATGTGGTAAAACTGATTAAAACCATGTCCCCGGAAGAAATATTCCGTAACTACGTTAGATTCATCGGTATTGGTACCCTGGCGATGTCCGGGATACTGGGCGTCTTCAAAATGGCTCCCTTTATCGGGATTGCTTTCAAAGATGCTCTTACCGGAATATTTAAAGCTCGTTCTAATAGCGGGGAAGTGTTACGTACCCAACGCGATCTTCCCATGCCTTGGATAATGGGTGCAATCACTGTGATTGCAGTTGTTTTTGCGATGATTATGAAATCAACCTATGCAGATACTTGGGCTCAGTCTGTGTTGATTACGGTGGTACTCTTACTTGGCTCGTTTCTTTTCTCTGTTGTTGGTACAACCTCCATTGCTTTTACCGCCTCGGAGCCGGTATCCGGCCTAACCTTGCTGACGATTCTTATCGGGGCGCAAGCCATGATCAGCACAGGTCTGGTGGGGGATGCAGGCATTATGGTAGTGCTGTTAATGGCGGCTGTGGTTTGTTCTTGCCTGTTTATGACCGGTTGTTTTGTCGGCGACCTGAAAGCTGGCTTTTGGCTGGGGATTACTCCCCGGAAAATGCAGGAATGGAAACTCATCAGCATTATTTTTTCTGCTTTTATTTCTGCCGGAGTCGTAATGCTACTGGCAAAAAGTTTTGGTTTTTCCGGTCAGGGCTCGCTGGTAGCGCCGCAGGCCAATGCGGTAGCTGCGGTTATTTCACCGATGATGTCCGGTCAGGCAGCGCCCTGGATGCTGTATATTGTGGGGGCTTGGCTGGCTGTTTTCCTGGATATGATGAAAGTACCGGCGCTGGCCTTTGGTTTGGGACTGTATATTCCGCTGGAATTGAATCTTCCGCTGTTAATTGGCGGCCTGATTTCTTATATTGTCTCTAACCGGAGCAAAGACAGTCTGCTCAATAAACTCCGTCATCACCGCGGTATTCTGATCAGTTCCGGCTTCGTTGCCGGAGGGTCGCTCATGGGGGTACTCAGCGCCTGCTTGCGCGTAGCAGGCTATGATTTTGCCGCACTGCCCTGGGGACATACCGATAATCCGGAATTCTGGTCACTCATTATGTATGGTTTGCTATGTTCCTACTTTATCTGGTATGCTACCAGGCCAAAATCCTGCGAGGAGTAATACAAAAAAGGAGGCTTTACCATGGATGAAAGAGTCTGCGAGTTAGCGAAAAATCTGATCGGGTATTCGGTTCGTCTGCAGCCGCAAGAGAAGATTCTGATTGAAGTGTTTGATGAGGGACTGCCGCTGGCGCAAGCCTTGGTGAAAGAAGTTTACCGGGTCGGCGGAATGCCGTTTGTTACTGTTAAAAATGACAGAATACTTCGGCAAATGCTAAGAGAGGCAACGATTGAGCAGCTAAAAATGATAGCCTTGTGGGAATCCCGGCGAATGGATAGTATGGACGCCTATATCGGCTTGCGCGCCGCTCCAAATATCTGCGAGCTGTCCGATGTACCCGCCGAGAAGATGCAATGGTACCAGCAGTACTGGACCAAGCCGGTACATACGGATATTCGCGTGCCGAAAACCAAGTGGTGCGTTCTGCGCTACCCCAATCACTCGATGGCCCAATTAGCGAATACCAGCAGTGAAGCGTTTGAGAATTTCTATTTCGACGTCTGCAATCTCGATTATGCCAAAATGGATCAGGCTATGACGCCGTTAATCAATTTGCTGGCGGTTACCGATAAAGTCCGCATTGTCGGTCCGGGTACCGATTTGCATTTCTCCATCAAGGGAGTCCCGGCGGTGAAATGCTCCGGCCTGATGAATATTCCTGACGGGGAAGTATATACGGCGCCGGTAAAAGATTCCGTCAATGGTT
>CAZCEN010000327.1:0-3462 GCA_964497205.1 uncultured Sporomusaceae bacterium
AATATAATGATAAACTCAGATTTATGTTAGGAGTGTATGCTGATTGCCTGAAATATATGGAGAAAAAGATGGCATTAAGAAAGTAATCCTCGAAGGCCTTGAGTCATTATATACACATACAGTTCCCTTCGGCCAGACAATTACAATTGAGTTAGCGCAGGCTATGGCCGACATTGCTGAGCAGCTTAACCGAGAAATTGCAGTCTACATTAATCGCCGGGGAAATGTTGTTCGGGTGGCGGTTGGTGATAACAAGACAGTGTCTCTGCCTGAGACCGAAGGAAGGCGCTCTCTTAATCGCTTAAGCGGTATCCGGTGTATACATACTCATCCCGGCGGAGACAGCCGGTTAAGTAGCGTGGATATAGCATCACTTAAAGAAATGCGGTTTGATATTATGACCGCAATGGGAATTAGAAACGGAATAGCCGAAATTAGTTTCGGTTTTATATCCGGACATACGGCCGACGATTATAATGTGCAAACAGTAGGCCCACTATCGTTAGCTGAGTTCGTCCAAATTGACTTGGGATATTTGACTAACCAGCTTGAACGGTTATTAGAAACTAAAGATGCCGTTTCTAATATAGAGCAAACGGAAAAAGCTTTACTTGTTGGCGTGGATCGCCAAGAAGGCTGGGATATAGACCAGTCACTGAGCGAACTGGCGCAGTTGGCGGAGACTGCGGGAGCTGAAGTCGCGGGAGCTGTCTCGCAAAAACGCAACCGAATTGATGCTGCTTTTTATATTGGGCGTGGTAAGGTTCAGGAAATTAATCTTGTGCGGCAAGAATTAGGCGCTAATATTATCATTTTTGATGACGAATTATCACCAGCTCAGCAGCGTAATTTAGAACAAGCTTTAGGTGTTAAGGTAATTGATCGTCCAGGTCTAATATTGGATATATTTGCGCAGCGGGCACAATCTCACGAAGGAAAACTTCAGGTTGAATTGGCTCAGTTAAAGTATAATCTGCCGCGACTAGGGGGACAGGGGCTTGTGTTATCACGTTTGGGCGGCGGGATAGGTACGCGCGGCCCTGGCGAAACTAAGTTGGAAGTCGACCGGCGGCGGATACGATCAAGAATTAACGATATTGAACTCGAAATAGAAAACCTTAAAAAACATCGCACGTTACACCGCGAGAAACGTCAAGCGGCGAGAATATCTACAACAGCGCTAGTAGGATATACCAATGCCGGTAAGTCAACCTTACTTAATAAACTTACCGCCGCCGGTGTATTAGCAGAAGACAAGCTGTTCGCCACATTAGATCCCACTACAAGAAGAAGTAAATTACCTAGCGGCAAAGAGTTTTTATTGACAGATACGGTAGGATTTATTCAAAAGCTGCCGCATCAACTGATCGCTGCTTTTCGAGGAACTCTGGAAGAGGTAGTTCAGGCGGATTTGTTGCTGCATGTAATTGATGCCAGCCATCCTGAGTATGAAAAGCATATTAAGGCCGTATATCAAGTGTTGTCTGAACTGGGAGCTGAGACAAAACAGGTTATCACAGTATTTAATAAAATCGACAAAGTTGATAGCCAGCATACTCTTGAACGGATGCTGCGGGAACCTAATACTATTGCAATATCCGCCGCTGACGGGAAAAATCTGGATAAGCTGCTAAACATGATCGAAGATAACCTTAAAGCAACTACTATTGATACTAAGCTGCAGATACCTTATGATAATAGTGGTTTGTTAGCCAGATTATATGATATTGCTACGGTAAAGTCGGTCGATTACCAAGCTGAAGGTATTATCGTCTCCGTTTCTTTACCACCAGAACAATACGAACGCTACAAAGAATACGTAGTAGGAGAGGAATAATTATATGAACTTATTTCCAGATGACATTATCGCTTTAAAGACCAAAGCGCTTGAACAAGCCCGGCCGTTATTTGCTGCAGTTGACGATATTTCTGAACAAAATACTGCCAAAGTACTTAAGGCGTTTCGTAATCACCAAGTTTCCGAATATCTGTTTAGAACAACAACCGGCTATGGTTACGGCGATAGTGGTCGCGAACGTCTTGAGGCTGTTTGGGCTGAGTTATGTGGTGCGGAAAAAGCGTTAGTACGTACCCAATTTGTGTCAGGAACCCACGCGTTGGCGTGCGTGTTACTGGGTATATTGCGCCCTGGGGATGAACTGTTGGCAGTTACCGGCGCACCCTATGACACAATGCAGACTGTTATTGGACAGACTGTGGATACTCCATGCTCGTTGAAAGAATGTGGTATTACCTATCAGGAGATACCTATGACCCAGGATGGGGTAGATATGGCTGCCATTGCGGGATATCTTAACGACAATACAAAAGTGGCTCTTATACAACGGTCGCGTGGTTATAGCTTGCGTAAGCCGTTAACAATAGCAGAAATAAAAACGGTATGTGCCGAAATAAAAAAACATAAGCCTGAATGCATATGTTTTGTAGATAATTGCTATGGTGAGTTTGTTGATATCCTGGAACCTACTGCGGTAGGCGCCGATATAATGGCTGGATCACTTATTAAAAATCCTGGTGGCGGGATTGCTCCCTGTGGCGGTTATGTGGCTGGAAAAGCCGAATTAGTTGATATGGCTTCCTATCGTCTGACGGCACCTGGTTTGGGCGGGGAACTAGGAGCAAGCCTTGCTGATAGCCGTTTACTATATCAAGGGCTATTTTTAGCGCCGCACGTTGTAGCTCAGGCTATTAAAGGTGCAATATTTGCATCGGTGTTATTTACCTTGTTGGGATATAAGACGCTGCCTCAGCCTAATGAGCTGCGAAGCGATATTATTCAAGCGATTGAGCTAGGATCTCCAGAAAAAATGATTGCATTTTGCCAAGGACTACAACAATATTCTCCCGTAGATGCCCATGTTAAGCCAATCCCCGGGCCAATGCCCGGCTATACGGATCAGGTAATTATGGCGGGCGGGACCTTTATTCAAGGTTCGTCAATAGAGCTTAGCGCGGATGGACCGCTGCGTCCTCCTTATATCGTCTATTTACAAGGCGGCTTAACATTTGAACATGCTATGCTCGGAATACTAGGTGCAGCAAGTGCCCTTGTGGGTATATAATTCAGGCATTTCTTTGCATATTTCTTAAACATAGTTGATTTTGTGACAGGAAAAAAAATAAATTCGTCGAATAGAGCAGAAGTATGACTAAAAATATACTTTTTGGTGGTTTATCGTGGAATATATAATTGCCAGTTTAGGTGCTATTCTTGCGGCAACTCTGATTGTATATAAATTGGCTAACAATATAATAGGAATAGATCTTCGTCTGAGGCCGCTTCTGCTGTGCGCAGTTTGTGCTATGCTAATCAGTCTGGTTTTACCTAAAATTGTTGTTGGATTTGCAGGTTTGCCTGGTACGTTAGCTGTATTGGCGATTTTTGCTGTTATATTTGCTTACTTTGTTGCCAGGTATGAAGGTGAACCTGCGGTACAAAAC
>CAZCEN010000328.1:0-3452 GCA_964497205.1 uncultured Sporomusaceae bacterium
CATGACTACCGCCGGTAAAGTGCAATTTGTCGCCCGGGCTTACAACTTCCGCCAGCAGGGCTATGAATACAGCGGCAAAATGAAAGTTCTGCAGACTATCCTTAATACCGACTATTTATGGAACCGGGTCAGAGTGCTGGGCGGAGCGTACGGCTCCAGGGTAAGTATGGATCGTAACGGGGATATTCTGTTTTTATCCTGGCGAGACCCGAACTTAAAAGAAACACTGGATGTGTATCAGGGGGTTGCCGGGTATTTGCGCAGCTTTACTCCTACCGACCGGGAAATGACCAATTATATTATCGCAACCATCGGCAAACTTGATGCGCCACGGACTCCTTACAGCAAAGGTCAGATCGCGGCCAGGGGCTATCTGACCGGCCTCTCCTATACCGATCTGCAACAGGAGCGGACCGAAATTCTGTCCACCACTCCGGCGGATATCAGGCAATTTGCCGAGATGTTTGCGGCACTAAACAGCCAGAATTATTTATGTGTGGTGGGCAATGAGAAAAAATTGCAGGAGAACAAAGAGTTATTTGGAAAATTGATTAACGTCACCAGCAGCCTCCCCGAGTAGGAACGCCTTTGGCAACGCGTAGCAGACCCTGTTTGCTGCCGTTATATCAGGTTAAAGACAAAAGACCCGCGAAATCGCGGGTCTTTTGTCTTGTATCCATACCTGCTTCACTACTTCCGGGCGAATGGTTAACGCTGCGCCAAAAACTGTAGAGCCTCTTTTTCCGGTACCGGCCGGCTGATAAGATATCCTTGCGCAAAGTCGCAGTTGCTTTTCGCCAAATATTCCAATTGTTTTTCCGTCTCCACACCCTCAGCGACTACGGTCATTTCCATTAGGTGCGCCATATGCACAATCGTACTGATAATTGTCTTCTTTGAACCAGCGACCAGGATCATGTCGATAAAGGATTTGTCTATTTTTAAAGTCTGTACCGGTAATCGCTGCAGGTATGTCAAGGACGAATACCCTGTGCCAAAATCGTCAAGTGCCAACCGTATACCCATCGATTGCAATTCTTCAAGCTTAGAAATGCTTTCTTTCAACGAGGCAATCATCACATTCTCGGTAATTTCGATTTCAAGCTGATTTGGCAAAATACCCGCATTATGCACGGCATCGCGTACACTGTCGATAAAACAATCCGCACATAACTGTTTGGGCGATACGTTAACCGCAACCCCAATATTGCCCCATCCATTATCGGCTAATTGCCGGGCGAACCAGCAGGCCTCCTGAAGAACCCATCTCCCAATAGCCTTGATAAGTCCGTTTTGCTCGGCCAAAGGAATAAACCGCAAGGGCGAAACTACGCCATGTTCCGGGCTATTCCAGCGAAGTAAAGCTTCGAATCCCACGATAACGCCGTCGGCAATCTTTACCTGCGGTTGATAAACCAGCTCAAACTCGTTGTTTTCCACAGCACGGCGCAAGCTATTGGTGAGCAGCATTTTTTCATAAGCGGCCGCCTGCATGTCCGCATCGTAGAATTTCCAGCAATTCTTACCGGAATTTTTGGCAAAATACATTGCATTATCCGCATTTTTGAGGATATCCTCAGCCGTTTCACCATCATCCGGATACATCGTAATACCTATGCTGGCCGATAGATGAAAGCATTCTCCGCACACCTCGATATCCTGGCAGAATGCGTCAATCATTTTGTCGGCAACAGCTGCAACGTATTGTCTATCTCTTTTGCCAGGCAAAATTACCACAAATTCATCTCCGCCGATACGTCCAACGAAAGCAGCTTCATTAGCTTCTTTTTCGATGCGTTTCCCAGCTTCAACGATAATAGCGTCGCCATAAGTGTGTCCGAGTGTGTCATTCACTGTTTTAAGATCATCTAAATCGATGAATAGGACACCCCCTGCCGACTTACCACAACGAGCTTGCTCCAGCTCCCCCTCCAGCCATTCATTTAAATGCGCACGATTTGACAGGCCAGTAAGTACATCCGTATAGGCTATGCGACGAATCTTTTCTGTTTGCTGACACAAAGCTGCCTCGGCCTTTTTTTGTTCGGTGATATCCTGAATCGCCCCATACCACTTTATGATCTTGCCGTCGGCAGCCTTGATGATATTTCCTTGCACGGCGACAGTACGCACCTCACCATCCCGCCGGATAATACGATGCTCAAATTGATAAGAATGCTGTCTTTCCTTAACTGAACGCAGCTTTTCCACCTCGGACTTCTCAAAAATCCAAACGTCATCAGGATGCACAAAATTCCTGCGGTACGCGTCCGGAGCCATGAAAAAGCCTTCCCTCGCTGCATCAGTACCAAGGATCGCATAAAATTCATTATCGAATTCAAAAAATCCCACCTGTTGATGATACTTCCAAGGTCCTAGATGGGCAAGTTCCGCCGCCAGTGAGAGCATTTCCCTACTATTGTGCAGAGCCGCCTCCATAGCCTTACGTTCGGTAATATCCTGATTGACTCCATACCATGTTTGTATCTTACCTTCATTATCTCTTATGACATCTATCCGGACAAGAACAGTGCGAACCTCGCCATCCCGCCTAATTATGCGGTGCTCTAATTCAGTTATATAGCGGCGTTCTGTGGTCATAAACATTTTTTCCACTTCCACCGCTACCATGTCTACGTCATCCGGATGCACAAATTCCCTAGTGTATTCTTCCGGAGTCATAAAGGAACCTTCCCTCGCCACATCCGTACCATAAATAATATAAAACTGATCATTAAATTCGAAAAGGTTCTTCTCATGATGATATTTCCATGGCCCTAAATGAGCAAGTTCCGCCGCCAGCGAGAGAAGTTCCTTACTATTGCCAAAATTAGATTCCACCTTTCCGTCTCCCCCGTCTCGAACCATTGGTACTATACAAAAAAAGCTTCTGCAATAGTTACCCAGCCAATATTTTTTGATGCAACAACCTATCCCATATTTACCTTTTTTTAGCTTATTAGGGATATTTCGACATTAATATGGTAACTCCTTCGACTTTTTTGGCACAATTGGGTTGAATTATTAGCGTTCAAAACTAAGCATCCTCTCAGCCGCAGGACAACTCTTCCTGTCTAAAAAATCAATATTGTTTAGCAGACATAATAAAATGGCCTTAGTCCCAGGAAATTTCCGGACTAAGGCCATTTAACTATTCGCGAATTTATTTTGTGCTTAAGGAATTAACTCTTCTACAACAACATCAGTCATCGCACCGGCGGCAAAAGATAGTTTACTGTGTTATGCCTGGCTACATCGAAATAGCTCAAACTCGGCTAACGCCGCCTCCAGTTGCCGGAGGGCTTCGGTTGTATCCGTGCCTGCGTTACTACGCCGGGCAAACTCGTCCGATGCCTCGCGAATTTTCTCGTATAGTTCTCTTTCTCTTTTACGGTACTCTGCTGATGTCTCCCCTATTAGCATGGAACATCAACATCTTCTTTCCAATTCGT
>CAZCEN010000329.1:0-1228 GCA_964497205.1 uncultured Sporomusaceae bacterium
TATCTCCAATATTGCCATGCTAAACCGCCCAGCAAGGAAATTTCTTGCTGGTACACCAACGCCCGTCATCAGTAATGGTAGAATTATGGAAGCCAGTATGCATAACCTCAATTACTCTTATGACTACTTACTTCAGCATCTTCGCCTAAAGCAGGTATTTGATATTTCTCAGGTGCACACCGCCATACTCGAACCCAATGGGGAGCTAAGTGTATTACTCTACCCGGAAAATCGCCCCCTAACCCCAAGTGACATACATTTGCATCCACAATCTCTAGGTCTGGCTGTTGAGGTAATTCTTGACGGGCAAATACTTGAACAAAACCTACGCAAACTAAATAGGGATTTAGACTGGTTAGAGACAGAACTGCAAAAAAGAAATATTGTCAATATCAATAGTATTGCATTTGCTGCCATATCAACAAATGGAAAGCTTTACGTTGACTTTCGTCAGGACGACTTTTAAACTCAATTTAATCCCTACAGGATGCGGCGGTTATATAAAACCAGCGAGGCTGATATATTCGATCCAGTTTAGCAACAAAAAAATGAAGCATAATGTGTCTTAAATGACCTTTATGCTTCATTTTTTTGCCAACCTTTGATTATATTGCAGCAAAAACAAACCATATGCTTCTATGATGGCGTGGTAACAATCATTCTTATTGCCCGTTCAATCTCCTCATAGCTTGTACACCGGCACAAATTGGATTGCAGCCAATCTGCCAGTACTTCGTTTGTGGCGTTAGGATGAATGTTTGATAGTGCATGACAAACCATAAGAAATCCGGAGGTACAATACCCACACTGAAATCCCCACTGCTCGATGAAGGCCGCCTGAATAGGAGCATCTTTTAAGCCTTCTACAGTAGTAACTTCATGGCCGACTGCCTCCACAGCCAAGGTCAAACATGATTTTATTGGCCATCCGTCAATAAGTACCGTACAAGCGCCGCAATCGCCGTTTTCACACCCGGGCTTAGCGCCTGTAAGACCAAGCTGGGTGCGCAGCACTGTCAGCAAAGTATCTGATGGCTTAGCCAAAGCGCTTCGATTCTCACCATTTACCGTTAAGTTTATCATTCCCTTACTTACCATCTGAAACATTATAATGCCCCCTCAAAGTGGGTTAAGGCATCCATTAGCGTGTTTCTCAAAACAAAGGAACGATAATCGGCGGTCCCCTCCACATCGTCCAAAATCGGAGCCGGGAGATATTGGAGAGCAT
>CAZCEN010000329.1:1238-3427 GCA_964497205.1 uncultured Sporomusaceae bacterium
TAAGGGCTATTTTTATTCAATTCGTCTTCCAGTTTCAATGAACGGAATGGAAACTCACATACACCAGAAACAGCCACTTGCAAACGGTTATTCTTCTTCAAGATAGCCATCGAAACCAGTGGATAACCGATCCTATCCATTCTGGTCTTTTTAACGCCGCGGTGAGGCAAGCTGAGATAAGTTGTATCAGTAGCAATCTGGACTAAAAATTCTCCCGCTGCAAGCTGTAACCGCTCTTGAAACGCTTCCAGAATGGAAACGGTTCTAAGCCCATTTATGCCCGCAATAGTCACTTTACTGTCACTAGCCAACAACGCTAATACCGCCTCACGGTAAATAAAATTACCGCAAATATTGCCTCCTAACGTAATTTTTCCACGTGAAGTATGGTCGGCAACCCTACCTGCAGACTCTGTTAATAATGGGAAAAGATTTGCTTCGGCAAGCTTGGTTAGAAATACTCCTGCTCCCATAATTAATTTATCATGATTAATTTCCAGTGCATTACACTCGGGAATCCCCTTAATATCAATAACAGCTCCTGCGTATAGCTTGCCTAGCCGTCCAAGGGTGATTATCTCAGTTCCTCCCGAATAGTATACCGGCTGTTTGTTTTGTATTATAAGGCGCTGAAAAAGGTCGGCGGCTTCTTCCACCGTATCTGGTTTATAATATTCAAAATCAAAAATAATCATGTACTGCCTCCTGTCGCGGCTCTCCAAATGTTTTCCGGAGTGAGAGGTAACTGATTTAGTTCCAACCCGGTCGCTGCTGACAATGCGTTAGCTAAGGCGGCAGGCATGCCGATCAAACCATGCTCACCCACTCCGCGTTGGCCATAGGGAGCATCGATCTGAGGTGTTTCTACCAACTCGATTAAGTATTCCGGCTGTTCGCCAAACCGCATCATTTTATAAGTACGAAACTGTGGATTTTGCATAACTCCCTCATTATCAAATACAAAGGCTTCCCTGCTTGCTAAACTGAGACCCATACTCATTCCGCTTCTCAACACACACCGCACATTCTTAGGATTAAGCGCTTTGCCAATATCCAGAACGGTAGCCGCACGAACAATTTTATAAGTGTAATCCCTGCTGTCTAGTTCTATCTCCACGGCCTGGCATCCGACAACCCAGCCGGGACCAGCCTTGCCATAACCGGTATTTTGGTCCAAAGTACTTAATCGTGTCATAATATAGCTGCCGCGTCCCATAATCTGACCGCCAATTGAGTTTCCATTTTGGTATCGGTAGCCATGGGCTAGGTCTCTAAATTCGACATAATAGTTTGGATCATAACGCAAATACACTCTGCTGCCCCCAACTTCTAAATCTTCGGGTGGGCAGCGCAAAACAATCGCACCGATACTCTTTATCTCCCGTTTCAAGTCATTAGCCGCCTCCAAAACTGCACTACCTGCCATATAAGTCGTTTTACTGGCAACCGTCTTCCAATGTTCCGGACAAAATTCAGTATTTACTTCCATGGCGACATGAATTTTATCTACTTCCATTTTTAAAGCTTCGGCTGCAATCTGAGCAAGTACCGTCTTGGTTCCTTGCCCCAATTCCACAACACCGCAGTTTAGATTAATGGAGCCATCTTGGTTCATAGTTAATATCGCGCCGGATATCGCATTTACCGGGCTGCTGGAGGTTTTCCAAAAGCATGCTAATCCTTTAGCCTTTACCAAACTAGTTCCAGTTTTAAGGATTTGTCCATTGTCCCATTTAATTAGATCCTTCATCTTCTGAATGCACTCAGTTACGTTTCCGAGATTGCTAACATTAAGCGCCTCTTGCGTCGGTGAACTATTTCCCGGCGCAATTGCATTTCTTACTCGTAACTCAAGCGGATCTATACCAAGAGTCACTGCCAATTTCTCAACAGCTCTCTCGATAGCGAAAGTCAATTCACCGTGGCCAAATCCCCGGAATGCAGTAGAATACGGGCGATTAGTATATACGGACAAAGAATCACAGCAAACGTACGGTATGTTATACGGCCCGGTACAAGCGGCGGCAATGGCCTTAGCCATAGTCGGTGAAGTATCTGTGTAAGCTCCGCTGTCAATAAGATAAAGCATCTCGGCCGCAATGATCTTTCCTGCTTTGGTTGCACCAAACTTTATTTTTGCTTCGACCCCCATATGGCCTGGTGAGGAAACTAAATCTTCTTCACGGGTA
>CAZCEN010000330.1:0-3426 GCA_964497205.1 uncultured Sporomusaceae bacterium
GCCAATCTTTTATATGGTGTAGTTGATCCTAGAATAAGGCGGGGAAGCGTACATGGATAATACGATGACTGTTACCGTTTTGCAGAAACACCAAAGAAAACGTTTTAATCAGCGAAGTCAGACGATCGCTTATTTAACTTTTTCCATTAGTTTTTTACTGGTTATTGCAGTTATTGGTACCCTGGTGGGCGATATGGCGATAACAACGAATTTTACCCAGAAAAACTTACTGCCGCAGGGGGCTCATCCTTTTGGTACGGATTGGCTGGGGCGCGATATGCTTTTCCGTACACTGAAAGGTCTGTCCATCAGTATTTTTATCGGACTTTTTGCTTCGGTTATCAGTGCAATAATTGCGGCAATTCTGGGGTCGGCGGCCGCTACGCTGGGGAAAAAAGTGGATGCGGTCATTACGTGGCTGGTAGACTTAGTCATGGGGATTCCCCACCTTTTACTGCTTATTCTTATTTCTTATGCCCTTGGCCGAGGCACCTTAGGTGTCACTGTCGCTGTTGCCATAAGCCACTGGCCGGTATTGACCAGGGTGATTCGGGGCGAAATTCTCCAATTGAGGGAAGAGAATTATGTGAAAATAGCCGGAAAACTGGGGCAGAGTAAATGTAAAATTGCTATAAAACACATGCTTCCCCATGTCTTTCCTCAATTCCTGGTTGGTCTGGTACTGCTTTTTCCTCATGCCATCCTGCATGAAGCTGCGCTGACCTTTTTAGGCTTTGGTCTTCCGCCGGAGCAGCCGGGTATTGGCATAATTCTGTCGGAAAGTATGAAATATTTGTCTATGGGTATGTGGTGGTTAGCGCTTTTTCCCGGCTTGGCGCTGCTTTTTACCGTGCAGCTCTTTGATTTGGTCGGGGGAAGCCTGCGTAAGTTAATTGATCCTCACAGCGCTCAGGAGTAAGGAGGCAGAATTGTGTCTTGCATCAATAATAAACATATTTTACAAATAAACAACCTGTCAATTTCTTTTACCCAGTATGAGCAGGGCCTGCGGCAAATTGATTTACAGGTCATTCGCAATTTGAATGTATCGGTGCATGAGGGGGAACTCGTGGCCGTGGTAGGATCCAGCGGGTCGGGTAAAAGTCTGTTAGCCCACGCTATTTTAGGAATTCTGCCACCCAATTGCAATGCCTCGGGAAACATTTTTTTTGAGGATCAATTATTGGACACCGCTCGCATCCGGGAGCTGCGCGGCAAAAAAATCGTTTTGGTTCCGCAAAGTGTGAACTATCTTGATCCGCTGGAGAAAATTGGTGAACAGGTACGGAAAGAGAGTAAAGAGGAGAGTGTGCGTAGAAGACAAGAGGAGCTTTTTGCCTATTATAACTTGCAGAAAAACACCGCCGATCTTTATCCCTTTGAACTGTCAGGCGGTATGGCGCGACGGGTTCTTCTTTCCACTGCGATGATGGAGAATCCGCGTTTAATCATTGCGGATGAACCTACGCCCGGCCTTCATTTGGAAGCGGCTAAAAATGCGATGCGTCATTTTCGTGAATTTGCCGATAAAGGCAACGGCGTGCTCCTTATTACTCATGATATTGAATTGGCGTTGGAAGTGGCCGACAGAATTGCTGTTTTTTATGCCGGCACGACTGTTGAAGAAGCACCGGTAGCGGATTTTGAAGCGATGGATACACTTCGCCATCCTTATACAAAGGCATTATGGCGGGCTTTGCCCCAAAACGGATTTCAGCCCTTTCCCGGGAATCAGCCCTATGTAAAAGATATGCCTAAGGGCTGCTCTTTTGGGCCTAGGTGCCCACAATTTACGCCGGAATGCGAAGGCGATATCCCGGAACAGGTGATACGCTGTGGAACTGTTCGCTGTATCCATGCTGAGTGAGGAGCGGGTAATGATGATGTTAGAGGCAAAAGAAATATCGTTTGGGTATAAACGAGGGGTAACTATTCTGAAGAATTTCCAGCTTACGATGACTAATCATGAGCGGGTGGGTATTGTGGCCCCAAGTGGTTTTGGCAAAACTACGCTGTGCCAGATCTTATCCGGTTATATAAAGCCGAAACAGGGCCAAGTACTGTTAGACGGCCAGGACATTCATACCATGAAGGGCTATTGTCCTGTTCAAATGATTTGGCAGCATCCGGAAAAATCCGTCAACCCCCGCCTGCGCATGAAGGAGACGATTGCGGAAGGAGACGAGATCGAGGACCGGATTATGGATGAGTTGGGGATTGAACGCGATTGGTTTAACCGGTTTCCCGGGGAACTGTCCGGCGGTGAGGTACAGCGGTTTTGTATTGCCAGGGCATTGGGGAAGCGGACAAAGTTTCTTATCGCCGACGAAATCAGCACAATGCTTGATCTTATCACCCAAAGCCAGATATGGAGTTTTCTTTTGAAAGAAGTAGAAAAGAGGAACATCGGCCTTATTGCCGTAACCCATAGCAATGCTCTGATGCAGCACATTGCCACCCGGCAAGTGATAATGGATAGCAATTGTGTTATAAAGTATGAAAAAAGTTCTATTGCCGCTGCTACAATGTAGCGATATGCCTATCTGTTAAGATAAGGCTGCTGTTTGCAGAGTATGGCTTGCGGCACGGCTTGTGCGAAAAATCACAGTAAAGTATTGACAAACTATGTGATGTTCTGTAGTATGAGAAGTAATGAAATTTTAATATTATTGAGTTAGGTGCCCTAATGGGCTTAATAGGGAAGTCCGGTGAAACGCCGGCGCGGTCCCGCCACTGTAACGGGGAGTAAGCTTAAGATATGCCACTGGAACAACTGTTTTGGGAAGGTTTAAGCAAGCTATGATCCGGAGCCAGGAGAACTGCCTGTCTGACAATCACCGTTTTTACTCACGAGCGATGAGGAGGGGATTATAGATGTGTGTGAATGTAATTGGGCAGTGCTGTAAACTTATTGCTGAAACTAAAAAAGCTATTGTAGTAGTGGATAATGCGGCTATGCAAGCTATAATAAAAAGCGTCGTCGTGTCAACATAGTATAAAAACCATGAAGGTAAAGAGCCTGAAAAGGCTCTATATTTTCATGGTTTTTTTGCTGCCCTGGGTTTATGTATCTAAATATCGAAGGTATGAAAGGAGCCCTTACAATGAAAAAAAGAGTAATGCTATTAGTTTTATGCTGCTGCCTATTTTCGGCTATATGCGTCCAGGCAGAGGAACCGCCTGTCAAATCTCCCCTGGATTGGGAGATCAGCGTCCAGCCCAAACCTGATGAGCAGGAAGCAGAGCGGAACCGGTGGTCGGGCGTATTTGCCAATGACATTGGTATTTATGTGTTTGATCAGAAGTCGTTGCACCTGGATGAAGCAGATAAAAATATAGTTTATGTCCTGACAAAAACTATATTTAGCGATCCTAAGATTATTGGTAGTTTGAATGAAAAGTATAAAGAAAAGCTGGATGCCGAGG
>CAZCEN010000331.1:0-3425 GCA_964497205.1 uncultured Sporomusaceae bacterium
TTCATACAAACTATTCTTAAAATCTCGAAAGCACCAATAAAAAAAGCAGTCCTTGTACAGGACTGCCTACATTCAATTTGCTCTATTACTAGCAATATTTATTTTAATACAGCACCAGTATTAGCCGAAGTAACAAGTTTGGCGTATCTAGCCAGATAACCGCTCGTAACTTTAGGGGCCGGTTTAACCCAAGCGGCTTTGCGTTTAGCCATTTCTTGATCACTCACCTTGACTTCCAGTTTACGACCCGGAATATCAATATGAACGACATCGCCTTCTTCCAAAAGTGCTATCGGTCCGCCTTCCATGGCTTCCGGCGAAATATGACCAATACATGCTCCCTGGGTAGCACCGCTAAAACGGCCGTCGGTTAATAATGCGACCTTTAAGCCCATACCAACAATTACGGCCGTAGGATTAAGCATCTCCTTCATGCCGGGACCACCTTTAGGTCCCTCGTAGCGAATAACTACCACATCGCCGTCTTTTATTTTTTTACCGATAATAGCGCCAATAGCTGCTTCCTCAGAATCAAAAACCCGGGCACAGCCTTCAAACACAAGCATATCTTCTTTAACAGCGCTTTCTTTAACTACTGCACCATCAGGAGCTAAGTTGCCATTCAAAATAGCAATGCCCCCTGTATTACGATAAGGCGCTTCCACTGATTTAATGACATCGGACCGCCTAACAGCCGCGTCTTTAATTCTGTCCTTGACAGTCCCTGTAACTGTCAAAGCATCTTCATGAATGCGGCCTGATTTAGAAAGCTCCTTCATTACTGCACAGATTCCACCGGCTTCGTTAAGGTCTTGAATGTGCTGGGTTCCACCCGGACTTAATTTGGTAATGTAAGGAGTTTTGGCACTAATTTCATCAAACAGTGTCAGCGGGAGCTCAATTCCCGCCTCATGGGCAATTGCCGTTAAATGCAATACAGTATTAGAAGAGCCGCCTATTCCCATATCTACTGTCATAGCGTTTTCAAAGGCCTTTTGGGTCAGAATATCGCGGGCCCTTACATTGCGGTTCACTAAATCCACTATAATTTGGCCGGCTTGCTTCGCCATCATCCGGCGTGCACCTGAATGAGCGGCCGGGACAGTACCGTTTCCGGGCAAAGCCATCCCCAAGGCTTCCGTCATACAATTCATGGTATTGGCCGTAAACATTCCGGCACAAGAACCACAGCCAGGACAAGCCGCTTTTTCCATTTGATCCAGTTCTACTGCTGAAATTTTACCCGCTTCAAATAAACCGGCTGCCTCAAACATATTGCTGACACTTATATCTCGGCCCTGATAGCGTCCGGCCAACATCGGTCCGCCACTAACTACAATACAGGGAATGTTTAGCCTGGCCGCAGCCATCAGCATTCCCGGAACAATTTTATCACAATTAGGAACAAGCACCAGTCCATCGAAACCATGTCCAGTGGCCACAGCCTCAATTGAATCAGCGATAAGCTCCCGGCTGGGCAGCGGATATTTCATGCCATCATGTCCCATCGCAATACCGTCACAGATTCCAATAGCAGGAAACTCTACCGGCATACCACCGCCGGCAGCTACCCCTAATTTCACGGCGTCTGCTACATCTCTAAGATGCATATGTCCAGGTATTATTTCGTTAAATGCATTAACAATGCCAATCATCGGTTTCTCAAGTTCCTGGGGGGTATATCCCATAGCATAAAATAACGAGCGGTGCGCCGCCCGGGTCGAACCCTTTTTTACAATATTACTCCTTAACGTCATATGCATTTTCCTCCCTTAGCTAGATCATATCTATATGAAATGTACTTTATTCCCTCTATTAAAAACATACATTTAACATTGTATTAAGTATTCAACATTATATCAGCAAACCCTGCTCATTGTAAACAAATAAAAACAGGTCATCCCTAAAATCCAGGATGCCCTGCTAAAACATTATCTTCTCTTTTTACTTTTCTTAGGGGGTTTCTGTTTATTTACTTTGGCTGCAACCGGCCAAATAGCTTTGGATTTAGCTACTTGTGTTACCCTTTCTGCTGGTAAAAGCTCTCCGCGGCGTTCACCTAAATATACTTCAGCGATCGGATACAGTGTTTCTCGGCGATTTGGGTCTATTTCAAAATCAAGATTGGTTGTTGCTGCGATTTCACTTTTCGAAAAATGAGCCATCTCCAATTCATTTGGTTTTGGCAACATATCAATTTTGGCTTGACTTTGTGTGTATATAGTAAGCAGCTTGCTTAAAGCACCGACGATAAGCTCTCTGAGGTCATAGACAGGTAATTTCTTATATTGGTGACTAAAAGCCACCGCTTGTCTAAAATGCTCGGCAGCTTTTTCAAGCTCACCACATTCCAACAGCAATTGTCCCAAAGAAAAATGGGATTCCACTTGTCCCATATATTTAGTTAGTGCCTGCTGATGCGAAAACGCCGCTAATTCGGGGCGCTTCCCGATATAGTAGGCGTTCCCTAAGCGATTCCAAAGGTAACTATCCTCAGGCGAATGAGTAAGCTTTTTCAAAAAATATTCTTCAGCATCACTACCCCAGCGCGGCGAAAAATCTTTATCGATTAAGGCTTCTCCAAAAATAATCTCTTCCGGTTGCGCTGAATTAACACCACTACGCATTGCCGCAGCCGCAATTTTCCCTGCAAGCATTGTTTTTATGCGGGAAGATAACTCCCATTCCCCGGCAGCATTACAATGTTTGCAGCGAAAATAGCCAAGCGCCTGAAAATTCCCCTCAACCTTTGCGGTCTCAGCATCAGATGCTGGAATTACCAACGTACCAAAATCATAGTCACCATTTTTTCCACATTGCTTACATGTTAAACGCGTTATAGTTTTTGGAAACTTATCATTAATAACCTGCATATGTTTATAAATAATTTTAGAATAAGTGCCTGGCAGCATAGCAGCTGTTGGACGTGGGGATACATCTTGAAGTTGTTGTCCGGTTGCTAGACTGATTAATAAAGGATTAATGCCATATTTCTGATACTTTTCCACTACATATCATTCCTTTGTAATAAAATAACTAACACACTTGTAGCTAACTATATTACAACCTGTAAAAAAACCCCACCCGAGAGTTCAAGGGTGGGGTTTTCATTTATATTCTTATTATATGCTAAGATTTAATTGGTGTCAATTGGTAAAAACCACCCCATAAGCAGAGAACCAGGTTATTAGGAGCACAGCGATAAGCAGAGAACCAAGTTATTAGGAGCGCCAGCGACGCTAGAACTTGTGTGAATCGCTTAGTTCCAAGCGGTAGCGCGGAACATCCTTATTAAACGATCCCCAAGAAACCTGGCTGCTTTTTGCTCCTCAAGATTTAATTTCTCCAACAAAAACAAAAAACACCCACGAAAAGTGAGTGTCATGTTCCCTAAAAACTTCACAGAAGAAAGACTGCGCATTAGA
>CAZCEN010000332.1:0-3424 GCA_964497205.1 uncultured Sporomusaceae bacterium
GGACATCCCCGACAAGGCACAGCCCGCAGCCATAAGCCACGGACGGGGACTACGGTCACTCCAATAGCCAAATACAGGCTGAATAACCGATGATGTCAAATTTTGCATTAGGGCAATGGCACTGACTTCCGCATAACTTAGTCCGAATTTTGTCTTAAAATATGGCAGTGCTACCAAGAGGGCTCCCTGAGACAAATCCGTAACCAAATGTCCCAATCCAACCAAGGGCACACCCCGGGGCACTGCCCTGACCATATCAACAAGCTTAGAAAAAGGCATTTTACCCTCCTGTCATTCTATTATTGCACATCCTATACTTTCTTGTAAATCTATCTCTTTTTGAAAATTTCATTTTCCCCTAACATATAAGTTTTTTTGCATATCTTATTTTCGCGAACTGGATTATTATGGTACAATACTGTTAAAAATTGCTTGTCCAACAAAGTATACTAATAAAAGGCGGAGGAATGGACTAATGCAAAAGAACTGGCGTATCTTAGGTATGAGTTTCCTACTACTTTTTGCTACTCTGCTCATGAGCACCACTGCAGTAACGGAAGCTGCTACTCCTCGGAAGGCCCCGCTTAAACCGCCTGCCTCCCAGGTATCACGCGAAAAAAAACCAACGCCTAACGTTACTACAAGTGATGTAAAAGTAAAACAGTTACAGCAACTGCTGGCAGATACCGGCTTTTATCCCGGCCAAATGACCGGCGTATTAGACAGTACTACCAAGGACGCCATTATCCGGGGACAAAAGGCATGTAAGCTGGCGCAAACCGGTAAATATGATCAAAAGTTAGTTGAATTACTGACACGGGAAGCGCGCAACAAACCCAGTCAATACCGTAAAAAAATGACCATGCAGGCAACTGCCTATACTTCACAGGACCCCGGCAGCGGAAATCTGACCAAACGGGAGCACCGTCTGCGCAAAGGGCTTGTGGCGGTTGATCCCCGGGTCATTCCCCTAGGCACCCGCCTTTACGTGGAAGGCTACGGTTATGCGGTAGCCGACGACATTGGCAGCGCCATCAAAGGCGCCAAGATTGATCTGGCTTATGAGAACCGCAAAGAAGCACTAAAGTTTGGACGGCGCATGCTTACCGTGTTTGTGCTCGATTGACACACTGCGAGAAAAATTCGCATACCTCACCGGAAAAGATAGAAAAATTTGGCTTGGGCCAAGTCCTTCAGGACGCCGGCATAAGCCTTAGATTTTTCTTATCCCGTAGATTAAGCAGCGAATCTTATAAATTCTAACGGGGTAAGAAAAACCGTTAACGAGTTCCTTTGGCTTTGCACACGCCAGTTGATTCTGGAATGCAAGGGTCAGGGTCTTACTTTTGTCATTGCCACAAAAGCCTGCTAAGCAATGTCAAGAGTAAAATGAAAAAGTTTGATGGCTCATCCCTTTTCTTAAGGGCATAGCAAACAAACCATAGCCTAAAGTAGTTATGGCAATCGAGATTTTTTCTAACTTACCTAAACAGCATCATATATTTCTTTCACACGTGCATAGTAAATTCTAAGAAATTTATTCAAACCTGCAATCATGGCCACCTTTTTCGCCTTGCCTTCAGTCACCTTTTTTACTATAAACAAATAGACTGCATTGTCTTCCCGGGGTTTGTGCATAATAAGTGATTTCATGACTTCAAAGCCTGTTTTGCGGAGAAACGGTGATCCTCTCTTGGATATACTTCTTTTCGTACCTATAAAATTTCCTGATTCATAAGGTGGAGAATCGAGACCTGCAAACGCAACTAATGATTTGCCTGAATGAAATCGCCGAACATCGCCTATCTCGGCAATCAAGCGTACTGCTAAGATACTTCCAACACCATGCATGGCACAAACCACGTTGTATTCGGGCAGCTCTTTCGCAAGTTCTTTCATTTGTGCTAAAATGGATTGTAAAGTCTCGCATAGCTGGCGTAAGACTTTTATCGCCTCCAAAAGCAAGGCCGTGGTGGGTGTGCTCTTGGAGGAAGAAGTGGGGATACTGGCCTTAGCTAAAGCATAGATTGAGCATGCTTTGCTTTCATCAGGCCGGTATCCTTTCTTTTTTGCCCACCGACAATAATCCAGTACAAACTGTCTCTCGGATTTGGCCGTAATCCGATCATAATGCTGATAGTGCTCTATAAAGTCCAGCAGCTTGTTCTTAGTCAGATTATCATTACCAGCAGTCCGTACAAGTTCTGTAATTCCTGGCATTGCCCTGTCTAGAAGCATAGTAAGGTGTTGCTTTTGCATCACTTTCAATTTTACATAGTAGGCATAGTTACGGCCCAGGTCTTTGAGTTCGGTATAGGTAGTATCCGATACGGAATAACCAATCAATTTATGCCAGTTTGCCAGACCATAATCAGCAATTTTAACGGCATCGAGTTGATCGGTTTTTCCCTTGCGAAGTGAAAGAGCTGCATATTTCTTTAAAACCAAAGGATTAATTACGGCCACAAAAATACCAGCACGGATTAGCGATTGTACAAGCGGAAGATGATAAATTCCTGTGGCTTCCAGTATAACCTTTGCTTCTTCTTCGAAAGACAGGAGCAAATCGATAAGCTTTTTCATGCTCAATTGAGAGTGTTCTACAAGGAACTGTTGCATAACACGACCATTCTTATTGACGCAAACACTACTACTTCCTTTTGAAACGTCAATCCCAACGCTAATCATCCAAATATCCTCCCTTGATAAAGTCGGTAATTGTTCCATCAACACTTATTGCCACTCAACTTGGTTCGTTACACGAAAGCCTAAAACGGTTTCAACCTGCTAAATCGAATGGATACAACAAGAGGATGGCTGACAGCTTTTGTGGCGGTTGTAGAAAACCTGTAAACAAAATGCCAGGCCAATTCCCCTCTTACTGTAAAAGAATAAGTGTAATTGATCAACCATTTTCATGGTTAACAATTACACTTAAATAGTACCAAGTAAACAAAAGGTCTAGGCCCAAAGCCTCCAAAAGCTGAAAAGCCGGGCGATATTCCTAAAATCCGCAAACTCGCTACGCTCAAACAGTGCGGATTTCTTTACGGAGTATCGCCCGGCTTTTCTCCTACGGAACGCTTTTTCCGGCAAAGGCCGGAGGGTACGGGAGTTACCAGGGTTGCCGGGGTCACCGTCTCCTGGCTCAACCTGGGCGTAGACTTACTGAGGCGCAGGCGGCCGTTATGCATAAGCGGAGGTTAAGCGCTAGCGGCGCAGCGTTGTATAATGGTCGCCTGTGCCGGGCTTTGTGCCTGGCACCCTTTATTTTATATGGCCTCAGCGATCCGAAAAACTTATAATTTCTGATGCATATAAAAAAGCGAGATTGCAAAAAGCAATCCCGCCTATACATGTAAATAGACCTAAGCCCGTTTAATTGCCATAGGCTTTTTATCAAACTTATGAATCGCGTCAACAA
>CAZCEN010000333.1:0-3418 GCA_964497205.1 uncultured Sporomusaceae bacterium
TTATTATCTTTTCTGCCGGAACTTGATGATATCATCAACCGTAACCACAGGCATCGCGTTCTTCCTGGCAAAGTCAACAATCTCCGGCAGTCTAGCCATAGTGCCGTCAGGATTGGTAAGTTCGCATAATACGCCATACGGTTTTAGTCCCGCCAACCGCATTAAGTCTACATTTGCTTCTGTATGCCCCGGCCGTTCCAGAACACCACCGGCTTTCGCCCGGAGCGGAAACACATGTCCCGGACGGCTAAGATGTGTGGGACTCGCATCATCGGCAATAGCGGCTTTTACGGTGGCTACCCGGTCGGCAGCCGAAACACCTGTCGTGACTCCGCAGGCAGCTTCAATCGAGACAGTAAAGGCAGTCTGAAATTGGCTGGTATTGTGTTCTACCATCATGGGCAGACCTAATGCCTGCACTTTTTCTTCCGGTAAGCAAAGACATACAATACCGCTTCCCTCACGAATAAGCATAGCCATTTGTTCTTGGGTTAAAGACTGGGCAGCAAAGAAAATATCTCCTTCATTCTCCCGCTGTTCATCATCGGTAACCAGAACACCTTGGCCTTGGCGCAACGCGGCAAGTGCCCGTTCCACCCTTTCCTGATAACCACCAAATGGAGCTAATAAATTCTGATTCAATTAAGTCGCCTCCTTAAAATGTGTCGACTTACTAGAATCAGGGCGTTTGGGGGACAGAAGCTATAGAAAAGAAACAATACAACAGGAAACAACCTGTCCTATCCTCTTCCGTCCGGACTATACCGTCGGCTCTGGCATCTCACCAGATCTGCTGACCTCCTTGACAAAAGGAGCGCTCGCGGGCTTCCTAGTTACACTAGGTTACCGCCGGTGGGGATTCACACCCCGCCCTGAGAATAAGTCTACCTATAGCATACTACTTTGCCTAATATTGTCAATACTACTTGCTTACACAATTCCGGCCTTTTTTCTTAGCCCGGTACAGCGCAGTGTCAGCAGCCTTGACCACCGCTTCCGGCTGACTATGTTTTTCGCTGCGTTCAGCTACACCAATGCTTATTGTCACAAAAAGCTTCTTGGCAGACTTCCGCTTGGCCTTATCCTTTTTCCCAAAATAAGCATACGGAGTTTTTTCTACTAACTCCCGTATCTTTTCCAGGTGGGGCATAGCCTCTTCTATACTGCTATGGGGAAACACAATAGTGAATTCTTCGCCGCCGTAACGGAAGGCCTTTCCCCCACCTGTTACCTTCTGCAACACGGAAGCCACCAGGCGCAGCACATCATCACCGACATCATGTCCATAGGTGTCATTAAATTTTTTAAAAAAGTCGATATCTACCATAGCAATAGCATACTCGCCTCTTAGTTTCATTAGGTCTTCCTTAAGAGCACGGCGAGCGGGCACGCCTGTCAATTCATCCAAATACGCCATGGCATAAGAATCCTGAATGACAGCAATAATGAGAATAACACCGGCAGCACCAAAAAAAACAGGTAGAGCCAACGGTTGTGCTTTTAAATATAGCCCGACAACAGAGGCAGCTAATACTGCAATGAAGGCATTATTCAGGTAAGACTTGACCTTCCACTGCTTTAATGCGAACAGCAGAAAAACAATACTATAGGCAGCAATGGCCGATTGCGGCATTGCCCTGTCCATTGAAAGACTATCGCCGGATGCAGGTCTTTCAAAAAAGCTCAGCAAGGTGTTATCATTTGTGATCGTTGCGATTGCGATATACATTAATTGAAAAGCAATAATGGCAAAGCGACCTAGACCCCAGGCGGTAAAAATACCTCGTTCTTTCAGCAGGGAAAAAACAAATATATTAATTGGCAGTAATGTGCTAATGACAGGAAAAACAGCTGTTGTTACGCCAGACATCCCTGTAGCAGCTGCGGCTAAATCACTAAGACCATACTGCGATAACGCTAATACAGTAACAACAAAAAAGATCCGGCTGCGATTAAACCACCAGCCGAGCAGCATACCTACACCATAGATGACATAGGACAAATCTGTCAGACTCGAAGGCAACGTTTGATCTCCCATAAGTTGAAAATAAGCAATACACGCTATAGCTAATAGACAAAAAGGAATTATTTTTAGAATTGACATCATTTATTGATTATACTTCCAATATTTTTTAATTGAATCGATATGGTTCCATCCGGGTTATTCACAAACTCAATATACTCACTGCTTTCAAAGTAATCTACTGGAAAAGTGATTTCTATCCCCGTGTCGGTTTTAATCTTGTGACTTTTTCCCGCCTTGACGGCTAGGGATTTTTCCACCTTGACAGTTTCAGGAATTCCGGCATTCTTTACTTCATTAATAAACTCTTCCTGCATGAGCGGAGACGAACTAAACACTTCTTTACCTAGTTCCACCGGATCCAGATATTCCGATACTTCAATGTTGTCCATAATATAGTTTTTGGTTTTTGAGGCGGCTTCCACCGTGCTTTTCCCATGGTTTTCTGCCACCATCAGTGTAATCGAGTTGACTAAATCCAGCGTTTCCTTAGGAGAAATCATCGAGCTGCATTCCAGAATACTATCTGCCAACAGGTACGCATCCATTCCATTAACCGAGCGTTTCTTTTCAATAAACTTGATATCCAGCGTCTCGGCATCAATAAAGGCGTATTCATCCAGTTTCTGCGAAGGGTTAGGCAGAATAGCATAATGATTGACAATATCATTTTTAAGCTTGTCATTCTCCTGCACTACTTGATGAATGAAGCCTACCTTATTGCTGCATTTTAAAACCGCAATACCACGAGTACCATCAATAGCAAAATCGCAAACTACAATATCGGTGGAATCTAAGACGTCAGATTGGGCAATAGCCGTATACATCGATCCGGCTACAGATACCGAAAAACTAATAAAATCAACATTACCGGCAAGATATTCCGAGACTTGACTTTTGAATTTACTATCGGGGTGAAAAGTGCCTGTCTTAGAATTCTGCGCCGCATAGGATTTTTCAATATGTTTGGTCAGAAAGGCCATAACACTGTTACTTTCAATATCAAGTTCTTGTTCGGAAAATACGGTTACACCAGAATGAAAATCAAGTATATGTAAAATTGCATTATTTATTGTTACTAGCATTGTTCATCGTCCTTTATCAGTTTTTGAAGAATGAATTCGATTTTATCCTGCACTACTCAGAAAGGATTAACCCCCTTTAGCCAAGTCTACTTTATTGTATCACTCATTGAAAGAGCTGAGAAGTCACTATTCGTTCCAACGACGCTCTAAACCACTCATCATCTTCGCGCCTTCTTTTGGCGGGTCCCTTTGTTCTTCCCCCACCCCGGCGAAACTTAGCTTTTAACTCCCGCTCCTCCAACAAAAATTCAATGGAATCTTTACGATATTCTCTTCCCGACGGACTAAGACAATAGGCGGATTTCCCCAG
>CAZCEN010000334.1:0-3400 GCA_964497205.1 uncultured Sporomusaceae bacterium
TTGGAAGGTATCCAGGCTTGGCATCTTAACTACGCCAAGGAAGCTAAACGACTAGCCGATCGGACTGAAGACCCGGTACAAAAAGGTGAGTATCAGGCAATTGCCGATTGTATGGAATGGATTGCTCATAATCAGCCGCGGAATTTCCGTGAAGCCTTACAAATGTTGTACCTCATTCACATTGGGGTTATCAATGAAGACGCGATTTCCGGCATGTCCCCGGGACGTGTTGGGCAAGTGTTATATCCCTGGTTTGAGCAAGACATGGAAGCCGGCCGCATAACTGAAGATCAGGTTGTAGAGTTGTTGGAAGAACACCGGGTAAAAATGACCTGTATTGATTGCTTTGCCTCGATGGGTGTTGTCGGTGGCGTACTTTCCGGAAATACCTTCAATAACCTTAGCCTCGGCGGGCTAACTCATGATGGCCAGTCAGCGGCCAATCGCCTGGAAATGTTGATACTGGAAGCTGGTATTAAATGCGAATGCCCACAACCTACCTTGTCTGTTTTATATGACGAAAAATTACCCGAAGAATTCCTTCTGAAAGCGATTGAATGTGATAAAACAGGTACCGGCTATCCCGCCTGGATGAACAATCGCGGTGCCATTGACTTCATGCTTCGTCAATATTCGGCCGAGGGTATGACTATGGAAGATGCCAGAGCGGTAGCCATCGGCGGCTGTCTGGAAACCTCCCCTTGCGTCTGGAAAGAACTCACGCTAAACGGTAAGAAATATTGGATTCCCGGCGGCGCCGGTCAGCCAACCAGTGTTGGTGTTCACTTTATCGCTAACCCCAAAATTCTGGAATTAGTACTATTCAATGGCTATGACCACCGGATTAAGTTTCAGGTATTGCCGGAGCACAACAAACCTCTTGACAGTTATGAGGCCGTTTGGGAGCAGTACAAAGAGTACTACGAGCTGGTTGTGGATTGTTTGGCAACAACCAACAACATTCAGCATGATATCTGGCGTAAACAGAATATGGCCGTATTTAACTCCCTGCTGAAACCTGATTGTCTGGAAAAAGGCCAGCATATTGGCAATATGGGCTACCGCTTCAATGCCACCTTTAACGTGGAAAGCTGTGGTCAGATTACGATGGTCAACTCCTTGGCCGCTCTTAAAAAACTGGTGTATGACGAAAAGAAATATACCCTCGAACAAATCACAGAAGCTTTACGGGAAAACTTCGGCTTCAAAAATGCAGCTGAGATTGGCAGTTTCTCGCTGGCGGCCCAGGAAAAACGGGAAGAAGCTTCCGATAAATTTGACGTGATCCACAGTGATTGCCTGCGGGCCCCGAAATATGGCAATGACGACAGCTATGCCGATGCCATTCTGAAAGAATATGAAGAATGGTTCTGTGAAATGTGCCGTGGGGCTGAATCCCTATACGGCAAACCGATGTACTCTTGCCAGATTTCCGTTTCCACACATGGACCACAAGGGGCGGCAACACTGGCTTCGATGGATGGACGGCTTGCAGGTACTACCTACTCCGACGGCTCGATGTCGGCTTATCCCGGAACCGACCGCAATGGTCCTTACGCTTTATTCACCTCAGCTACCTGCTGGGATCATTCTCAATCGCAGAATTCCCAGATGAACCTGAAAATCCATCCAAGTGCGGTACAAGGAAATGCCGGTTCCAGAAAATTGTTAGAGCTTACCCGCGCGTATATGAGACGTGGCGGTTTCCATATCCAATACAATGTTGTTGACTCCAAGGTGCTGAAAGATGCTCAGGAAAAACCGGATGATTACCGGGAATTGCTTGTCCGTGTAGCCGGATTCACCCAATACTGGGTAGAAATCGGCAAGCCGATTCAAGATGAAGTTATCGCCAGAACTGAGTACGAAGGGGTGTAATAGTGATGAGTAAATGTCAATGTAATCATAGCGATTGCTGTTCGTTTATTCCCATCGACGTCGCCAAAGGATTTTGTCTTACCAATAATACCGAGGTGCTGATTGATGGCGAACCTTGCCCGCAGTTTGCGGCTGTAGCTAAGTGCAAAAACTGCACTAACTTCGTTAATCCCGACGAAAAAGGCATTGGAACCTGTACAGGGTTTGGCGATAATTATTGGACGATGGCCGACCTCAAAACAGTAACCTGTGAAAAGTACAGTCAAGCGTAGCTAAATAAACCAAAACTGGGAGGGTGCAAATCATGCATCCTCCCGGTTGCAATACGAGGTTATTCAATTTAGATTATGGGAGGGGAAAGTATGCAAGAGGACAACGCCAAAAGGATGTCCTATATGGTTATTGGGGCTGCCTGGCTTGCCGTTTTTTGTCTATTCGGATATAGAGCGACTTTTTCCGTATTATTGGGGCCGATGGCCAAAGGCATGGGCTGGTCAGTTGCCGAAACATCACTGGGATATTCACTCATGATGACGATTTATGCCGTGACGGCGTTCTTCAGCGGCATGATTATTGATAAGTGGGGGACAAAACCGGTCTATTTTATTGCTGCCGTCTTTGGCATGCTGGGCTTTTACCTGACAAGTTTAGTAGAGAGTCTCTACGCTTACTATGCCGCCTACGCAATCTTTGCCGGCATCGGTACCGGTATGCTGTGGGTATCTTCCACTGTATCGGTTCGTAAATGGTTTGTCGGCAAGTCCTATGCTAAGATGTGGGGGCTCGCGTTTATGGGCGCGCCGATGGCGCAGGTGGTATTGAGTCTTGGCGTAAAAAAGGTATTACAGACCATGGATTGGCGTACCGCTATGTTTTATCTGGCTTTTGTGACGTTGGGAGCATTATTGTTAGCCTCGGCTTTAGCTAAGAAAAATCCGGAACAATACGGGCTGCAACCGTTCGGAATGCCGCCGGCCGGAACCCAGGCCGCTCCCAAGCCCGAGTATGTATGGGGAGTCGGGGAAGCCTTCAGCAAACTGGCTGTGTGGGGAGCTATTTTCGCCTTTGTTACCAGTATGGTAGCCGAGTTCCTAATTTGGACACAAGTGGTCATGTATTGGACGAAGGACCTCAAGATGTCGCTCAATGATGCTACCAATCTCTATGTTGCCATTGGTATTGTCGGGATCTTTAGTATGCCGTTAATGGGGATTGTGGCCGATAAGGTAGTTGGTATATTAAAAAATGAAGTTAAAGGCCGGAAAGTTATGCTGGTGTTTGCCCCAATTGTGGGTGCGGTGGCTTGCATAAGCTTACTCATGACCGGTGTTTCGGTGGGATATGGGTTATTGGCCTGTGTGCTGTTTGCCGTTTACTGGGCGATTGAACCAGGCGGAGTGGTAGGCTATACCGGCGCCGTCTATGGCCGGGTCAGTCTGGGAAAAATCTGGGGTTTGGCTACGTTAATTGTTATGGGAATCGGGCCGGCCTTGGGCAGCTATCTGGGCGGCTACTTATTTGA
>CAZCEN010000335.1:0-3392 GCA_964497205.1 uncultured Sporomusaceae bacterium
TAATTGCTTGTTGCATTTTTTCCTTAATCATCTACATAACCCCTTTTCAAACCTTCAGTTATTAATAAGGCTATCTTAACTATATTTTACCAATATAAGCTTATCTAATCAAGAGCTTGAAATAAATATTAATTAATTTTTGTTATCTGTTTGCATTTGATACTATCCTCGAGATCCTCAACGGTATGAACAGGCCGCTGGCAGGTAAAATTCTCGCAAACATAAGCAGTCGGCCGCCCATCGATAGCTATTTGATTAGCCGCTACAGGAACTAATTCCCTATTATCGGTTTTAAATTCCGGATCATTATAAATGATAGTAGTTTCCGGCATAAAAGTTCGTCCCGCCAGCGCCAGCATCGCCTGAACACCGGAGTCTGCCCTCTCCCCGGCGATAACAATATGGCTGGGGTCTGACAAATAATAGTCAACAGCCAATAAGAAGTAGGTATACGCCCGCGGATGTTGGGAAATCTCCTGGCTAAAGAAACTAAACATGGTTTCCACCATGGCAATATATTCATTATCTTCGATTAACCGCGCCAACTTGAGGAAAGCCAACGCCGCTACCGAATTTCCCGAAGGAACGGCGCCATCATATATTTCTTTAGGACGCAGCAGCAGTTCTTCACTGTCATTGCCGGTAAAATAGAAACCGCCATTTATCTTGTCCCAGAACAAATCTTTCATATCCCGGCTTATCGCCAGAGCCTGCCGTAAATACTTGGGGTTAAAAGTAGTTTCATAAACTTCAAGCAGCCCCCATAGCATAAACGCATAATCATCGACATATCCCAAATAGGCTGCTTCGCCATCCCGGTAGCGCACCAGTAGCCGCTTGCCATCTTCAGCAGTCAGCTTAGAAAAAATAAATTCAACTGCCCGTTCAGCCGCTTGCGCGTAATCCTTACGCTGCAAAACCCGGGCCGCTTTGGCAAGGGCCGCAACCATCAACCCGTTCCAGGCCGTCAAAATTTTATCGTCTTTAAACGGATGCACCCGTTGTTCACGGACTTGATACAACCTTTCCCTCGCTGCTGCCATTTTGTCTTCAAGCTCGTTAATATCAAGATTGGTCCTGGCAGCATAATCATACATATCGTGCTGAATTAAATTCAGGATATTGGTACTGTCTTCAAAATTTCCAGTTTGCGTCACATTATATACATCTGCAAACAGTTCACCTAGCTCCGGTCCCAGCAGTGCCAATACTTCCTGCCGTGACCAAACATAGAACTTGCCCTCCACCCCTTCGGAATCTGCATCTTCTGCGGAGTAAAACGCACCGCCCGGACTTGCCATATCTCTCATTACATATGTAATTATTTCCTCGGAAATACGGGCAAAATCCGGATCTCCGGTACACTGATATGCTTCCACATAGGCATAACATAACAATGCATTATCATACAGCATTTTTTCAAAATGCGGTGCCAACCACTTATTATCCGTCGAATACCGGGCAAAGCCATAGCCTAAATGATCGTAAATCCCACCCCGGCCCATGGCATTCAACGTCTTAATCACCATTGCAATCGCCTTTTTGTCACCGGACCGACGCCAATACCGCATCAGAAATAATAAGTTGTGTGGCGTCGGGAATTTGGGGGCAGCCCCAAATCCGCCATAAGTCGGATCAAAGTCATTAAGCAATTGAGAAAATGCCTGGTCTAACGTTGCTTGCGACAATTGCCCCTTCTCCGTGCTACCAGAAGGCCCCTTAAGTGACACAGCCAGTTTATCGCCAATCTGTTCAATCTTATCCCGGTTCTGATCCCACTGCTCCTTCAATAGCGACAGCACTTCCAATAAACCCGGCCTGCCCCACATAGCATGTTTCGGCAAATACGTTCCGGCAAAAAACGGTTTCTTATCCGGTGTCATAACAATCGTCAGCGGCCACCCGCCCCGCCCGGTTACCGCCTGACAAACAGCCATATAAATATGGTCAACATCCGGTCGCTCCTCCCGGTCAACCTTAATAGACACAAAATAGCTATTCAACAGCGCAGCTACTTCTTCATCCTCAAAAGATTCCCGTTCCATAACATGGCACCAATGGCACGTACTATAGCCACAACTAAAAAATATCGGCTTATCTTCGGCTTTCGCTTTGGCGAAGGCTTCTTCGCCCCAGGGGTACCAGTCTATTGGATTGTGTGCATGTTGCAGTAAGTATAGACTCTTTTCATTCGCTAGGTGGTTAACGTACTTGGTAGACACTTGGATCACCTCGTTTTCATAGCTACCATTTAGGATTTGCTTGTGGGTGATTTTACATACGTTATATAATTGATAATTATTACTTATTAGTATTAATTATATTGTAATTGGAATCTTGTGGTAAGTCAAGATAAACCTATCTCACGTTATTGCCTTGAATATAATTGTCTGTAAAAACTTCTTAATAGACCTGATTTCTTATCGCTAATCTTCTCTTTACAGATATTCTAAGTATTATATCTTGAAATTTTTGAAATATATTGAAGGAAATTGCCAGTATACATCTAATAATGTAATATTATGTAAAAATTCAAATTTAAAAGAGGTGCTTCTTTGAACAGTATTCTAACTGGCTCTATAGTATCACTAATTAATAATGTTTGTGTAATTACGGTTATGGCTTATACTGTAAGCCATTCTAAATACTATATGGAATGGCTTGATAAAAAACGCAATTTTAAAAATAAGTCGTTTTTGACAATAACATTTGGGCTATTTTCACTTTATGCTGCGGCGGCAGGCGGTGTAGCCAACGTCAGAGTTCTGGGTCCAATGCTTGGAGGATTAATAGGTGGCCCATTCGTCGGTATAGGAGCTAGCCTCTTCGGTGGTATTTACCGCTTTTTAGATTTAAGATACACCGGAGCCACAGAAATGGCCCACTCAGCTTTGTTGGCGACAGTTCTAGCCGGACTGGCAGGTGGCCTGGTTTACAGGTGGCAAAAGGGTCAACTGCCGGGGTTGTGGACCACAGCAATATTCGCCTTTGTCTTTGAAGCATTTCATATGGTCTTGACTATAGCAATGGAATATCAAAACGAAATAGTAATTTCCACAGTTAAGAAGGTCGGCATACCAATGACCATTAGCCACACGGTTGGCGCGACAATGTTTGTATTCATAACTAAAAACATAATTAATACCCGCAAGTTGGAAGAAGAGATATTGCGGCTTGACAGGCTTAATATGGTTGGACAAATGGCTGCAAACGTCGCTCATGAAATACGTAATCCTCTAACTGCAGTCCGGGGCTACTTGCAACGGCTGCAAATGAAAAACGATTACTATATCGGCAAGGAACGCTGCCATCTAATGCTTGAAGAATTGGACAGGACAAACTTAGTTATCAGTGAGTACCTATTGCTAGCTAAGGAAAAAGTATCTCATCGG
>CAZCEN010000336.1:0-3370 GCA_964497205.1 uncultured Sporomusaceae bacterium
TGCCAGTTGGGCCTTGTTTGCCTTTGTCATAATCCAACTGGCCTTAGCCCCTTTCATTCCGTCTACCACCGCCAGATGCGTCATAACCTTACCGCTGATGATCGTGGTAGCAGCTATCTATGGTTCTACCGGGGATACACCGAATAACTTTGGTCGCAATCTGTTGCTGTTAAACTTGGCCAGTATCAGTATTCTGTCTTCGACCACCATGACCGGTAGCCCGGCCGATATGCAGGCCGTTGGGTTCATTCAGAAGATGGCCGACTACCGGGTTTATTATAACCAGTGGCTGCTGGCCGCTGCTCCGATTACTATCGGGACTATAGCCGCAGTCTGGTATATTGGACCCAAGTTCATTTTCCCGGTGCAGCAGGAGGCAAGGTATCCCCAATTGCAAGGCGGCATGGAATTGGTCAAAGCCCAGAAAGACAGTATGGGACTGCTGAGTACCGACGAGAAAAAAGGTATCGGTGTTTTCCTGCTGGTAATCTTCCTCTGGGCGACCGATACCTGGCACCAGCAGTGGTTTGGCCTGGATATTGCCGCGCCGGTAGCGGCTATGATTGGCGTAGTAATCACCCTGATGCCGCGCTGGGGCATTCTGCGTTGGAATGAAGCCGAAATTCCCTGGCACTTGCTGTTATTTAGCGCCGGGGCCTATGCCGGTGGCCTGGCGCTAGACGATACCGGGGCAGCAGAATGGGCCGTACGGCAGTTATTCGGCAACATGAATTTCCAAGGTGTGCCGTTTGGAGTGGTATATGCCATCATTATGGCCATAATGATTTATTCGCATCTGTTACTGACATCCAAAACAGTGCGGGCCACCATCATGATTCCCCTCATAATCACGTTGGCCAGACAAATCGGCTGGGACCCGGTAAGCTTGGCATTGCCCGCAGCCTTTGCCATTGACTGGGTCGTTGGATTACCGATCAGCGGTAAGCCTAACGTAGTGCTGTTCGCTACTGGCCAATATTCGGTTATGGATAACTTAAAATACGGGCTGGCAGCTTGTACTATCGGTTATATATTACTGCTCATCGGCGGAGCGACCTGGTTTCATTGGATGGGAATCACTCCGGCGTTTACGGCACGTCTATGAAAATACGTAATATATTGCTTGTGGTTTGCCTGCTTGCCGTCAGCCTGGTGTTAATGGGAGCTGCGCCCAGTATTAAGGTTTACAATGAAAAATTGAACATAATACCAAACGGTTCGGGAAAAGTGACAACCCAGCTGGAAATGATGGACATCCTGCCGGGATCGGTTGACATACCTCTTTCCACCTGGAACGGAATTCAGGATTTACGGTGGGAAGGGGGACCAGCCGGCCTGCAGATTCAGCCGGTATTAAAAGGTGACAATCCATACCTCAAAGTCGTGGTTCCGGCGGGAGCACCTGCCAGTTTTACATTGCGTTTGGAGTTCAATGTGTCGGCGCCTAAAGCGGCAACTGCCGCAAAAGTGTCAGGGAATGAACGGTCTGTAAGCTACCGGTTTCTGAATACAGGACAGCTGCCTGTCGCCCAATACAAATTAACAACCCTTTTACCGGAAGGCGAAACCGTTCACTCGGTTCAGGAGGCCTTGCCTAAGGGGAAGGCAGGCAGTGGGGCGCAAGTAAAGGTTATTAACGCGGAAAACCGGCAGGGATTTACGTTAGAAGCCCAAAATCTTAAATTTGGCGATGCATCAAGCATCAACTTGAAGATCGTGCCTGAGAAGAAATCACCGGTGATGCTGGTTGTGGGTATATTCTTTTCAATTGCTTATCTTTATGCGTTCCGGGATATTGTAAGAAACTCAACCGACGATAACCGGCCTGCTACCAAAAAGACTGTCAGGCAAGATTTGGGATAAAAGCGATTGAGAAGCCTGAGACGAGACTCGTTCATAATTCCCTGATTCTTTGGGACGTTTTTTGATGAAATATGGATAGCTGCCTTATCATGGCTGTTGGCGGTCCTAACAGCAAGGCAGCTATCTTTTTTCTATTGATAAAGAGTAGACGTGTAAAGGCAGGTTATTGCTATGCATGAGGATAATTGGCTTAAGAATGAAGTACTGGAAATGGGGCGTAAAACGCTGGCGGCAGTGGATAACTCAATTATAGCAATGTTAATGAATGACACCGCAATTGCAGTAAAGGTAAGAGAAACTGAGAAGCAGGTAGACTCAATGTATCATTCCATTAACGAGTATTGTCTGGATTTGCTTGCCAATAACTTTTATCCTCGTACCAAAATAAATCTTCTTGTCAACAGTCTAAAGATTGCTATGGAACTGGAAAGAATTTGCGACTATGCCAATCAAATAGCCAAAATAGAACAGAAAAAATTATCGAAACAGAATACGGAAGTATTAGTTTCATTAAAAATATCTGCCGCCAAAATGCAAGAACAATCAGTGGATATGGTGCGGTTGTCACTTGTCTGTTACGAAAGGTTAGATAGTGAATTGGTAAATACAATCCTGGACATGGATGATGAGGTCGACAAAAGAAACCGGGAGCTGTTTCGCGATATGCTCTGCCTTAGTTCGATTAATCCCTGGTGTCAGGAAGTTGTAATGGATTATCAGACTGCTGTAAGGTATATTGAACGGGTTGGCGACCGGGCAACAAACATTGCGGAGTTAGTTTACTATATTATTCATGGCCAGTCACTTAAATAAAGGAGCGATGCGGCGTGATGATTGATGATGTCACGATGGTAATCAGGCTGGCTTTGGCAGTAATTCTCGGCGGAATTATCGGTTTTGAACGTCAGCATCGTGGCAAAATGGCAGGACTTAGAACTCATATTCTTGTTTCATTAGGGTCCTGCCTGGTTGCCATTCTGTCGGTTAATCTCTATGTAGGCGTTCAGGGATTAACCAACGCCGACCCGGCCCGCTTAGCCGCCCAAGTAGTTAGCGGCATCGGTTTTCTGGGTGCCGGGGCGATCATGAAAGAGGGCCCCACCATCAAAGGCCTGACAACTGCCGCCAGTTTATGGGTAGTAGCCAGTGTTGGTCTGGCGACAGGAGTAGGAGCAATTAGCGGGGCAGTTGCTACTACAGTTCTGGTCGTTTTGGTGTTGGAGGTCTTGCCTAAGATTGATAAGAGCTATAATGTCGATACTTCCATTACCGAACAATTAACCATAAAATCATTGGACAAACCCGGCCAGATCGGTCAAGTCGGCTGCTGCCTCGGTCAACTGGGAGTAAAGATACTGCAAATCAACATTGAAGACGGTGAGCCCGGGATTATTTTCATTCCTTTGACCATACATCTGTTAGATAAACATCAGCTGGATCATATCGTTGCCCAACTGGGCAAGATTGATGGCGTGTTAGCCGTGAAGCGGACTGTGCATTAACTACC
>CAZCEN010000337.1:0-3341 GCA_964497205.1 uncultured Sporomusaceae bacterium
CCTGCGCAAAACTTTTGGATCATAATAGTTCTTGATATCCTGTTCGGTATGCCACCACCAACTCATAAAGGAATCATTGGTAGTGTCCGGATGTCCGGCTGGCAGTGTCGATGCCCAGATAAAGTAAGAACTTATCCCCATATTCTGAAAAGATTGATCCCAGCCTCGTACAGGCCCATGGAACTGACCCTTTATTTGAATAATATCAAATACACTTGTTTGCGCGAATTCAAACAAATCCATGCCTGCAGTAATTCTGCAATAGTCGTTAGCCCCTCTTAAACCAGGCATATCAATATTCATATAGGCCAAACACTGCCTCGTCAGATCATGAAAGTTTTCTTGAGCGTAAAAAGATGAACCGGCATATCTGCCATTGGAATGACCCGACCACCACAGTACCTTTGCCCCATACCTAAGCTTATTTCGGCTGCGGTGCAACAATTTAGCCAGCATTAGTGCCGATGCATTGCCGGTACCATTATCAGTTGCTCCATAATACCAAGAATCAAGGTGATTACCAATCAACAAAAATTCTGACGCGCTTATCGCTGGTCTAATTACCGCTTCAACAACAGGAATGTCTGTTACTGTTTCATCAAGTACTGTAATCAATCTTATTTTAGCGTCTCTTTCGGCTGCCTCTTTAAGCGCGTCGCCAACATAATAGTTAACCGCAGCTACAGGAATAGCCGGAAAAAATCTTTGCTCTCCCGGCAGCGGCGTACCCCATACCGGGTTAAAAATACCTTCATGAATTTCTTCCTCGGATCCTTGCCACCATTGGATGAAACCGACTGCCCCATTCTTGGCACAGGCTAATATAGCTGCCGGACTCGCGGTTTCGCTTAGTACGATTTTTCCAGCTAGTTCAGGTAATGTTTTTATTCCAAGACTTAGCGACAATAAATCACTAGGCAATTCATCCGCAGCTAGATATACGAGCTGGCCTTCGACCGGCTTGCCGTCGGTATTCCCCGCAAAGCTTCGGGTTTTAGCCGGAACACTGCACCAGGACATGTTATATTTATACTCCAGGCGACAAAAAATGGGGTTGCTCAGCAAAGCGGGAACATAGCGGATGCTGGCGTCAATCCCTTCTCGCTCCAATTCTTTTTGAATATATTCTGCCGCCAGTGTTTCGCCTTGGCTCCCTGCCAAGCGCTCATAAGCAATAATACCATCAAGGTATTGGTCCAGTTCCTGGCTAGTTACTTTATCCAGAGCCTCTTTTTCAAAACTTGAAAGCAAGACATCACCCCCTATAAAGTAGACTTAGCCGCTCGCCTGTACCCGTAGGGGTATAACTCCCGCTTGGAGAAGAGGGAGTCTTAGAGCGGGTTAGTTATCGGATATTGCTGGCAATGGAGCTGCTTTAAACTCGGCAGCAAAACTGGCTATATATTTAGCAACAGCAGTTAACATCTCCTGTCCCATTTCCCGATTGGCTAAAGCTGAATCATCAGGCCCGCCAAAGGCCCCGGAACTAGCAACATCCCGTACATCCCGGATAATTTTAACAACAGCCCCTTGGTATTTAACTTGGTTAAGATGGGTATTTTCCAAACTGGATGATAAATGGTTTATCCGGCCAGTAAAGAGATTTGTCTTATCTACCCAATCCGGTTTAATAACCATCATGGCAGAAGCTTCCTGTCCATCACCGTGTCCGCCTAACCACAAAGGATTGAGCCCAGGCGCCAACGACCACCAATCAACAAGAGCGGCAATCCCTCCGTTTTTATAAATCTGCAGTCCGGCAGTCTCAAGTGCCGGACTATTGCCGCCATGCCCGTTAATAATTAAAAAGCGTTTGATTCCATGCTGCATTAGACTGGCAGTAATATTAGTAACAACAGCAAGCAACGCTTCGTGTCCGATATTTATCGTTCCTGGAAAACTCATATGATGTGGGCAAACACCATATGGAATCGCGGGCAGCACCAATACATCCACTTTTTGTTCAAGCTGCTGCGCCAAATACTCAGGAATTAGATAGTCGGTTCCCAGCGGTCCTATTGGACCGTGCTGTTCTACACTTCCCACCGGCAAAACAGCCAGCACCTTGTCATCAAAAACTTCTTCGGCCTGTTTCCAGGTCATTTTATCCAGTCGCATCGTCTATACTCCTTTTTGTAATTCAACAAATGGTGCCCGGCGGCTTTTTCCCCCAGGCACCATTGTATATTATCAACAACTACCCATTAGCGCCTACCGACGAGTCTATTGGAGTAGAGGTATTCGAAGTCTCTAGATCATCGAAATGGCGTTTAATGGTTGATTGAGATGCCGGGGTAGTTACCAGACTCACTCCGACCATAACCAGCATAGTAACAGCCCAAGCAACAATAAGTGGGTTAAAACCAAAGCTCCAGGCCTTGAATTTCATAACCATGGCTACATACAATATTACACCAACGATTATCGACACAAAGGCTCCCGCCTTGGTGGCTCGCTTCCAATACATCCCCAATAATACTGGTGTCACCCAGATACCAAGGCCGCCAAAAGCAAACAGAACCAAAGTAAATATTGATGCCGGATGATAAATACCAATAATGATCGCCAATACACCCAAAACAACAGTTACGATTCTTGATAACCGGAAAACATCATCGTCCGTAGCATCACGCTTTACTATTTTCTGGTACATATCTCTGGTAATCGCGCCGGTACTTGTTATAAGTACTCCGGAGATAGTTGACATACCTGCCGCAAAAATGCCGGCAATCATCAACGCCGAGATATAGGGATCAACACCGTTTTGCAGAAGCAACGGCACAATAAAATCTGTATTTACTCCTTTGAGTCCAGGTATTGATACAATGCCATTGACACCCGACCATTCAATAAGAGTAGCCGAAAACCACATCCCAGCCGTACCAAGCAGTACTGCCTGAAACATAACCTTGTAATTTTTCATGGCAAAGAATTTGGTAAACAGATGCGGCTGACCAATAGTAAAGAAGCTCCACATGATAATCATTGATACATAATTTTGCCACGGCATAGCATTACCTACACCAGGATGACTTAAATACGCCGGATTAGTCGCTGCCAGTTTGCTGGTAATAGCCTCAAGTCCGCCCCCCAGTTTCAGTGACACCGCGAAGGTAACTACGGCAGTAAGGACCATCAGGGTACCCTGAATAACATCTGTCAGCATCGCCCCGCGCATTCCGCCGCACATACAATATAGGATTACGGTCACACCCATAATGACAATTCCAACCCATTCAGGCGCACCGGTATATGTGTGAAATATAATACCGGCACCTATCGTCTGAGCGCCCATCATCGGTACGAGGAATATTACCATCATTAAGGCCAGCAGGCCACGG
>CAZCEN010000338.1:0-3338 GCA_964497205.1 uncultured Sporomusaceae bacterium
CGCGGCAGGAACAGGGCACTTTGATGATACGAACATTAGCAGGGTAATTCAGTCTGCTTGTCCCGGCCAAATCTGCGCCTGCATAGCTGCACCAGTTACAGCAGAAAGCAACAATTAAAGGTTCAAACGTGTTTGTATCATTTACTGCAGCGCCTTTAGCATCTATTGACATATAGCATCTACCTCCGCTAAAATCTGCCTGTTTGTAAATCCTTTGAGGTCAATAGCACCCGGGCGGCAAGTAACAGTGCATCCCCCGCAGCCCTGACAAAGGGCTTCATTTACACTGGCGACTACTCTTTTGCTAATTTTTCCGTGGTCATTAAATTCAATAGTTTTAGCTGAAATGGCATCATACGGACACATTTTTGTACATTCCAAGCAACCGCTGCAAACTGCTTCATTTACGCCTGAAACACAAGGATTGTTAACCAGTTTGCTCTTGCTTAACAAGCCAATGACTTTGGCCGCTGCCGCACTGGCCTGAGCAACTGTTTCCGGTATATCTTTGGGGCCTTGACAAGCACCGGCCAGATAAATACCGGCCGAATGAGTTTCCACCGGACGAAGTTTGGGGTGAGCTTCGGTGAAGAAATTATTAGTATCGGTACTAACACTGAGTTTTCTGCCCAGTGCTTCGGCATCGTCCTTGGACTTAGTGGCTGCAGCCAGCACAACCAAGTCAGCGTCAATTTTAATTAATTCTCCTGACAGGGAATCGGCGCCATGCACTATGAGCTTGTCTCCGTCCGGGAATATTTTGCCAACCATGCCTCTAATATAGTTAACGCCGTATTCTTCCACCGCTCTGCGGTAGAACTCATCAAAGTTCTTGCCCGGAGTACGGACATCGATATAGAATACATAAACTTCGATATCAGGATACTTATCCCGGATCAGCATGGCATGCTTTGCCGTATACATACAGCAGATTTTTGAGCAGTAGGTTTTGCCGCGGTTTGACTTGTCCCGCGAACCAACACACTGGACAAATACCACCTTTTTCGGTTTTTTGTGATCGGACGGACGGACAAACTTACCTGCGGTAGGACCTGCCGCATTGGTTAAGCGTTCAAATTCCATCGAAGTAATGACATCCGGATGGTCAGTATATTGATACTCGCCAAATTGATCTAGGCTGATAATATCAAAACCAGTGGCTACAACAATGGCTCCGTATTTCTTAGTTATGTTTGTATCTTGCTGGTCAAACTCTATTGCTCCGGCCGAACAGAGTTTTTCACATAAGCCGCATTTGCCGGTTTTAAACTTAAGACAGTCATTCCGGTCGATAACCGGCACATTGGGAACTGCCTGCGGAAAAGGAGTATAAATAGCGCCTCTGTTCCTCAGCCCTTCATCAAATTCACTTTTGGCTTTACGGGAAGGACATTTTTCAGCACAGATTCCACAGCCACTGCATTTGTCCATATTCACACTACGGGCTTTTTGCTTAATAGTAACTTCAAAGTTACCAACATAGCCGCTAACTTTTTCAACTTCACTGTACGTATAAAGATTAATATTGGGATGCGAGGAAGCGTCTACCATTTTTGGAGTCAAAATGCACGCAGAACAGTCCAACGTAGGAAAAGTTTTGTCTATTTGCGCCATTTTGCCGCCAATACTTGGGGTTTTCTCGATAATATCCACTTGATAGCCGGCATCGGCAATATCAAGCGCTGTCTGAATTCCGGCAATGCCGCCGCCAATAACCAACGCTCTTGACTCAACGCCGATTTCACCAGGTATAAGCTCAGTATTTAAGGTTGCTTTAGCGATAGCCGCTCTGACAAGCGCAATGGCTTTTTGGGTTCCTTCCTCTTTGTTTTTGTGTACCCAGGAGCAATGTTCCCTAATATTAGCGATCTCAACTAGATAGGGGTTTAGTCCGGCCGCTTTGGCAGCTTTACGGAAGGTGGCCTCATGCATCCTCGGCGAACAGGACGCGATTACCACGCGATCAAGGTTTTGTTCCTTTATTGCATTTTTTACCAGATTCTGGCCAAGTTCCGAGCACATATATTGATTGTCTTTAGCATATACAACCCCCGGCATTTCTGCCGCTGCTGCTACGACTTGATCTACATTTACGGTGCCTGCGATATTGCTTCCACACCAGCAAACAAAAACTCCAATTCTCCGCAAGCCTATTCCTCCTTTAACGCTTTGTTGGCTTAAGCACGTAAGCGTATAAATTATTTATTGTATTTACGGAAGGCACTGACAATTGCCTGTTGCGGCATATTGTCATCTATTTTGCCTGGCACATCGTCCGCTTTTAACCTGCTGTTGCCGGCACGTCTTATTATAGTAAGCCTTACCGCCTCAATGATTTTTGCCAGGTCCACATTCTTAGGACAGCGAGCAGCGCAAGTAAAGCAGGAGGCACAATTCCAGATGGTTTGACTCTCCAGAACCTTGTTCAATTGCCCTAGTTGCAGAAAGCGTATGACTTGATGGGGCAGGATGTCCATACTGGCACTGGCTGGGCATCCCGCTGTGCATTTTGTACATTGTATACAATCCTTGACATACTGAGAACTGATTTCAGCAATTTGCTCTAACTCGCTCTTTTTATTATCGGGAACCATTTTTTCTCTCATCATAGTAAGCGCTCCTCCTCTCCTACTTAATACCCAAAGCTTCTGCCAACAGCTCAGTAAAGTAAGTTACTGATAGGTTTTTAACTCCGCGCCCGTTTTCCTCTAAATTATATTTACAAAGAGGGCAGGCTGTAACCAACTCTTCCACCTCGTATCTTGCAGCTGATTGAATAATATTTGCAGTCATTTCCTGCGCAATCTCTTTTTTATCTATAGCAAGATACCCACCGCAGCACTCCGTCCGATAGGGATATTTTACCGGAGTACCGCCCAGAGCTTTGATAAAATCTTCAATAATCGAAGGGTTTTCTGCATCATCAAAGTTCATTACTGCACTGGGACGAAGCAGCAAACAGCCGTAATAAGCTCCAATTTTGCGGCCAGTAAGCGGATTTTTTACTTTTTCAGCCAACTTGTCAAAGCCAATTTCATCTCTGAGTACTTCCAGAAAGTTAAGTACTTCACTTTCTCCGCTATAAAAAAAAGGCAGTTCCAAATAGTTATTGACTTTTTTTCTTACATTCTCATTTGTCTTCATATCATCATTTACCCTTTTGAGGACATGATGACATGCTGAACATAGAGTAACAAGTTTTTCTCCTTTGGCATGTGCAGCAGCCAAACTTCTTACTGCAGGCAATTTAGTGGCTATTTCATCTGTGGCAAGTGGATACACCGCCCCACAACACTGCCATTCATTTTGCTCCTGAAGTTCAATTCCCAGTACTTTTG
>CAZCEN010000339.1:0-3330 GCA_964497205.1 uncultured Sporomusaceae bacterium
GAAAATTTACACCGGGTGAATTCGATAAATTACTGGAAGATTTTCGCTGAGGTAATTGAAATTATAAAGATATTTTAATTTAACTAAATAGTGCAACTTTTGTTCTTTTCTTGACAGCGAAGAAGCAGGAAAGTACAATTATGTAAATCATATATGAATAGTGTGAATTTAAAGCAGACCAATTCATCATCTGCATTTATGCTTATGACCTGTCGTAGCAAGTTTATTATTACAGTAACAGGTAAATACCTGTTACAAAAAAGCTAAATAACCGTTAGACAAAAGCTTTTCTCATGGATTATTATACTTGCAAAGACTATAGTTATAATGCAAGGGCGCATCTTTTATGAATGAAGAGGTGACCCTTTTTTGCTATACAATAATAAATTGACAGTCTATTATAGGCTAGGCTGCGTTACGGCATAAAGTAAGTGAGTATATGGTGCAGAAAAAATCTATGGTGGGGAGGAAACGGGCAGATATAACTTATTCCGAATAAAATTGTTTCTGTAAAAGATCCAGACAGTTTTGCATGCTTTTCATTTTTATATGTTTATCAAAAAGGAGGAAGAAAAATGTTTAGATTCAATAAGTTTGTTATGTTGGCCACCATTTGCTTAAGCGTCTTTGCGGTTGTCTTAAGCGGCTGCGGTTCTTCCAAAGGTTCCAAGGAAGCAAGCGGCGATAAAACACTAACTTTTGCTAATACTACAGATATCTCCAGCATGGATCCCCGTAATGCAAACAGTACAGCTATGGCAACGATCTTATCCTATCTCTATAATGGTCTGCTGACAACAGACGAAAATGGTAACGTCATTCCTGATTTGGCTGAAAGTTACAAGCAGGTTGATGCCACAACCTGGGAATTTACTCTGAAAAAGGGTGTAACTTTCCAAGATGGCTCAAAACTCACTGCTGAAGATGTCAAATATACTTTAGATACTATTGCTGATCCAGCAAAAAAATTCAGGCTGAGAGCCGACTTCGCTTTTATGAAAGCAGAGGTCATTGATGCAGAGCATCTTCGCATTAAGACAGATACACCTTATGCCGCATTTCCACTGCGCTTAACTTATGTGAAGATTATTCCAAAAGCCTATGTAGAAAAAGTTGGCGATGCGGAATTTGCGCTGAAACCTATCGGTACCGGCCCATACTCTCTTGTTGAGTGGAAAAAGGGTGACCGTCTGGTTATGAAAGCAAATGATAAATATTTCGGCACCGCACCAAAAATCAAACAAGTAGTATTCCGTATTATTCCTGAAGCTGCCTCCAGAATTGCAGCATTGGAATCAGGGGAAGTTGACATTGCGGCAACGATCCCAACATCAGAAGTAAAGAGATTGAAGGATAAAAAGAATCTTACAGTTTTAGGCAGTCCTACAACTAGAGTTGTCTTCATCGGCATGAACGCTAAGAATTTTGAACCGTTCAACAATCCAAAAGTACGTCAGGCTTTAAATTATGCCGTTGATAAAGATGCCATTATTACTGGCGTTCTTGATGGTTATGCTACCAAAGTTGCGACGATTTCCACTCCTCAGTATGAAGGTTATGATGCCGCTGTAACCCCGTATGAGTACAACCCTGAAAAAGCAAAACAATTACTTGCCGAAGCAGGCTATGCTGATGGCTTTAAGGTTGATTTTTCGGCAACTAATGCTTCTATGAACGGCGTAGATGTAGTGCAGGCTATTGCAGGACAGTTGGCTAAAGTCGGTATTGTCTGCAATGTTGTTCAAGACGAACCAAACCAGCAGCGTGACAAGATTACTTCCGGACAGGTTGCACCTCTCTACATAAATGGTGTAGGCGGCCCGTATTCTAACCTTGACCTGGTAGCTAAACTTGGGTTCTCAACCGGCGAAAGATATTCAACCTTCAGCAATCAAGCCTTCGATGATTTACGCATGAAAGCTATTACGACATCTGACAAGAATGAGAGAGACAGACTTAACTCTGATTTGCAGAAAATGGCCAAAGACCTCTCACCGGCAATTTTCTTATGGCAGCAGCAAGTATTATATGCCTACAATTCAGACAAGGTAATTAACTGGAAACCGCGTGTAGATGAAATGATAGTCGTAAGCGGAGCTGATCTGAAATGATTTCGACTAATATTGCTCCCGTTTCACTGGTTTTGGAAGGAACTCCCTACCAGCAGGGCTTTACGACAGGCAGCAAGTTAAAAGAAGTTATCAGCGAAAATGTAGCAGCTGTTAAGGCAATAAACGTGAAGGTTTCTGATAACGCAGCTTATAAGAAGTTTGTTGAAGAAAACTATGCGTTTTTAACAACGAATTTTCCTGAACTGACTGAAGAAATGCGTGGAATTGCTGACGGCAGCGCCCTTCCTTTAGAAGACATAATCGAACTGAATATTCCGGCCTATTTTATGACGGACTATTTTGCGCAGGAATGCAGCATGATTCTTGCGCGTGGTCAGGCGACGGAGGACGGCAAAACATATGTTATCAAAAACAGGGATATGCAGGCACCTGTTGCTCAGGTAATGCTGAAAAGAGTTTACCCGGACCAGACGGTGATTTCAGAAATCACGGGTGTCGGCACAGTAACTTATCCGGCCAGCGGCATTAACAACAAAGGCCTGGGCATTACTACAACCGGGTTCTGGTCAAAAAAAACTGAGCCGGACCTTAACTCTGTCGGGCAGAGCCAGATTTTTCTAAACATACATCTTTTGCTGAGAAATTGTGCAACCGTGGATGAAGCGCTGGACGCCATCAAAGATATGAAGGTCATGAACGGTTTGAATGTCATATTGGCCGACGCCGAAAAGGCTTGTGTTGTCGAAATCACTAAGCATGACATAGTCATAGAGTGGGTTAGTGACAGTGGCATCTTGTATCGCACAAATCATTACATCTCCAGGCAACTCACGCATTTTAATCCAGAAGAAGCAGACTATCCTTCAACTTTTAAGCGTTATGAAAGAATATGTCAAATGCTCAAAGAGTACCAGGGACATGTTCGCTTTCAAGATTTGTACCGCATATTGTCAGATCATAAAAATGGCATTAACAGCATTTGTCGGCATCCGGCAGGAAATGTCAAAGCACAGACAGTCTCTACAACCCTCTTCGTAATTGAAGATGGTGAATTATGGACGACCTTGGGCAATCCATGTCTGGCTTTGCCGCATACTGATGTCTTGTAAAAGGAGTATGAAAAATGGATTTTTATGCTGAGGCAGAGGAACTATTGCCGCATTTGATTAAATTTCGACGCACAGTCCATGCTTGCCCTGAAATAGAATTTGAGTTACCTAATACCAAAAAACTCATTTCAGAGGAACTGACTAAGGCC
>CAZCEN010000340.1:0-3329 GCA_964497205.1 uncultured Sporomusaceae bacterium
ATGTACTTAGGCGTACCGCTAGTGTAGCAGGAATTTTCCAGTGGTCGGTAGAATGACATTTATGTGGAAAAATCTACATAGATGGAGTGATTTCGTAATGTCTGAACAACAAACTGTAAGCTGTTTGAAACCTGAAGTAAATTGCCCCTGTCCTAAGACCGAGTGCGAAAACCATTCTCAATGTTGCAAATGTATAACAGCTCATCGTGCTAGTGGCAAGCTTACTGTCTGCATGGCCCAAATAGCAAAAAAGAAATAGTTCCCGGGCACGGTCTGCGGCGTAGCGCTTAGGAGATGAAGACAAAGGGAGGACTTTTTTCATGACGATAAGTCAGGAATTGCCGATTGAAAAGCTCCGCTTTACCTGTGATGAGAAGGTTTTTAACTTTGCTACTACCGAAACAGTACCACCGCTTGAAGTAATGATTGGCCAGGAACGGGCGGTAAAGGCAGTGGAATTTGGCCTGTTCACCAAAAATCCCGGCTATAACATCTTTATTTCGGGATTGGTCGGCACCGGTAAAATTACCTATGCCGAAGCCGCTGTGAAAAAAGTCGCCGCCCAGCAGGAAGCGCCTAATGACTGGTGCTATGTAAATAACTTAGAAACACCGGGGCAGCCGATTGCCTTGTCTTTGCCGTCCGGTATGGGATATGTTTTCAAGCAGGATATGCAGGAATTAGTAGAAGACCTGAAAACAGATATCCCTAAAGTGTTTAGCAGTGAAGACTATGAACAGGCCAAGGCCGGGTTGGTAAAACAATATCAGGAACAACGCTCGGTTATGGTCGACGAATTTACCCAGTATGCCGAGTCGCAAGGAATTTCACCCCAGTGGAGTTCCACCGGTTTTGTCGGTATGCCGATGGTTGGTGGCAAAGCCGTCGGACCGGAAGACTTCCAGAAGCTTGATAAAGAACAGCGTGACGCGATTGAAAAGAATATGCTGGCTGTGCATGAAAAAGGAATGGACGTTGTCCGGCGTATTCAACTCTTAGAGCGGGGCGTCCGGGAAGAATTAAAACAACTGGATGTCAAAATCGGTTTATTTGCTGCCGGTCACGTAATCGATGATCTTAAGGAAAAATATCAGGACTACCAGCCGGTGGTTGATTATTTAGAGGCCATCAAGCAGGACGTATCCAAGAATATCAATGAGTTTAAACCGCAAAGTGAGGAAGAAAACAATCCGCTTATGCTGTTTAAACGGCCTGTGCAGGATGCCAAAGATAAATATGCCGTTAATCTATTAGTAGATAACCGGGAGGTGCAAGGCGCTCCCGTAATCGTCGAAATTAACCCCACCTACTACAATTTGGTGGGCAGGGCGGAATATGAAACCCGCATGGGAGTTGTCAGCACCGACTACACCATGATTAAGCCGGGAGCTTTGCACAAAGCCAACGGCGGCTACCTGATTTTAAATGCCCGCGATGTGCTGACAAACGTCGGGGCCTGGGAAGCGCTCAAACGGGTGCTCAAAACCAAAAAACTCCAGATAGAAAATCTGGGTGAACAGTATGGCGTACTGGCCATGGCTTCCCTTAAGCCCGAACCTGTACCCATTAATGTCAAAGTTGTCCTCATCGGTAATCCCTATATTTATCAGCTCTTATACAACTACGATGAAGACTTCCGGAAACTGTTCAAAGCCCATGCCGACTTCGATGTCGTCATGGAGAACAATCCGGTAAATATTCAAAAACTGGCTGGCTTTATCAGCTCCACGGTTGCCCGGGAAAACCTCAAGCATTTTGACAAGTCGGCAGTGGCCCGGGTAGTAGAATACAGTTCACGCCTTACCGGCTATCAGAACAAACTGACTACCCGCTTCAATGATGTTGTCGAGATACTGTGCGAAGCCGACGTCTGGGCAACCATGGACAACAGTCCGCTGGTTACGGCGAAGCATATTAAGAAAGCCATTGAAGAAAAACGGTACCGTTCCAATAAATACGAAGAACGTCTGCAGGAAATGTTTGCCGAAGGTCACCTGTTAATTGATACCGAAGGCGAAAAAGTAGGTCAGGTCAACGGGCTGGCCGTACTGTCGGTCGGCGAGTATATGTTCGGCAAACCGTCCCGCATTACCGCGAATACTTACCTCGGCAAAAGCGGGGTAGTTAACATTGAACGCGAGACCAAAACCAGCGGCACCAGCCATACCAAAGGTGTGCTGATCTTAAGCGGCTATCTTGGTCAAAAATATGCTCAGAAACATCCGCTGACCTTAACCGCCAGCTTAACCTTCTAACAATTGTACGACGGAGTTGACGGTGACAGCGCCTCAAGTACCGAGTTGTATGCTATTTTGTCAAGTTTGTCCGAGGCGCCAATCCAACAACAGATTGCCGTCACCGGCTCGGTTAACCAAAAAGGCGAAATTCAGCCGATTGGCGGCGCCACAGAAAAAATCGAAGGCTTCTTCTCGGTCTGCAAGCTAAAGGGCTTAACAGGCAATCAAGGTGTCATGATCCCGCATCAAAATGTCAGCAACCTGGCGTTAAGCGACGAAGTCATTGAAGCCGTAGAACAAGGAAAATTCCATATCTATCCGGTTGAGACAATTGATCAAGGGATTGAAATTCTCACAGGCAAACCGGCAGGACAAATAGGTTCTGACGGCACCTACCCTGCAGGTACCATTAATGCTCTGGTCAGTCAGAAACTCAAAGAATACACCGACACTCTAATCAAGCTGGGCAAATCTGCAGAAGATAAGAAAGACTAAGCAAAGAGGGCGGAAAAACTCCGCCCTCTATTTAACATAGTTCGGTTAGTTAAGTTTTCAAGGAAAAGGTGAAACACGTGTCAAAGCAGCAAGTAACAGCGCCGGTGGAAACCGGTAAAACCTATAATATAACCATTACCGGCCTCGGTCACAGCGGCGAAGGCGTAGGACGGTATCAGGACTTTACCGTCTTCGTACCGGGGGCTCTACCCGGTGAACAAATAACAGCACAAATAACAACAGTTAAGAAAAACTATGCTGTTGGTCACATATCAGAAATTGAGGTCCCATCCCCGCACCGGATACCCCCCGAATGCAGCATTTATGAGCAGTGCGGCGGCTGTCAGCTGCAGCATTTAACCTACCAGGAACAGCTAAATGTCAAACGCCAGCAGGTTGTAGACGCCATTACCCGTATCGGCAAACTGCCGGACGTTATCGTTCATCCCACCCTGGGAGCGGACAACCCTTGGTACTACCGCAACAAAATGCAATTTCCGGTAGGCTTACAGCAAAGCAAAGTAGTTGTCGGCTGCTACTCGCAAGGCAGCCACGATATTGTCGATACCGATAACTGCCTAATCCAACATCAAACCA
>CAZCEN010000341.1:0-3329 GCA_964497205.1 uncultured Sporomusaceae bacterium
TGCCGGTATAATAGAACCGGGACATTTTCGTTTTAGCCAAGCCGGTGAAAATATTATAAATCTGGAAGCTAAATTGTTCTTTACGCATCGCGGTATTGAAAAAGCGGTAGAAGGTTTGTCATTTGATAAGGTTTTATATAGAACGGAACGTATTTGCGGTGCTTGTTCGGTTGCCAATACGATAGCCTTTGTTCAGGCAGTGGAAGAAATGTCCGGTACTATCGTTCCCGCTAGAGCAGAGTATCTTAGGGTGCTGGCCGCAGAGCTAGAACGGCTGTATAATCATGTTGGTGATTCCGGCAATTTGTGTGCGGGGTTAGGGTTTGCTCCAGGAACAAGTCATGGGGCGCGGTTAAAGGAACACTTAATGCGGCTAAACGAGCGTTTAACCGGAAACCGTTTCTTACGCGGCTGGATTACCTTGGGTGGCGTGCGTTTGGATATTACTGAAGATATGATACGAGATATAAAACAAACGCTTACTATGGTTATGAACGAGTACTCTGAAATTATAAATCTTTTGAAGAATAATGAAGCTTTTCTTGACAGGGTTAACACTACCGGTATTTTACCTGAAAAGGCAGCATTAGATTTGGGCGTTGTTGGCGTAGCCGCCAGAGCCTCAGGTATTAATGCTGATGTACGACAGGATTTTCCTTATGCTGCGTACAAACATGTTGATTTCCACGTCCCGGTGTATACAAGCGGCGACGTAGCTGCCAGGTTATGGGTACGTGCCGATGAGGCCTTTGAATCAGCTAAAATTGTTAACCAAGTGTTAGACGGTTTGCCCAGCGGCGAGAGTATAACTGAGCTTAAGCCTGTTAAGCCTTATGCAACCGCCTTTAGTCTAACGGAATCACCGCGCGGCTCCAATCTCCACTGGCTTATGGCTGATAATAGAGGTAATGTTTACCGCTATTTTATTCGTTCAGCGTCCTATCCCAACTGGCCGGCGCTTACAGTAGCGGCTCCGGGAAATATCATTCCGGATTTTCCACTAATTAATAAGAGTTTCGAACTATGCTATGCTTGCCTTGACCGCTAAGGGGGGGACAATTGTGATTGGGTTGCTTAAACAAATAATAAAAACAGGACGGGTAACGGAACAATACGATAGCGGCACTATGCCAAGCCGGTTTCGCGGGCAGCTTGTGCACGAAGAAAGTCTCTGTCTTAAATGCCAAGTTTGTCGTGATGCCTGCCCGACCGGTGCTATTGAATTTAATAATAATCAATTAGTTGTAGATAATAATGCTTGTATATTTTGTGGATGTTGCGTTGAAGTGTGCGAACATAAGGCTCTTGGTCATACGACGGAATATCGCTTGGCAACTTTGACAAGCCAACTTTCGGCCAAAATCCGTGCTACTTTGCAGCGATCGTTACATATTCGTCATGTTGATGCCGGTTCATGTAATGCTTGTGACTGGGAAATGACGGCATTAAATAATCCAATATATGATTTACAACAATATGGCATTGATTTCGTGGCATCGCCCCGGCATGCTGATATGCTAATGGTGACAGGCGTAGTTACCCGTAATTTAGAGCAAGCGCTTAAGATGACTTATGACGCAGTACCAGCACCAAAATTGGTTATGGCAGTAGGCTCTTGTGCCGCAAGTGGAAAAATTTATGGAGAAAGCTATGCAATTCGTGGTTCTGCTGGTAAAATTATTCCTGTCGATATCTATGTGCCAGGGTGTCCGCCGCGTCCGGCAGCACTTATCTACGGTCTTTTGCTAGCGCTTGATAGACTAGGAGGTAACAGTAAGTAGAATGAATATTTTTGATATTATTGGCCCAGTCATGGTGGGACCGTCTAGTTCACATACGGCTGGGGCGGTGCGGTTAGGAAATGCTGCGAGGTCAATTTTGGGTCAACAGGTAGCCAAAGCTGTAATTGGGCTGCACGGCTCGTTTGCTCAAACCGGGCGTGGGCATGGTACAGACTTGGCACTTGTTGCCGGACTTATGGGCTGGCCGACCGATGACTTAAGAATACCGCAGGCTTTTGACTATGCAGAAAAAGCCGGTTTCCAATATTCCTTTAAAAATATCAATGCAGGAGATGCAGCGCATCCAAACTTTGTGAGGTTTTGGCTAACGGGTATTGATGGAACCGAAAGCCAAGTGGCTGGAATGTCTATTGGTGGCGGGAGAGTGGTAATCAGCGAGGTAGACGGATTTCCTCTAGAATTTACCGGAGATTTCCCCACCATCCTAACTTTGCATGAGGATCGTCCCGGCGCAGTCGCTGAAGTAACCGGCATTCTGTCAAGACGCGGTGTCAACATTGCCCAAATGCGGTTATTTAGAAGAAACAAAGGCGGGTTAGCCAGCATGGTGCTGGAAACAGACCAGCCGGTTGATCAAGCTGATATTGCCGCCGTACTTAGTCTTCCGATGATTAAAACTGTACGCTGTATAAATGCTATAAGCTGATAGGAGTGTAAAAAATGCCTATAGATAAACTATCGCTCAAAGATTGGATTAATGAGGCCCAGGCTAAGTCTTTGGCGTTTGCTGATTTTTGCACAGACTTTCAAGCCAAACAGATGGAGCTTCCTGTTGAAGATGTTCTTGTACGGATGGAAGATATACTTACGGTAATGGAAGCATCTATTGCCGCCGGGCTTAAAGGCCCGCGTTCCAAGGGGGGCTTAGTAGGCGGTGATGCTCGTAAGCTTAAGCAATATGCCCAAAATTCTTCCAAAACGCTAATGGGAAATTTTATCAGTAAAGCGGTAACTTATTCTTTGGCAGTTGGTGAAGCCAATGCTGCCATGGGGCGAATTGTTGCGGCGCCGACGGCAGGCTCAAGCGGTGTATTACCTGCTATACTTTTTTCACTAAAAGAAGAATATGGATTTACCTTAAGGGAATTAGCAAAAGGCCTTGTTGTCGCTGGCGCGATAGGGATGATTATTGCGTCAAGAGCTTCACTAGCTGGTGCCGCAGGGGGCTGTCAGGCTGAGTGTGGTTCGGCTGGGGCTATGGCTGCTGGCGCAATTGTAGCTCTCAAGGGAGGAACTCCCGAACAAGTCGGACAGGCAGTTGCCATTACCATAAAAAACATGTTGGGATTGGTATGTGATCCGGTAGCTGGTTTGGTGGAAGTACCTTGTGTAAAACGTAACGCCGGTGCTGTAGCCCAAGCTATTATTGCCGCAGAAATGGCGTTGGCAGGAATCGAAAGCGTGATTCCCGTGGATGAGGTTATTGATGCTATGGAATCTGTTGGGCAATCTATGCACTGTTCCCTTAAAGAGACAGCGCAGGGTGGATTAGCGGTTACTCCTACCGGCCTGGCTTTAACGGAAAAG
>CAZCEN010000342.1:0-3326 GCA_964497205.1 uncultured Sporomusaceae bacterium
TCAAACTTGCTAGTATAGCCGGGACGAAAAATTGTTTCTCTTTTTTTAGGCGGCACACCCGGGCCGTTGTCTGCTATACTGATTTCCAACCATTCATGATTTAGAGTAAAAACAGTGGTTATCCGTCCGGCGTCTTTTATTGACTCCACCGCATTCGATATCAGATTATTGACTATCGACAATACGGTATGTACATGGAGCAGCGGAATTCCGTCAGCAACGGACATCTCAAACTCAATGTGCTTTCCCAAGGAGCGGGCATATTTCTGATGGGATTGCACCGCTACTTCAACAAGTTCACCGGCAGGCATATAATCATTAATCTTGCCATTGGAAATAAGACGGGTTAGGCTGGCATAAATACGGTGGTTGTCTTTTTTGATCTCGTGTATTTGGCCAGCAATGGTAAGAATTGATTTAGATAATTCGCCTTTATCAAGGGATTGATCGTTAGCTTGCAGGCTTTTGGATAGATTATAACAATCTCTGGTAATATTTTCAGCATATTTTTGAGATTTTGCAAGTTGAACCATTTCTTCATACAGGCTTGAGATGATTAGGAGCATATGTTTATTTTGTTCTTTTTGCTGCTCAGCAACTAACTCAGTTTGACGAAGCTGGATGATATAAAAGAAACTAAGGACAAAAAAACTGCGGATAACAGCAGCAACCATAATCTCCCCGATAACAGGAAAATGAAAAACCTCGGAAGGATTCGTTGTACTTGTTAGAAATAATTCCAGCATACTTGCCGATATCTCTGCAAGTATCGATAAAGCAGCTACCGTCCAGGGCTGGTTTTTAACGTTTTTCACATTAGCCAGATAAAAAATAGCTCCATATGTTACATAGTAGAAAAAAGCCGGTACATGCAGCATAAAGCTTTGCTGAGCCATAGCGGCACCGGTGGACACATCGAGAATCATCCGGAAACTTAGGACAGATAAACCGCATAGCAGGCCTGTTAACAGTAGCGGTAATTTCTGCACCCACAGGATAAAGAATAAGAAAGCAGGTGACCCAAAACTTACGCGAAAATTACTTAATTCGTTGCTAAATGGATAAAATTTAAGCTCCCCGGCCAAGGGTACAAGGATGATCATCAAGACAAAAGCAAGCCAATTGTTCTTCATGTATGGACTCCATTCACTGAGTTATTAAAATATTTTTTTAATAGTTTTCTAGTTTTTTCTCGGATTTGATAGACCGTGTGATAAATTTTTAGTGTAAAGAGAATAGCTCAGGGTAAGACGTTCTTATTGTACCAGAATATTTAGCAGAAAGGAAAGATTCAGAAAATGAAGAAATTAAAATTTGGTTTGGGGGCGCAAATCCTCTTAGGCTTGATTCTAGGTGTCATTGTTGGCTCAGTGTTTTATGGCAATCCCGCCATTGAAGGGTACCTAAAACCCATCGGTGATACTTTTATCCGGTTAATTAAGATGATTGTCGCACCAATTGTTCTTTCTTCTCTTATTGTCGGCATTGCCGGAGTTGGCGATGTAAAAAAGTTAGGTAAAATCGGTGGTAAAACCATTCTATTTTTTGAACTAGTAACAACTGTTGCTATTGTTATGGGGCTCTTTGTCGCCAATACTGTCCAACCTGGTATTGGCATTAATGACGGAAACTTAACCAAAGTAAGCATTGCAACCTACGTGAATACTGCTGAAACTGTAGGCCATCACAGCTTGGCCGACACCTTTGTAAATATTGTTCCCAGTAATATTTTTGAATCTCTTGCAAAAGGCGATTTACTAGCTATCATTTTCTTTTCTGTTATGTTCGGTCTGGGAGTTGCTGCTATTGGTGAAAAAGGCCGCCCCATTATCCACTTCTGTGAAGGCGCTGCCGAGACCATGTTCTGGGTTACCAAACAAATTATGAAGTTTGCTCCCTTCGGCGTTTTCGCTCTTATTGGTACAACTGTAGCAAAATTCGGTATTCTGTCTCTCATTCCCCTGGCAAAGCTGGCAATTACTGTTTACGCGTCAATGGCCGCTTTTGTTATCCTGGTACTTGGCGGAACCGCTAAATTATTTGGCATCAATATCATGAATCTTATCAAAGTTCTCAAGGACGAACTTATTCTGGCCTATACAACTGCAAGTTCTGAGGCCGTATTACCCAATATAATGACCAAAATGGAAGCCATGGGTTGTCCTAAAGCCATAACTTCCTTTGTTATTCCAACAGGCTATTCCTTCAACTTAACCGGATCAACTCTTTATCAGGCTATCGCCGCCATATTCCTGGCGCAAATGTACGGAATTGACTTGCCTATTTCTACACAAATCAACCTTATGATGGTGCTTATGGTTACCTCGAAAGGTATCGCCGGCGTTCCGGGCGTTTCCTTTGTCGTGCTACTAGCCACTTTAGGCGCTGTAGGTATTCCTGCCGAAGGTTTAGCTTTCATTGCCGGTATTGACCGCTTCCTCGATATGGCCAGAACGGTTGTAAATGTTATCGGCAATGCCTTGGCTGCCATAGTTATTTCCAAGTGGGAAAAACAATATGATTCTCATAAAGAAGAAGCTATTATTAAACAGCTGGCTGCCTAATAGTTCTAGCCATCTATAACAATAGAAATGCTGCTCCCGCGGTAAGCCGGGAGCAGCATTTTTTGTCTTACCTATTTAAAACTACATTGTTATGCGCCTATCATACATATTTCCATTAATTTTACCTAACGTCACATCATAATGATGCATAAGATATTATTAGAACCACAAAAAAATTATTGGAGGTATAGTATGTCAAATAAATACAACGATACAGATTGGGAGTATCCGGAAATGTCTGATTTCGATGATGATACCACAACGGAAGAATCCCGACTCTGTCTCCCTTCAACTTGTGCTCCACGACAATCTTGTAATCCGCGCGTTTCCTGCATGCCGCTCTGTTTTCCTCGTCGTATCTGCGCGCCAAGACAAAATTGCAACCCGCGCACTTCCTGTATGCCCATGTGTTTCCCTAGTAGAACCTGTGTCCCCCGGCCATGTCGTCCTATCTGACCTTAATCCAAACTTACTAGCTACTCTCCACATTACATCACATAGGATGCACCGGCGTAGCTAAACTAACCTTCGGCAATCTCAAAAGCTTTTTAGTAGTTTTTGTTGCGGATCGTTCTCTCCACCTATGGCACTATGTAACTGCTCCCGGTAAAACCGGGAGCAGTATTAATTTCATAAAAAAAGAACCCGAGCTGAAGCTTCTGAAGCGCGGGGCATGCCCTTTTTACATCCGGCGAGCCAGAAGCACTTTAAAGGTTATTATATGAAATAATAAAGTGCAAAATTGCCAAGTCTGAAGATGGG
>CAZCEN010000343.1:0-3319 GCA_964497205.1 uncultured Sporomusaceae bacterium
TTTGGCCGGGACAAGCAGACTGAATTACCCTGCTAATGTTCGTATCATCAAAGTACCCTGTTCCTGCCGCGTCAACCCTAACTTCGTGTTGCGCGCTTTTCAACGTGGTGCCGACGGGGTGGTTATCGCCGGTTGTCATCCTGGGGACTGTCATTATTCAACCGGTAACTATTACACCAGACGCCGGTTTACCGTCTTTACAAACTTGCTTGAATATATGGGGATCGAAAAAGACCGGTTTAAGGTTGATTGGATTTCCGCGGCCGAAGGAAATAAATTTGCAAGTGTTATGAATGATGTATTAGCAAAGGTCCATAAGCTTGGTCCAAACAGAAAGCTGAGGGATGCAAGATGGAAAAGATAACTTCGAAAATACGGGAAACCGCTAAACAGGCCTTGGCCAATAAAGAGGTCGATGTAATTCTTGGCTGGGAAAAGGGCGAGTTCTGGTATGATGCCTATCCTGTATTCATTGGGAGTGAACAAGCGGCTGAGTCTTTAATCTGGAATGTTTTCTGTGTAAACAATCTGAGCAAATATTTGATAAATGAGCTTAAAAAGTCACAAAAAATCGGTGTGTTTTTAAAAGGCTGTGATGCGCTTGCTTTCAACCAACTTGTTAAAGATAACAGGATAGAAGCCGACCGGGTTGTTGTGTATGGCGTACCCTGTGCGGGCATGATTGATCCCGAAAAAGTAAAAAAAGCCGGCCTATATAAAGGGCTCTTAGAAGTAAAACGCAGTGGGGATGAAATTACCTTTGTAACCAAAAGCGGCGAGCAGAAAGTCCCAGGCAGACAATTCGATTATGATAAATGCCTGCAGTGTAATTATCCTACTCCTGTAGTTTATCAGGAACTGATGGGAGAAGCCGTTACCAGAGAAGTAAATGCAGCCAATAGATTCAAAGAAGTTGCCGAGCTGGAAGCAATGTCGCCGGATGAGCGGTACGATTATTGGGCTGACCAATTTTCAAAATGTTTACGGTGTAATGCCTGCCGTAATATTTGTCCGGCCTGCAGCTGTGAGAAATGTGTTTTTGATAATCAAGCCGCAGGTGTAGCCGGTAAAGCCAAGGTAGACAGCGAAGACCAGTTTTTTCATATAGTAAGAGCCTACCATGTAGCCGGACGGTGCGTGGATTGCGGTGAGTGCAGCAGAGTGTGTCCAGCCGGTATTCCTATTCATAAAATCAACCGCAAAATCATTAAAGACATTAACGAATTATATGGCGAATATGATGCCGGGGCAGATAATTCACAAGCAACCCCTCTGATTAGCTATAAGCTAGAAGATGTTGATCCTTTTGAAACCAGTAAAAAGGGGGGTAAATAATGAAAAAAATAGCCAAAAGTAATTTTGCGCAGTTGTGGCGGCTTATTAACCAGGACTATGAATTATTTGCACCTGTGGAAAAAGAAGGCAAGGTTGACTTTGCCTTGTGGCAGGACGGGGATCAAGTTAATTTAGACCTCACCAAAACTAAGGTTTCGCCGAAGGGATTTATTTTTCCGCAAAGTGAAACCTACCTGAAGTTTAAAACTCAAGGCAAGAAGCTGAGTATGGAAGTGGTAAGCGGCAAAACAGATGAGTATGTATTATTCGGTGTAAGACCGTGTGATGCAGTAAGCTTTACTCTTTTAGATAATGTTTTCCTGAAAGAGCCTGTTGACAGATTCTATCAAGAGCGCAGAAATAAAGGCATTATTGTTTCACTGGCTTGTAATAATCCGGAAGAAACCTGTTTTTGCAGTTCATTCGGCATAGAAGCTCACTTACCGCAAAAAGGTGCAGACATTGCTGCCTGGGATATGGGAGAGACAATACTTTGGCAGCCGCAAACCGAAAAAGGACAGGCGTTCACAGAGAAACTTGCCAATGTTCTGGAAGCTGCCACGGAACAGGATCAGGCAGAACTTAAGAAATTGCAAGAAAGTATACAAGGCAAAGTTGATGAACTGCCATTAGCTTCGGTTGATCCCAAGAAAATGGCCGGAGAGCTTAAAGAATTATTTGACGCGGAAAGCTGGGAAGAACTTAGCAAACGTTGTCTCGGCTGCGGTTCCTGCACTTATGTATGCCCTACTTGTCATTGCTATGATATTCAGGATTTTGACGGCGGAAAGTGCGGAGAAAGATTCCGTTGCTGGGATTCCTGTATGTTTTCGGACTTTACCCTTATGGCGCATGGCAACCCCAGAACTAGCCAAAAGGAGAGATTCCGGCAGAGATTTATGCACAAGCTTGTCTACTACCCGAATAACAATGATGGTGCGTATGCCTGCGTAGGCTGTGGGAGATGTATCGAAAGATGTCCGGTTAATATGGATATCGTCAAAGTTATAAATAGAGTAGGTGGTAAAAGATAATGAGCTGCAACTGTCATAATCATGTAGATCCATTAATACCACAGATTGGCGTAATCGACGATATAAGGGTAGATACCCATGATGTTACTACATTTAGAGTTATTACCCCTGACGGGGGAAAACATTTCGAGTCTATGCCCGGCCAGTGTGCCATGCTTTCAGTTCCGCCAATCGGCGAGGCACTTTTCTCCATCACGTCTTCCCCGACTGAAAAAAACTTTATGGAATTTAGTATCAAGCGCTGCGGCCAAGTAACTGAGTATTTGCATGGCCTGGAAGTGGGAACTGAAATTGGTATCAGAGGACCATATGGCAATTTCTTTCCTGTCGAAACCGAACTAAAAGGCAAAGACCTGCTGTTCATTGCCGGCGGTATTGGGTTGGCGCCGCTTCGTTCCGTTATAAATTATGTAATGGATAACCGTGAGAACTATGGAAAAGTAGATATCGTATATGGCGCACGTACCCCTGGTGATCTTGTACACACCAAAGAGCTTTTCGAAAATTGGCCGGCATGTGCGAATACCACGGTTCATTTGACGGTAGACAGGGAAGCCGAAGGCTGGGATGGTCATGTAGGGTTCGTTCCTAATTATGTAAAAGAGCTTAATTTTAATACCAATAAAGTGGCATTAGTATGCGGGCCGCCCATCATGATTAAATTCGTACTGCAAGGCTTAGAAGAACTGGGCTTCAAAAAGGAGCAGGTCTATACTACGCTCGAATTAAAGATGAAATGCGGCGTAGGCAAATGCGGCCGCTGCAATATCGGTGATAAATATGTATGCAAGGATGGCCCGGTATTTAGATGTGATGAAATTCAGCAGTTGCCGGATGAATATTAATTTGCGTAGTTCGCGTACGAAAGATAAAAGGAGGTCATGAGATGTCTGACAAAGAAATGGTTGATATATATATATTGGGTAAAAAGTATACGGTTCCCGCAAGCT
>CAZCEN010000344.1:0-3308 GCA_964497205.1 uncultured Sporomusaceae bacterium
TTTGTATAGTTTATAGGATAGGATGCCAAACCGACATTGTTATTAACCCAATCATAAAGTTCCTGACTGCCGGCGCATAAGGACCATACCGTCTTACCTTTATCAATATTCTTATACTTATTCGTAATCCGGCCAGCTTTGGTCAGTATCATATAAGCATCTACCAGCAATTCCGTATGTACTCCAAGATCCTTAATATCGGATTCGGCCAGCATTGTTCCCACAGCATTAGGAAGTGCGCCAATTCCCAATTGCAACGTGGAGCGATCTTTCACGTGTTCCATAATATACTTGGCAATTTTTTTATCGGTTTCCGTGATGGGCGCCGGATTGATAACAGGTAATACTGGATTATTGCCTTCAACGATAACATCTACTTCACTGATATGAATACAATTTTCTTGTCCGCCGCAAGCCACCGGCAAGTTTTGGTTAACTTCTACAATAACTATTTTGCCCTTCTCGGTAATAGCTTTTGATGCCGAGTTGGTCAAAGAAAAGCTAAAGAACCCGTCTTTATCCATTGGAGCCACCGACATCATAGCTACATCAACGTCCAAGCTCTTACGATATAATAGTGGCTTGTTGCGGTAAATCATGGGGATATAATCACATAACCCCTGATCACTTAATTTTCGTTCATAGCCACTAAAATGCCAACTATTATAGCAAAAATGTTCTCTTGATGGATCGCCCTCAACCACCGCCAAGGGACTTAAAATTAAGCCGCCACGTATCTTGACATCTAAAAGTTCATCTCTGCGTGCCGCTAATGCTTTGTCCAGCAAAATAGGTTGGGCAGTCGCAAAACTGTAATCTACCCAATGTCCTGATTTTACCATTTTGACTGCTTGCTCGGCAACCGTAAGTTTTGCTCGATATTCTCGCTGAATATCCATTATTCCCCTCCGTCTTAACTAGTATGTCTTGGCTATAAATAACCACGATACCCTAACTCTTGGGAAATTAATCTTGCCTTTTCTTTCATGACTTGCGCAACTGCCTCATACTTTTCTTTGTCAAAACAAGCCGTAGTTCCCGAAACAGTAATCGCAGCCTCAATTTTGCCGTTGGCATTAAGGATTGGCGCTCCAATACAAGTAACACCCTCCATGGTCTCGTTGCTCGCCACAGAATAGCCTTGCTCTTTTATTTTAGCAATCTCCTCAGAAAGCGCCTGTCTGTCATTAATGGTACAAGCGGTATATTGCGGTAATGCCTGGCAAAGCACTTTTTCAATAAACTCATCAGAATTATAGGCAAGAAAGACCTTGCCTAAAGCCGTACTATGAAATGTATTACAATAATCAAAACACGGGATGATGAAAACAGGCCGAGTTGGTTCAAATTTATCCACAATGGTCAGACGCCCGGCTGATAATACAGCCAGTAAGACGGCTTCATCAACCTCTTCTACCAAAGCTTTAAGGTATGGTGAGGCGATCTTGCGGATATTTAACCGCTCTGTACAGGCTAAGCCTAACGGCATCAGTCGAAAACCCAAGGTATAGTGTCCAGTATCGGTCTGCCGAACAAAATCTCTTGCCAGTAAGGTTTGCAATAAATTGTGTACAGTGCTTTTTTGCACTCCGAGCTCCCGGCTTAATTCGGTAACGCCCATTTCGCGTGATGAACCCTCGAGGATAAAAAGCAATTCGATAGCCCGGTCAACGGATGCAACTAAGTATTTGCTTTTTTCAGTATTACTGGATATATTCTGGCTCAATTTACTTCTTCCTCACTAGCCACGTTCGGCTATACCGAACATCGTTCTGAATTTTAATTTTAAATATTGATATTCTACACAATTTGGAAAATTCCTTGTGTTTTTACCGTAGTAATATTTTTTTTGCAACATTTCTTATACGACATTGCGATGAGGCCTGCGTGAAAGCACAGCCGCTATTCGACTTTATTAATACCATAAGTCTTTATCCTAATAAAAAAGAGCATCTGTTGTCCCTTTAAACAGATGCTCTCTGAAATTTAAATTCCGTCACCATACATGCCTTCGAGTGGCGCATTTCTATCTTTCTGAATAAATGTTACTACTTTGCCATCACGGATAATAATAACAACTTCATTCCCTGCTTCTTCTCTTGGGGCCAAGCTGCCGGCTTCATTATGTTCGTTGTATCCTTTACCTCTATCCATCATCGAATGATCTCCTCTCATTTCTTCCTGCTCCTTAGTATCCAAAAAAACCACTTCTTTCTGTTAAAACCTGCTGTGCTTGCTGAATATGGCTGCTTTTGATTAGGACCTCAATCAGCCCATACGATTCAGTTAAACGCAATATGGGAATATGGGCTTGTGCTAAGCCTGCCGCTACCACCGTTACTGCATTTAACAGCGAATGTCCGCTTTTTGTTTGTAGCGCAACTTTAACACAATCATCAATAACATCAGGCTTATACTGCAGCTTTTCCAGCCCTTCACAAACTTTTGTTAAAAAAGCTCCCTGGACTACAAAGCTCACTTGTTGCGGCTGAATAGATACCATATCCAAAGCAGCCCCATAGCCGGCAACAGATTCTAAAACACTCGCTATCTTTCCAACACCGTTATCCGGCGTAGAATTGAAAAAGGAAACAAGCGCGATCTTCCTGTCATAAGAAACCTGAAATTCCTTATTTGTTCCAGAATCATTTATTAGTATCGATTTAACATTAGACATGGCTGCCATCGGCGGCATTCGTTTGATCTGGCACATTCGCAGTTGCTTATGTTTTTTCTCCGGAACATTTTTTTGCGCTAATTCGCGCGTCAGGGCAACAGTACTCATTGTAAACAGCACCTCCAAAAGGCCATACGCTTTTAGTAAATCTAAGAAAAGACTTTATTTGCGCCAGTTCTTTAGACAAAGGCACAAACGTTAGTCGTTCTTACTTGCTCTCACTAGGAAAATATAAAAAGCCCCTTTCCGAGGAAAGGGGCCTGTGTCTACACCTTCCTCTTATCTGCCAGGATTACTCCTGCTGGATTTAGCACCACTGCAGTAAACTGCCGGTTGCCGGGTGTCATCGGGCCAGTCCCTCGACCACTCTTGATAAGAGCTCTTTTAAATTGAATAAATTTTATCACGAATATCTAGAAAATGTCAACATCTCAACCAAGCCAAAACTAATTAATAAAGAGCCCGGTACAAAATATTAACCCTACTGAACTGTTACTTACCTTTCAACATGTTTGCATATTTTTTACAAAAAAATAAAAAGGAGCTGTATATAGACAGCTCCTACTCATTTTACATATGGTGCCGAGGACCGGAATCGAACCGGTACGGAAATTTCTTTCCGACGGATTTT
>CAZCEN010000345.1:0-3298 GCA_964497205.1 uncultured Sporomusaceae bacterium
AATGTTATTAATGTTGTCAGAAACCCACCCCAGTATAACTGGCGGCGGGTTTTCTCATAAGCTTAACTATTCTCTTTAGCTATATTTCGTGATTTTAAGATGTAACCAACAACTATAACAGCCAAAGTCAGCAATGTTTTTAAGGTTAGCGCATATTCGTGAACGTAAGGTCCTACGGCGCTGTCGCTGACAATCATTTCAGCAGCAGCGTAGCCTAATACCCCTGCCCCGAAATAAATAATAACCGGAAAACGATCCATAAGTTTCATTAAAAGCTGGGCACCAAATACGACTAATGGAATGCTAGTTGCAAGGCCGGCGGTTATCAGGCCGTACTTTCCGGAAGGAACAGTTTGGGCAATAGCTGCCAAAGCAATTACATTGTCGAGACTCATGATAAGATCGGCAAACAATATAATCTTAATGGCTTCACGATAAGATGTGGCTTCACCATAATCACTTTCATTGCTATCTGACTGTAAGAGGTTAATGGCAATATAGAGTAAGGCGAGACCACCTAAAAATTGTAGGTAAGGAATATTTAAAAGAAAAGCTGCTACAAAAGTCAAGATAATTCTCAGGATAACCGCGCCTACACTTCCCCATAAAATTGCCATTTTTCTCTGTCCGACCGGTAGGTTCTTACTGGCTAAAGCAATAATTACAGCGTTATCACCGCTTAAAACCAGATTGATTAGTAGAATGCTTCCTAATGCCATAAACCATTCTGGTCCGATTGTACCGAAAAAGTCCATGTTAAAGACCTCCTATGTTTATATTTTATAGTATTACCTAAGTGAATACTGTATAACGAAAAGAAATAATTAGCTTAATAACCCCCCTTTCCCAATTTCTAAAAAACAAAGAGACCTTAGGTACGCAATAATACATACCGAAGGTCTCACTATTGGTTATCACCAACGATAACGCCAGATGCCACCTGGCACCGTATGTTGACGTTATCCGAGAGTTACTCCCCTTACGATTTAGGAGTATATTTTATTTGATTGAATTATAGCTAATGTCTGGCTGGTTGTCAAGAAAGTTTCTAAAAAGTTTCTAATAAGAAGCTGCTGGGCGGCAGATGAAGTAAGGTTGCGTAATTCTTATCTATTTAAAGAAAAAATGCTATTTATACTATTTTAAGGTATTTTTATCTAATAAAGTATTTGATTTTGTTAAACAATTTGGTTATTATTTAAATATAATTAGCACTCAGAGACTTAGAGTGCTAACAATACTAATTTTGCCGGAGGTTTACTATGTCTCAAGAAACCATTGCCAAAGAAACAAGAGAATTTCAAGCAGAAACAAAACAGCTTTTGGATTTGATGATTCATTCTATTTACACAAATCGTGAGATTTTTTTGCGGGAGTTAATTTCCAATGCCTCAGATGCTATCGATAAAATACGGTTTGAGTCTCTTACCAACCACGGTTTGTTAGAAGGTAATAGAGATTTTGAAATCTTTCTTATTCCGGATGATTCTACTAATACGCTTACTATTTCTGATAATGGTATGGGTATGACCGCTGATGAAGTTATTGACAACATCGGTACTATCGCTAAATCTGGCACTAAAGCCTTCCTGGAAAAAATAAAGGAGACTGGCTCTGTCAATGATACAGAACTAATTGGTCAATTTGGAGTCGGTTTTTATTCAGCCTTTATGGTAGCTGAAAAGGTTACGCTGTTAACTCGTGCTCCAGGGCATACAGGTGTTAAATGGGAATCAAATGGTGACGGGACCTATACTATCGAAGAGTGCGACAAGGATACACGTGGCACAACTATTATCTTAACTCTCAAAAAAGAATATAGCTCACCAGACCACCCTGAAGAGAATTTTACTGACCGGTACATACTTCAAAATTTAGTTAAGAAATACTCTGATTATATTCGCTATCCCATTAAAATGAATTTCGTAAAAGAAGAAAAACCGAAGGATGCTGATGGGAAAATAATTGAGGATGCCCCTGCCATTAAAACCACGGAGGTAAGAATCCTTAATTCGATGATGCCACTTTGGGCGAAAAACAAAAACGATATCACGCAAGACGAATACAATCAGCTTTATCAAAATCTTTTTCATGATTGGGAAAGCCCGCTTGAGACCATTCACTCCAAAGTAGAAGGCGCTGTTGAATATACTACCCTCCTCTTTATCCCCGCCCATGCTCCATTTGACTTATATCAGCAGGAAGCAACGAATGGGATCCGGTTATACTCCAAAAATGTCTTTATCATGGAGAATTGTCAGGATTTGCTTCCCGAGTATTTTCGCTTCGTGCGGGGCTTAGTTGATTCTCCTGACTTCTCTCTTAACATTTCACGGGAACTTTTACAGCATAGCCAACAACTTAAATTGGTCGGCAAAAACCTGGAAAAGAGCATTCTCAAAACATTGGAGAGCATGCTCAATAAAGACCGTACCAAGTACGAGCAGTTTTGGAAAGAATACGCACAAGCTATCAAAACAGGCGTGTATGCGGATTACAGCGGTCGTGACAAGTTAAAGGGCTTGTTACTCTTCTCTTCTTCCCATTCGGAAGGAGTAAGTACTCTGGACGAATATATTTCGCGAATGCATGAAAATCAAAAGGCTATCTACTATGCCACAGGTAAAGATCGTGCCGCAGTAGAGAGTTTGCCGCAAATGGAACTTCTTAAAGAAAAGAATATTGAAGTTCTTTACCTTTTTGATCGGGTCGACGAATTTGCTATTGATGCTCTCCGCGAATATAACGGCAAAAAGTTCCAGTCAATTAGCCGCGGAACACTAGATATTGAAGAGATAGCAACTAATGATTCACAGAAAAACATTAATCAGGTTGCCCAGGAAAATGACACACTTATTAATGCAATTAAAGAGCAGTTAAAAGGCAAAGTAGCCGATGTGAAAATTAGTAACCGGTTAAAATCAAGTGCCGTTTGCTTAGTAAGTGATGATAATGGCATTAGTATCTCAATGGAACAAATTTTAGCCGAGATGAATAGATCCTCTTTTAAAGCCAAACGTATTCTAGAGCTTAATCCAGAACATCAAATATTTGATACTCTCAAGAAAATATTTGAACAGCCTTCCGCGGCTGATACTTTCAAAGATTACTGTGAGTTGCTTTATGGTCAAGCTTTACTCATGGAAGGGCTTACGCCTGAAGATCCAGTAAATTTTGCCAAAATAGTAGCTAATTTGATGGCTCATACTGAAAAATAAGCGCTATAAAAAGACAATAAGAATATTATCGCCCTAACTGTGCAAGTTAGGGCGATATATTTTGCCTAATTCCCTTTTGG
>CAZCEN010000346.1:0-3298 GCA_964497205.1 uncultured Sporomusaceae bacterium
TGATAAGGCGGGGGCGGTACATTGGTACGGTCGAGGTAGCTTCTTGCAGTAAAGAGGAGTTAGCCGAGATGATGGTTGGGCGTCAAGTTTTTCTGAAAGTGGAAAAACAGGCGTGCTCTCCGGGGAAAGTGCTACTAGAAATCGAGGATTTGACAGTACTTAATCCGAGCAAGGTGCCGGTAGTTAAAAACTTCTCGCTGCGTGTGTTTGCCGGGGAAATTGTCGGCATTGCCGGGGTAGACGGCAATGGTCAGGCAGAGCTGGTAGATGCCATAACCGGTCTTGGCAAGCTGCAGTCAGGGCGGATTTTGTTGCAGGGTCAGGATATTTCGGCTTTCACTGTCAAAGAGCGGATTAATGCCGGTTTGGCGCATGTGCCGGAAGACCGCCATAAACGCGGGCTGGTGCTTGAGTATAGCATGGAAGATAATCTGGTGTTTGAAGTGTATGACCGGGCGCCATTTTCGAAAAAATGTTTGTTAAATCGTTCTGCCATTCGGGAGTATGCCGAAAAAATAATGCAGAACTTTGATGTTCGAACCGCACAAGGTCCTGGTACAATCGCCAGGTCATTGTCTGGTGGTAATCAGCAGAAAGCAATCATTGGCCGGGAATTAAGCTTAAATCCCAAGGTGTTGATTGCAGTACAGCCGACAAGAGGTCTTGACGTTGGCTCGATTGAGTATATTCATAAACGGTTAATTGCCCGGCGGGATGCCGGGTGCGCCGTGCTTTTGGTATCTTTGGAACTGGAGGAGATTTTGAATCTTTCCGATCGAATTGCCGTTATTACGCAAGGTGAATTGATCGGTGTAGTCGAGGCCGATTCGGCAAATGAAAATGATCTTGGTATGATGATGGCCGGGTGTTCGAAAGGAGGCTGACTACTTGACTAATATTAATTGGCAAAGCCAAAAAGAAACGCTTGTTTTGCTGCTGACTATTTTATTAGGGTTGGCTGCCGGGGCCATTTTCATGATGGTGACCGGCCATGATTGGATATCCGGCTATCAGTTTTTATTCCGGGGCGGTTTAATGAGTTTGGAACGGATCGGGAACACAATTGCAACCGCCGTGCCCTTGATATTTACCGGGTTATCGGTCGCATTCGCGTTTAAAACAGGACTTTTTAATATCGGGGTAGCGGGACAGATGCTGATTGGCGGCTTTTGCGCTACCGCCGCAGGGTTGTCGCTGGATTTGCCTAAGCCACTGCTGTTAACTGTTATGATTATTGCGGCATTGGCGGGCGGCGGATTATGGGCGGCGATACCTGGGTGGTTTAAAGCCAGATTCAATGTCCATGAAGTGGTTTCTACGATCATGTTTAACTGGATAGCATACTGGCTGGTATATTATCTTGTACCGATTTATTTTAAAGGCTCGTTTGAAACAGAATCGAGGAATATTCCGCTGTCAGCTTCCTTGCGTACCGAGTGGCTAGCACAGCTGTTTAACGGGTCGTACATTAATATAGGAATCTTTTTGGCAATTGGTGCTGTTTTGTTTTGCGTATTCATATTGCGGCGAACTACGCTCGGCTTTGCATTAAAGACGGTGGGATTCAATCAGTATGCGGCCGAATATGCGGGCATCAATGCCGGCCGCAGCATTGTGCTTTCGATGATAATCGCCGGGGCTCTGGCCGGACTGGGCGGGATGACACTGTACTGCGGTTATGCTACCAACCTGCAAATCGGGGTATTGCCATCACAGGGAATTGATGGGATTGCGGTAGCTTTATTAGCGGCCAACTCGCCATGGGGGGTAATGGCAGCCGCGTTGTTTTTCGGTTTGTTGTATTCCGGCAAAGGTTTTATGAATGCTATGACCAGCATACCGCCGGAAATTGCGGATACCATTATTGCGACAATTATTTATTTTGCGGCTACCAGTGTACTTATTGAAAAAGGTATCGATAAATTTATGAGAAGGCAAAAAGGAGGGGCCTGATGTGTGGCAGGTTTTTCAGCAAATTTCGCCGTATGCAATTGCGTTTGCCATTCCCTTGCTTATCACTGCGATTGGTGGTTTGTATTCCGAACGGAGCGGGGTGGTTAATATCGGGTTGGAAGGCCTGATGGTTATGGGCTCTTTTGCAGCAGCGATAACAGTAGCTGTGTTGCAGCCGGTTATGCATAGCCAAGCTCTTTGGATAGGCCTTGTAGTGGCAATAGTGGCAGGTGCGCTATTTTCTCTTTTGCATGCGTTTGCCAGTATTAGCTTGCATGCCGATCAAGTAATCAGCGGGACCGCTATCAATATGATTGCCGGTGCAATTACCGTTTTTATTGCCCGCAATGTAACAGGCAGCGGCAACATTCAGATTAATCCTTTTGCCAGGTTTGACATACCTGTGCTCAGTGATTTACCGGTGGTCGGCAAATTGTTATTTTCCAATACTTACGCAACAACCTGGCTTACTCTGTTACTTTTGTCGATTGCCTATTTTGTCTTATATAAGACGGTCTTTGGGCTTCGGCTTAGAGCTTGTGGAGAACATCCACAGGCAGTTGCTTCGGCCGGGGTCAATGTTCAATTCATCCGTTATCTGGCGGTCAGTATTTCGGGTGCATGTGCGGGGCTTGGCGGCGCCATTATCTTGACTACTTATTCGGGTGAGTTTAACGGAACGGTATTTGGCTTAGGTTTTTTAGCTTTGGCAGCATTGATTTTTGGACAATGGAAACCGCTTGGCATTTTGGGGGCTACCTTCTTTTTTGGTTATGCCAGCACCATAGCCACCTCTGCGCAAGCTATCCCGGCTTTGTCGCATATACCCGGTGTAGCGCTGAAAACTTTCCCGTATATTGTAACCCTGCTGGTACTTGTCATATTTTCGAAAACATCGCAAGCGCCGCGGGCATCGGGCCAACCTTTTGAGCAAGGAAAACGGTAGAAGAAGCCGCGCTCTTCCATATTTATTGGCGAGGGGTGCGGTGAATGCCCGCCGCAGGTGTATTCATTTTCTTGTCTGCACAGCGGACATGGATAAAGCAGTAGCACAACTAAGTTCTTTAATGCAAAAGGAGAAGGAATATCAGTTTATTTATACAGAAAATTAGAGAGGCCGGCAGATGTAAAGCATCTGCTGACCTCTCTTTTTAATGCGTCAGGGCGGCTCCTTGATCCATTTTGGGGTTATTCATCATCGGAAAAGTTAATATCTCAAGCAAAAATAGAATAAACAGTAACTAGATATATTAGAGTATAATCAAAATTGAGCGATGCAGGCCTTATTACAAGAAGGATTTAAAAGTGAATTAGTGAAAATAGAAGAGTGCGTTCTTGTAATTTT
>CAZCEN010000347.1:0-3278 GCA_964497205.1 uncultured Sporomusaceae bacterium
AATGGATCTATTTTTTTGTAAAATTACAATGACCAATTACTACTTTATTTACCAGTAAAATATAAAAAGTCCTGCAAAAATGCAAGATTTGCCAATTGAAAATTGACAATCAGCCATACGCTATTTTAAGGTAAGTTAAGTTTAAAAAATAGTAAGAAAGTTCTTGCTAGTAATTATAGGATGAGTTACAATCATTTTAACAACATTTGCTTTTATATTGTTAAAATGAAGGAGGTGTTCTTTGCAGACTAGGCGGTTTAATCAGCAAATCGCGCAATCTATTGGGAAGAAGATGGTGAACCATGGTTATTGACAATTTGATCAAAACAGTAAAAGACGAGGTGATTGGCTGGAGAAGATACTTGCATCAGTATCCGGAATTATCTTTCCAGGAAGAAAAAACGGCGCAATTTGTCTACGAAACTCTTACTGCGTTAGGGAATTTAGAAATTACCAGACCAACTAAAACAAGTGTCGTGGCTCGCCTTGTCGGCAGCCGGCCGGGGAAAGTTCTAGCGTTGCGGGCGGATATGGATGCGCTGGCAATACAAGAAGAAAATAGTTTTGATTTTGTTTCCAAGCACCCGGGGGTCATGCATGCTTGTGGACATGACGGACATACTGCGATGCTGCTGGGAACCGCTAAAGTTCTTTCCCAATTGCAGCAGCAAATACCAGGGGAAGTTCGGTTTATCTTTCAACACGCGGAGGAATTATTTCCCGGCGGTGCCAAAGATCTGATAAAAGCGGGCGTGCTGAAAGGCGTGGACCGGGTCATGGGTTTGCATCTTATGAGCCATATTCCGACTGGAAAAATTGGGGTGATTTATGGTCCGGCCATGGCCGCTTCCGATACCTTTGATGCAACAATTCAAGGAATAGGCGGGCATGCTTCCCAGCCGCATTTGGCCATTGATCCTATCGCTATCGGAGCCCAAGTAGTAACTAACCTGCAGCACATTGTAGCCAGAAAAATTGATCCCCTGGAAAAACTAGTTATCTCTGTGACGAAGTTTCATAGTGGAACTGCTTATAATGTGATTCCGGACACGGTTAGCCTGAGTGGCTCTGTGCGAAGTTTCAGTAAGGAAATGCGTCAGGCTGTTCCCCAATTACTTGAGAAAATCATTCATGGGATTACAAAAACGCATGGTGCTTCCTACAAATTTGAGTATCATCACGGGTATGATTGTGTCATCAATGATGAAAAAGTCACCGGGATTGTCGAAAAAACAATTGAAAATATTTGGAGCAAGGAGTCTGTTGCAACTGTTGCGCCTTTAATGGGTAGTGAAGACTTCTCCTTCTATGCCAATGAAGTCCCGGGATGTTATGTTTTTGTGGGAACAGGAAATAAGGAGAAGGGATTCGTTTATCCGATGCACCATCCCAAATTTACAGTAGATGAAGATTCGCTGGCCACGGGAGTAAAATTGTACGTACATACCGCATTTGCACTTTTAGCTGACGATTGATCGATAAGGAGGATACAATTATGCATTGGATTCATTTATTATCATTGATACCTGTGATAGCTATTGTCGGGGGCGTTTATTTTGTGAATCGAGTTACTCCCTATGTACTGGGGCTGCCATTTCTGCTATTTTGGCAAGTGTTATGGGTTGTTCTTACCGCAATTATAATGTCGATTGTGTACCGGTTTGATCCGGCAGTACGAAAGGAGAAAGACTGATGGATAAGATGCAAGCACTTATTATAATTTTTGCCTTTTTACTTTTCTCCTTGTACTTAGGGATCCGCTCCAAAAAAGGGAAAGAAATGAGTTTGGAGCAATGGAGCGTAGGCGGCAGAGGATTCGGAACTATTTTTATCTTTTTGCTTATGGCGGGAGAAATATATACCACCTTTACTTTTCTCGGTGCCAGTGGCTGGGCTTACGGCCGCGGCGGTCCCACCTATTATATTCTCGGCTATGGCGCCCTCATGTATGTAATCGCGTATTATTTGCTACCACCCATCTGGCGCTATGCCAAAGAAAATAGTTTAGTCTCCCAATCCGATTTTTTCGTCAAAAAATACAACAGTCCCCTGTTAGGTGTATTGGTAGCCATCGTTGGCGTTGTCGCCATGGTACCATATTTAGTGCTCCAGTTAACAGGCTTAGGTATCATTGTTTCTGAAACCTCCTATGGCTTGATATCTTCCTCTACAGCCATCTGGCTTGGCGTATTTTCAGTAACCGTGTATGTTATGATTTCCGGGATTCATGCCTCGGCCTGGATTTCGGTAGTAAAAGATACTCTCATCCTTGCTGTGGCGCTCTTTTTGGGAATCTATCTTCCCTACCATTACTATGGAGGCATTCAGCCCATGTTCGAATCGGTGAATGCGGCAAAGCCGGGATTTTTGGCGCTGCCGGAAAAAGGGCTAAGTACCCATTGGTTCGCCTCCACTGTGTTCTTAACAACGCTCGGAGCTTGGCTGTGGCCGCATTCCTTCGCCTCCGTTTTTTCTGCGAAAAATGCAAACGTGTTCCGCAAAAATGCGACTATTATGCCTGTGTATCAATTAATGTCTGTATTAATTTTCCTCGTGGGCTTCACGGCAATTGGTCAGATCCCGGGGTTGACCGGCGCGTCTGCCGATCTTTCCTTAATTAAACTTTCGATGAAAACCTTCGATCCCTGGGTTGTCGGTATTATAGGTGCTGCCGGCTTATTGACCGCATTGGTTCCGGGTTCGATGATCCTCATGGCAGCGTCGACGTTATTAGCGAAAAATGTGTATAAAGTTTTTGTACCTTCTGTTAGTGACGAGCAAGTCGGGAAAATTGCCAAAGGCTTAGTTCCCTTTGTTGCCTTGATTGCCGTATATTTTACTCTGCAAGGCGGCAGCGCAATCATCGTATTGCTTCTGATGGGATATAGCTTTGTAACCCAACTGGCGCCGGCGGTGTGCTGCAGTTTGTTAAAAAATAATCCGGTTTCGAAACAAGCGGCTATTGCCGGTATCCTGGCTGGTATAGCGGTCGTTGCGTATGTTACTATCACCAAAACGACGATGAGCACGCTGTTTCCAACTTGGCCGCAGGCAGTTCAAGACTGCAATGTGGGAATTATTGCCCTGATGGTAAATATCGGGGTTACTGTTTTGGTAAGTTTGGTGACCAAACGGGAATCAGCCACTGCTACCGAGAGTTAGCCAGACTTTCCTTTTTCCGGGTGGAGTATAGTCATGTTAAAAGACGGCTTTTTAACTTACTTACTGGCAGAGGAGGATATTCGTAATGCAAGCGCTTTTGAGCAATCTGCTTGACC
>CAZCEN010000348.1:0-3273 GCA_964497205.1 uncultured Sporomusaceae bacterium
CAACCGTTCCGGGGTTGACGCCCAAAAAGCTGGCCAGTTTCCGCACCGGCGGCAACAAATAACCATAGCTTAATTTACCCGCTAAAATAAGTTCACGCAGCCCATCGTACAATTGTACATACAGAGCTGTTCTATTTTCTTTATTTAATTGTATCGATACAAAATCCAAAAATTCCTCACTCATATTGAGTTTCTTTTTCTCCTTTGCTATAATTACAAAAATTCTGTACTGAAAACAAATAATTGTATCAGTACAATTATTGTAACAAAAAAAATGTTCTTAGCAAAGAGGAGGATTCTTAACATGGATAACCGGTATGAGCTCAACAAAAATTTAGCCCAGATGTTAAAGGGCGGCGTCATCATGGATGTCACCAATGCTGAACAGGCCAAAATTGCTGAAGCAGCTGGCGCTGTGGCTGTTATGGCACTGGAGAGAGTACCTGCCGACATTCGTCGGGAAGGTGGCGTGTCCCGGATGTCTGACCCTAAAATGATCCGGGAAATCAAAGCATCTGTTTCCATTCCAGTAATGGCAAAAGCCCGCATTGGTCACTTCGTGGAAGCTCAAATCCTGGAAGCCATCGGTATCGATTATGTCGATGAGAGTGAAGTGTTAACGCCAGCCGACGAAGCCTACCATATTGATAAACATGCTTTCAAAATCCCCTTTGTCTGCGGCGCCAGAAACTTAGGTGAAGCACTGCGCCGGATTGGCGAAGGCGCTTCCATGATCCGTACCAAAGGCGAAGCCGGTACCGGTAATGTTGTAGAGGCAGTAAGACATATGAGAACAATGCTGGCCGATATGCGCCGGGTCAAAGCAGCTCCTCAGGAAGAACTCATGAGCATTGCTAAAGAAATGGGCGCTCCCTATGATTTAATTCAATACATATGGAAACACGGCAAACTTCCTGTAGTTAACTTTGCTGCCGGCGGCATTGCTACCCCTGCTGACGCAGCTCTGATGATGCAGTTAGGCTGCGACGGAGTGTTTGTTGGCTCAGGTATCTTCAAATCCGGCGACCCGGCCAAACGGGCTAAAGCCATCGTGGAAGCTACCACTCACTACAATGACCCTGAACTGCTTGCGAAAATTTCCGAAAACCTGGGCGAACCTATGGTCGGCATAGAAATTGACAAAATCGCTGCTGCTGAACGCTTGGCCGAAAGAGGCTGGTAATATGCCGACAATCGGAGTACTTGCTCTGCAGGGTGCGGTTCAAGAACATGTTGACTGTCTTAATGCGATCCCTGATATTGAGGGCATTGCAGTAAAAAAGTTGGCTGAAATCAACGTTGTTGACGGCCTCATCCTTCCTGGCGGCGAGTCCACTACGATGGGCAAACTGCTGCGGGAATTTGACCTGGCACAGCCAATCATTGCTAGAGTACAATCCGGTATGCCGGTATGGGGCACCTGTGCCGGGATGATTCTTTTGGCAAAAAAAATTATTGACCAAGACAACTGCCATCTCGGACTTATGAACATTACAGTACAGCGCAACGCGTACGGCAGCCAGCTTGACAGCTTCACAACCGAGGCTGTTATCCCGGAAATTTCGCCTGACGCTATTCCACTGGTGTTTATCCGGGCTCCGTATGTCGAAAACGCGGCAGCCACTGTAACAATTCTGGCAACTGTTGCTGGTAAAATCGTCGCCGTCGAGGAAAAGAACATGCTGGCAACAGCCTTCCATCCCGAATTAACTAGAAACTTGGCCTTTCACAGCTATTTTGCCGCAAAAGTTAAAGCCAGTAAAAAAACCTCAACCCGACCTTGCCTTGCAGGATAAATAAACAAGAAAGCACTTTAAAGTGCTTTCTTGTTTATTTAATAGTTATTAATTAGTTGTTTTCAACCCCCAGGGACATGCTAATAGACAATAACCACAAGTATGCTTTCTACCATGTTTTTCTATATACTCACTTCTTTTTTTATTACAGAGTTGAAAATCGAGAAGTTCATCCCTTGTTAATGATATATTCCAATTCACACCTTTTATTACTCCCCATGGGCAAACATCGACACAGGTATGACAACTTCCACATAAGCTTTTTGTAATGGGATTTCCGCAGTCTAGCGGATAATTTAAAAGAATTGCCGCTAGCCTTACTCTTGGCCCAAACTCTTTAGTAATCAACACACCATTTTTTCCAATCCAGCCAAGTCCAGATTGAACTGCAGCATATTTAAAAGAAAATGGAGCAACAAGCTCTTTTTCATCTTTCTGTGCTACTGGAGGAATGTAATTCTTTATGCCATACTGATCAAGTACTTTTTTTAAAAGACTAGTTTTCTCATCAATAGATGTTTTAATTTCAAGTATGATGTTATGATACTTTTCTTCATCATATTCTTCATTTGTAATGAAGGAATTGTAGCGTTGAGCTAAGATAATTGCTCTGGTAAAATCTTCTTTGTAATTAGAATAAGCTATATCGGCAATAGACCATATAATATTAGACTTATTTCCTATTATTTCGCCTATCTTGTGAAGCAGCTTATCCATATGAAATCTCCTAACACAGTTTCCATAAAGCAATTTCTTTCAACACTTTGTCCAATACCTCTAAAATCGAACACCAAAACGATCTTCCAGAAACTCAATAAATAGCTCACATAATGCCGGGTCAAATTGGCTGCCTGAACAGCGCCTGATTTCTTCAATACATTCATCTAATGCCACAGGCTGCCGGTAACACCGCTTAGTGGTCATAGCGTCAAACGAGTCACAGAGAGCAAGCATTCGGCTTAAGAGCGGTATATTTTCTCCTGCCAGCCCTTTGGGATAACCTCTACCGTCATATCGTTCATGGTGATGCCGCATAATAGGAATAATAGCTTCAGCACCATCAATGACTGCCAGCATTTCTGCCCCATAATCAGCATGCTGCTTCATAATTGTGAACTCATCATCATCCAGTCTCCCGGATTTGTTCAAAATCTCATGAGGAACCTTAATCTTTCCCACGTCGTGAATTAGACCGACAATAAACGCTAAACTGATTTCATCCGAAGTCATGCACATTTGGCTGGATAAACCGGCCATTAGGTCAGCAACATGTTCAGCATGCATGGAAGTATAAGGATCACAATAATAAACCTCTCGGCAAAACTCTTCGATTGCCTCCATATTAACTTTGTTTATGACAGATAGTTGCTGTTGGTTTTCTTTATCCACCATGTCACCTATAGCCCGAATAGTCGTAGTTCTAGTCCGTTATTCTGCACCTAGTATTTTTTTTCCTGCCCGATAGGGTCATTTTTAT
>CAZCEN010000349.1:0-3271 GCA_964497205.1 uncultured Sporomusaceae bacterium
TAGTTGTCCGATAGGAGCAGACGCTGATTCTGATTATCTTTTCCCCTTTCCATTGAGCTGGACCGCACCAGCATTCTCCGGATTGCTGAAGATTATCAAGAACTTTATGTGTTATATCTGAGTTGTCACACGAGACAAGAATCTGATTAAAACAGACTTCATTGCGAATTTGGAATCCTTCCCTCTCTAGACTCATTGCCAGATACTGCGCCTTCTGGTGTAGGTCTTCCACCAGTTCAGCCGTTCCGGAGCGGCCTAGAGCCATCAACGATGCCCACAATTCTACGGCTCTGCCTCTTCTGGACATGTCCGGCGTGTAGAGCATACCATCCCTGTTTTGGCTGTACACAATATATGAGCCAGTCATATGTAAGGCCTGCGCCAGGGCTTCGCGATGGCGGCAAAGAATGATCCCGTTGTCATAAGGTGCGTTTAGAGTTTTATGCGCATCAACTGACCACGAGTCTGCCTGAGAATAACCTTCTGTCAGGGATTGTAACTTAGGAGAAGCCGCTGCCCATAGGCCGAAAGCTCCGTCTATATGGGTCCATGTCCCCGCGGCTCGGGCATTGCCGCAAATTTCAGCGAATGGATCAAAGGCTCCCGAATTGACATTTCCAGCTTGAAGTATCAACAGGGTTTTATCATCCAATTCAGGAAGGCTATCAGCTCTGATTCGGCCCTGATCGTCTTCAGGGACCTTGATAAGCCGGTCTCTGCCCAATCCTAGTATCGACAAAGCCTTATAGACTGTAGAATGCGCTCCCTCGCCCAGTACTACCCGGATTGGAGGTGCGCCGAACAACCCTTGGCCATTTACATCCCAGCCTTGACGGCGAAGTAAATAATCACGGCCAGCTGCTAAGCCACATAATGTCGCAGTAGATGAACCGCCGACAAAGCCCGCCGCCGTGTTTTCCGGCAGTCCTAATAAATCGACCAGCCATTCTTCGCAGATTTCCTCGAGTACAGACATTACTGGAGAAATCACATAAAGTGCGGCATTTTGATCCCAGGCGTCACCAAGCCATTTTGCTGCCAGCGCTGCGGGGATAACACCGCCGTTGACAAAACCAAAATAGCGGCCGCCAGTCTGGGCTACTGTTGCCGGCGAACCGAAGCGGTTCAATTTGGTGAGGATTTCGTGAGGATCGACCGGGTCTGCGGGAAGTTTGCTGCGAAAATTTTCCAAACCTTCAATAGCATTTTTTTCAGGGAAAACAGGCCGGTCCAAAACCATACGCATATAATCTAAAGCATAGTTCTTAGCTTGTTCAAAAAGTGTCCAATCTTCCGCGTGTTGCCTAAAATGATCAGAAACAGTTTTCAAGGCCATTTTTTTACCTCCTTTGAATCGGTTGCCCGACTATCTTTTTACTCAGTATAACTCTTGAAATTGTATGCAGTCAATTATATAATTGTATGCAAGACAATGATTTTAAGGAGAAGCAAAATGGATGACAACTTTTGGCGCCCTCAAACATTGAATCTGGACAAGCCCCTCTATATTGCCATCGCTGACGCTGTCGAAAAAGATATTCGTTCCGGGGTGCTAAAGCCTGGCCAAAAATTGCCGCCGCAACGCGAATTGGCAGATTCGATCGGAGTCAACCTAAGTACCATTACCCGGGCTTTCCGGGAATGCGAAATACGGGGGCTTATCTTTGGTACTGTTGGCCGAGGAACCTATATCGCACCCGATGTTCATGTTCCAGTTGCTATGAATTCAGTGAGAAATACGGAGCAGGAACTGGTGGAGATGGGACTTATTCTTCCTCTCTATACTATCGATGAAAAAAATGCATCAGAGATTGGTTCGATCCTGCAGACGACAGATCTGGCCCCGCTGTTAAGATATACGGAACCCAGCGGCTTGTTGCATCATCGGGCGGCTGGATCAGAATGGATCAACCGGTATGGTTTGTCTACGACGCCACACGATATTTTGGTTACTTCCGGATCACAAAACGCTCTTGCTTGCTGCCTAATGGCGTTATTTAATTCCGGAGACCGGATTGCCGTGGATGCATTTACCTATCCGGGAATTAAAACTCTTGCGTCTATGCTTGGGATTCGACTAGTTCCTATCGAGATGGACGCGTCTGGCATGAATCCGGCTGCTCTTGCGGTTGCTTGCCGGAGGGATAACATCCGGGGAGTTTTCTTGATGCCGGAAGTACAAAATCCAACCACAGTGGCTCTGTCTGCTCAGCGGCGGGAAGAGTTGGCAGCACTGATTAAAAAGCATGATTTGGTGTTGATCGAGGACGAATCATATGGCTTCACCGGACGCCTTGAGCAAACCGCTTTGAGCTCATTAGTACCGGAGCACGGGATCTATATAGCAGGTATATCCAAACTGTTGGGGGCAGGACTACGCATTTCTTTTATCGCGGTACCAGAGCGCTTCCGCAATCATTTGGAAAAGGCCATCCTTAATACCGTCTGGATGGCGTCCCCTATCAATGCGGAGATTGTAAGCCGGTTGTTGATAAGCGACAAGGCGAATACGATTATCCAGGCCAAGCGCCAAGAAGCGAGAGAGCGTATGAATTTAGCTCTTGCGAAACTTTCTTCATACACAATATACAGTCGCCCCGAAGGCTTTTTCTTCTGGATGCTTCTTCCTAACGACTGGACTGGCCGGGAATTTGAACTTGTTGCTCAGACAAAAGGGGTAAAAATATTTTGCGCGGAAAAATTCATGGTCGGCAACAAGCGACCCTTTCCTGCAGTGCGCGTATCGTTGACCGGACCGGAAACACAGGCTGATTTGAACCGGGGATTGGACGTTTTAGTCAGTATTTTATCGAATCATCATGGTGAAGCGGAAATGATTTTTTGATGTGGCAAAGAGTGCGCGGCTACTGATTGGCGGAAGCAAAAGAGCCGGCCCGATGTTTCTTCATTACACCAGAAGAACAAGAAAAATGATATAGAATGCTTTAAAACTTGCTTCTTAGAGACGAACTAATAAAAATAGCCCTTTCAGAAACTTTCGCCTTTCTGAAAGGGCTATTCCGTATGCGCATTTTTGGAAAATAATTATTTTAATGTTTTTCTTGACTTTAATTGCTGAACTCGATGTTTCCCGAAAAGTAGCTATCTTACGAAGGTGCTGAAATGGTCGACTATAAAATTAAAAACCAAATCACGGCTGCAGCAATAATAAACGGCAATAACTTTAATGCCAGGCATAGAATTAGAATTGCGGCCGTAATAAACAACAAGATTAACATAGTAGCCCTCCGAACAAATTTTTATGTTGTAT
>CAZCEN010000350.1:0-3262 GCA_964497205.1 uncultured Sporomusaceae bacterium
CTAAAAACGTGCACTTTTCCACCAGCAGCCTGGCTCAATTCAGCGAGGAACTTTTGGTGGAGCTTGAGCCCTATAGCAAGGAATTTATAACCGGCCTTCTTAATATCTTTCGCAACTGCCAGGGCATCCTTCAAGCTTTGCTGTGTTTCGTAGGAAATATGGTGTGGAATGCCATCTGTTATTAAAACCATAAGAGGATTGTGAACTTGTGCCTTCTTCATATAATCAAGCGCGGCTTTGAGTCCTAGCGCTAACGGGGTCATACCAAGAGAGACAATATCACTTAGTCCTTGTTCCAGGTGTTGACGATTACGCGTGAATGGCACCATTACATCTGCCCGGTTTTCTTGGAACCTGATTACGCAGATACGATCAGATGTCTTATATAGTAATTGATAAGCCAAATACTTAGCGGCCTCAATATTAGAGCCCTTCATACTTGCGCTGGCATCAATTATTAGGCATATTTCCTTTTCCCTCGACTTACTCCGGCAACATATCCGTAAATCACGACCTGTTACGTGGAAAAGTTTTTCTCCTTCCTCCGCCATACGCACAGCAGCCGCGTATATAGTTTCCGGAACGGCTAGTTCACCAATCCGTTTTTGCTCAGGTCGTTCGATATGGCGCATCCCTGATTTGCCATTAGAGCGCTTGGTGGAAAACTGGGTCGTGTTAGTAAAACGTACTCTTTTAAGTTCCAGCCTTTTTATTGCGTCTAGATATTCCTCCGCTTCTTTAACGCTAGTATGAGGATGCCTTTTGCACTCTTTAAGAATATCGTATTCGCCCTTTTCACCTACTGTCGCAGTGCCGTCAAGTCCAACAAACCTTTGATTATCAATATTACTTTGACAAGGATCGCATTCTTTGCCTTCCGGCAGTTTTGTAGAGAGTTTTGCATCAGCTTTGGTGCTACATTCTCCTGCTTCCGAACTTAGTTTATAATGGTTTTCCTGTTGATTGCCCTTTAGCAGTGAATCACTCTCAGTGCTATAATCACTGCAATCGAGCTGATCACTTGTATCATTGTCAACAGAAACAATTCGCTCATTACGGCGTAGTTCAAGTCCACTGTCCATAATGGCGTACTCTACAGCCTGAATGATGAAAAATATACTTGCTAGATGCTTGTCCGCTAATAATATGGCTAGATGCACATGGTTTGCGTGAGCATGGCGGAGAGATTCCCGTTGCCCATAACTTAGACTACCAGTAATACGTCCGCCCCCGCCCTCCGTCTGAATATCTATATAGTCACAGTTAATTCCCGCCGCATAGGGTTTCTCCAAACCAAGCTGAAGATGATATTCTTCCACTGCCTCTTTGATTGCCTGGGCAACTAGCCCGGGCGATACCAGACCGCACTGATGAAAGATATCTATATGTAAGACCTTGTCAGTATCACCCCGGCGGTAGAAAACTTGCCCGGCGTCACTGTTACGAAGTATATGCATGATTTCGGGTTCATCGGGACTATATTGATGCACCCGGCAGCTGACTACCGCACTCTCGCCAATGCGCGCTCCTGTTCCATCTGCCAGTACTGCCGCTAATGTATTCACTGCCGCTTCTAACTTAGCTAGTGAAAGACCTGAATAATCATAACTTAGACTTTCGTTCATACTATTTTTTTTCTTCCACAGTTATTAGCTGGTCATCCGGCAACTGATAAATAGACCTTGCTCTGTTAGCGGGAGCCTTGACAGCAGTTTGTGATGAAAGTGCTGAAATTCCGGATCCACCTCTTTGATTATTGGCATCGGATAAGCTGCGTGCTGAATTACAGCAGTTTGCAGCCTGGATACAGTCCAGAAGTGCATCCAACCACCGCTTCCACCACGGAGCATTATTTACTAAGTGACCAGATTTATTGACGAGGGCCACATCTCCTTCTGTAACCTGATTTACCTTTATGCCAGCGCCAGAGTCAATGGCTTCAAGGTATTTTAGAATATTTATCAAAGTAGAATGATCTACACGGTGAGCAAGTACGAGAGGCACAACACGCATAAGATCGGTAATAGATATGTCCTGCTTTCCCGTTAGCTGCGTAGACAGCGCTGCCGCCAGCTGCAGTGATTTGATAGCCCGCAGACTTTCCAGTTCAAAATCCACATATATGCTAGCCAATAACCGCTTAACAAGAGGTTGAACTTCAAGCCGCTTTAGATTACTGGTAGTAAAGGTATTCGGCGTCTCTATGTACTGCACTAATTTATTTCGCGTGTCGGTCGCTTGGTCAAGTATCTTATAAACAGCCTCATAGTCACGTGGGCACTCCATTGTCACCGTAGCATCGAAGCGATCAGATAACTGCTTACGAATATGAGCGAGAGAACCAGGATCTTCATCTGGGTTTGAAGCCGCCCATACACTGACAGATACCGGCATCTTTATCATAGGGAGACCGGTCTCCTCAATCTGAATGCGTCCCGGTTTGGAGCCCATTACATCAAGCAGCACGTCGGCTAGCTCGGGTGACGTGTCTGCCAGCCTATTTATTTCATCAATAAATATTATTCCGCGGTGAGCCTGAGGGATAGTTCCCGGCAAAATGGCAGCTACCGGGGTATTTTTATCTGTCAGCTTTCCAATATCTATGCTGCCAACAACTGTTCCTATTTTGGCGGAGTGCGATATTTCAAGAAAAGGCCGTGGTACATACTCAACGCCTACAGCCTCAATTTCCTCGGCCGATAACTGACTATGCTCAGGACAGTGAGGTGCATCAGGATGACAGTTAAAAATGCAGCCTTTAATACGCAGTATTGGCGGCAGCAAACTCTGCGCCGCCCGCATAATGGTCGTCTTGCCGGTACCCCGCACACCTTCTGCGTGTATATGAAAGGGAAGATCGTTACTCTGAGACAAAATTGACATCTCTACCGCATGGAACAGTTGCGTGTTTCCATCATGCCTTATTAAACTATGATATGAATTCATATCAGCTATCATCTCCTGCCCGAGTATAAATTCGATATCAATAGTATAAATAAATTGTTTATATTTATAACAGATCGGCTTGAAAAGCGGCGGGTCGGTACGTGGAACTTTACCCTGCCATTTCGGGTAATCAGATGCTCCTATCTATTTGTATATTTTTAAAATTTTTCAATTAAAAAACCACTTATATTGCAGCATTCTGCAAACAAGTGGTTTGTTACTTAACGGTAATATTTAGGGAATCCATCAAGGCTCATGGCAATATATAAAATAACCTTTCTCATCATGTAATTCTCCATATATAATATAGATTTAC
>CAZCEN010000351.1:0-3252 GCA_964497205.1 uncultured Sporomusaceae bacterium
TGCTCCAGGATAATCCAACCATCATTGTCGCAACGGTGAATAAAATCAATCCGCCTACATACATTTTTTTACGGCCGAACTGGTCCCCTAGCTTTCCCATAATCGGCAAAGTAGCACCATATGGGATCATATATGAAAGAAGAACCCAGGTAACGGTGTCCATGGTAAAACCGAAGGTATTCATAATATTGGACAACGCAATATCTAATGAACTGCTTACATAGCCGCTTAAAACCGTACCCAGGGAAACAATAAACAGTACAAAGTATTTGTTAGGTTGTTCGCTTACAGTGGCAGTACTCACAACAACCACCTACCTTGTACGAATGTCAGTGACTGCAGACATTCCCGGTTTCAATTCCACATTATTATTATCAATAACCTTAACTTTGACGGTAATCCGCTGCGTAACTTTGGTAAAGTTGCCGCTTGCATTATCTGACGGCAAAAGAGCAAATTGAGATCCGGTAGCAGCGCCAACTTCAGCCACTTCCCCTTTAAAACTTTTACCTGGGTAGGCGTCTATTTTAAAATCAACCTGCTGACCTACCTGTACTTTACCAATATCAGTTTCCTCAATATTAACCTCAACCCAGGCATCCGCAGGATTCGTAATACTAAATAGTGTCTGTCCCACCGAAACCATTTCGCCAGGATCAACGGAAGTTTTAGCAACAGTTCCTGAAATAGGTGCTCTGATTACGGAGTTATTTAGCTGCAATTGTGCATTTTTTAGTGCCGCAGCCGCCTGCGCTACTTGGGCTTCGGCAAATTGCCGGTCCTGTGCAGTTGCGCCTTCGTTCACCAGACTAAGCCCTTGATCCGCTGCATCATATTGTGCCTGAGCTACCTTTAACGCGGTTTGAGCTGAATCACGTTGCTGCGCTGACATGGCACCATCTTGATACAAGTTTGCTGCCCGTTCATAATTCTTACGGGCATTATCTAAATTAGCAGCCGCTTGCTCAACAGATGCCTGGGACTGAGCGACTTGCTGAGGCCGGTTTCCTGCTTCCAATGAAGCTAACTTTGCTTGCGCCGACGCTAAGTTAGCCTGACCTTGTTCCACTTGAATTTCGAGAGAAGCACTATCAATCTTAGCAATAACTTGACCTGCTTCTATGTGGTCGCCTTCTTTTACAAGGAGTTCTTCCACTTGTCCGGGAACCTTAGTACTAACATTTACAATGTTATTTTTTACTCGGGCGTCATCTGTCGATACTTTCCCACTGGAGGATATCCACCACCAACCACTGGCAACAAGCAGCAAGGCAATTACAGCACCACCAATTGTTACAGCTTTGCGGTTATTTAAGATCTTAAGTTTCATAATAATCCTCTTCCTATAAATCTTCTTCAAATAAAAAACTTCGTATTATTTTTTGACGACGCTCGATTTCTAAAAACTTAGCTTGCGCTAACTCTTTAAGTTGCTGAAAGCGTACAAGGCCACTTTCGGAAATGGTATAGATACGTTTACCACGAGTCTTGGGGTTTTCCCAACTACCTTCCACGTACCCTTTTTCCTCCATCTCTTGTAGCAAAGGATAGATAAAATTAGGATTCGGCTTAATGGTATCGTAGGTTACCTGTTTTATTTCATTGGCAATCTGATTACCATAAGCGGGCCTGTCCTTTAGTATTCTTAAGATCAGCAGCCCAGTAATATGTTTTATCCAGACCTTTCTCTCATTATTGGATGATGACATTGAGCTACCTCCTGTTTACATAATTTATTAACATTAATATTATTAATAGTAATAACTTTTTGCTTTAGCGTCAATCTAATGTTAATACCACTAATAGCATGATTTGGTAATGTGTATCTATATTAAAGCAAGACGGCTACTTGTCTGTTTAAGCATTCTAGACAAATAGCCGTCTTGGTAAGGTTTACATCGTTATTCTTTTCTATATTTGGCCAGATACTACGATCCCGTACGAAATTGTTCCCTTTTTTGCTGTAATTTTTCATTTACATAGATAAATTGCCGATAATTAGCGTAAGCAATTGCCATCCCCAGTATTTCGGCTACTGCTACCAAAATAATAACTTTTCCCCAGGGCAGTTCGCCAATGCACCATGCAGCAAGTGCTGTCCCTATGCCAATGATCACAGGAATCAAAATCCAGAGAAATGTCAATTGACGCTGCTTCTGACCGACCATCCGTAGACAAATACCGCGGCTAAAAGTACCGATTAGGACACCAGCCAATATCGATGAAAGTAAAATGCGCAGCATGACCGGCTCATAAAATTGTATTACTATTGCCGTTGTTCCTACCAGCAAACCAACAAATCCCGAAGCAATGGCTGTCCAAACATAAGCCTTAAGGTTTTCTTTTCTATCCATAAAACTCGCTCCTCCATAAATTATATTTCCAAAAATGCACGAAAGTCTTTTACGTAAGTTCGGGATACTTCAACTTCCTTATTGTTCGTTAGCCGCAAAATATACCTTCCCCCAAACCAGGGTACAATTTCTCTAACGTTGACAATATTCACAATTAGCGATTTACTAATGCGAATAAATCCTTTAGCCCGCAGGGAATGTTCCAGCTCGTAAAGTTTAAATTTAACGCTTAAGGATTGCTCCGGAGCTACAAGATATACCGAATTTCCCATAGCTTCAATATACAAAATCCGGTCATGCGGAATGAGTTCAAATATTTCTTTGCCCTCATGCCAGCCGCCAATCACCTGAGACAGCCCCTCTCGCCGTCCGGCCAATGGATCAAATAAACCTGTCAAGGTTTCCAAATCCTCTGGTGAAAACCTGATAATCACCCCTTGATCAGGTGCCTCCTGCCCCCGCTCTACTAAGGTCACTTCACCGTCTTCGCAAATACTACATCCCCTGCCTGTCAGATGTTCCGTCAACAGCGAACGAAAAGCACGCGAGCACACCAATCGAACCTTCATCATATCACCCTTTCATTCCCAATAATTCTCTTTTCCCTATCAGTTAAAACCATCATTCACAAATTGGCCCTCCCTATGCAACCTCTTCCTAAACTCACCTTTATATTAATAAATGACTGCGGCTGTGCCAACAATTACTTGATATGTGGCAAAAACGTGCTAATAAGTGGCTGTTATCCCTATTTAAATTACTTTAGCCGTCGTTTGCTAAAAACAAAGGAGACCTCCTACTTGAGACATTGCCTCTAAAATAATTGCTCCCGGCATGATCGGTTTACCAGGGAAATGGCCCTGAAAAAATTCTTCATTTATGGTAACGTTTTTTATAC
>CAZCEN010000352.1:0-3233 GCA_964497205.1 uncultured Sporomusaceae bacterium
AATAAGCTCCGGCTTTTTCAACTTGAGCAGCATCGCCATTAATGAAGCAGATAACTACGGGCTTCTTAATACCTTTTACTTCTTTAAGAATTTTATTGGCCACCGATTCAGCTGGCGGCTTGGAAATCAGTACAATAACTTTTGTTTCGTCATGGCGGGCCAGAGCAGCCAGGCCATCAAGCATGGTAATACCGCCGACAGCTTCGGTCAGGTCCCGTCCACCGGTACCAATAACCTCAGAAACACCGCCGCCCAGACGGTCAATGAGTACAGTTACTTCTTGCGTGCCTGTACCGGATGCTCCTACAATACCGATATTTCCTTGACGAACTACGTTGGCAAAACACAAACCAACATTATTTATAATAGCAGTTCCGCAGTCAGGGCCCATCATTAAAAGTCCTTGCTCATGCGCAAACTGTTTTAAAGCAACTTCTTCTTCTACGCTTACATTATCACTGAACATCATGACATTCAGGCCGTTTTTCAATGCTTGCATGGCTTCCCGGGCCGCATACTGACCAGGAACCGAAATAATTGCCATATTGGCTTCCGGCATTAACTTTACTGCTGATGCCACAGATGCAGGATGTACTTCGCCGCCACTTTTTCTGGCGTTAGTCTTTTTAGCAAGTGATTCTTCTGCGAGCTGGATTGCCTCTTCACAAATTGTCTCATTTTCTGCTCTGACGGCAATAACCAGGTCATTTGCACCTGCTGCAGCTACCGCATCAGTATAAAGGTCAACCCTTTGCAGCAACTCTTTATTCATGTCTGTTGCCATAGATACTACAGCATCAGAGACTCCTGGCAATGCTGACACTTTGCCTGACAGTGACATTAATGCCACTGAATCATGATAGGCATCTTTTTTGACTATGATTCTTACATCCATTTAATTTCCCCCTTACTCGGATATTTCGGCTAATTCCCTTCCAAGCTCCAGCCCGGCAATTAAACCAACCGCCCAGTCTGTCCCGGATAAGGAACCCATCTGCAGTACTTTTAAAGCAGCTGCCTCAATTGTTACCTCTGAACCGCTAATGACTTCCCGCAGTAACGTAATTACATTTTCCCGTGCCTGTCCTTCCGCTGCTGTTATCAGCATTTCCTGACTAACCACCGTGGTCTGACGGACGGCGGCCTCAGCTAAACGGTATCCAAGGCTTTGGTACTTTTCACTAAAGGGACTGCCCGGCATATTCATTACCGTGAGCAGCGCAGCGCAGAAATCATCTCCTGACGGTGTTAGTCCCCCGCCCAGACCAATCAACTTACACCCCGTGCGATAAGCATCATCAAATCTTTTGGAACGTAATGCTGTTAAAAATGCTTGCGCCCGTTCTGCCAAACTGGCGATAAACACATTTTGATTACAGTAAGCGGCTTTGGAAAACCAGGCATCCCATAGTCCACCACTTTTACCTTTACTGGCTATGCAATTTCGCATAATCTTTGTGTTCTCTTCTAAAAGGGTTGCGGGATATCCGCAAGGAAACTCCGGTAGTATGGATTCCCAAAGAACGATGTTGGCTAAGTCAATGGTAAGCTTACCAACAAGTAATTTTCCAGGAGTCACCTCTACTTTGTCACCAGGCTGAATCCCCATTTCACTAAAGTGCATCGGGGCTGCCACGCGAATATTGTGGGGAGCGTTATCTATGTGTGCTGCAGCAATACTATATAACCGGCTATCGGCGGTACTGATATTTACCGTCTGGTTGAATACACTGTGAACCTGTCCGAAATAGTCCAAGTCTAGCATTTTTTTTACAAACGTACTATCTCCTGTAAGCGCCTGTAAATGCGAAGCACCTCACCTCCCTATTGAAATAATATCACAATTCAGACTTTACTCACCATATTAATACTATATAAGCTGATGCGGTTTTTTACCTACTTTTTTGTATATTCTCACAAAGACACAACTGCCGCCTTACGCATTTAAAGGCTCTAGCTTCTTACTCTTCGCCCAAGAAAAAAGCCCCCGGCTCATCGCGAACCGCGAGGGCTTTCACCACTGTTAGTCATTCATAATTTTCAATAGTTTGAGAGCCAATTGAAAATCAAGACATACTGTAGCATCTTCCAGACTGCGCCCAGTGATCTGCTGGATGCGGTCAAGCCGGTACAATATCGTATTGTAGTGTACATACATCTTTTCTGTGACTTTTTTCAGCTTCCCGTTACATTCAAAATAAACTTCCAGGGTTTTTATCAGTTCGGCCCCTTTTTCCTGATCATATAGGAGGATTTTTCCCAGTGTTTCATTAATAAAACTATGCAATTCCTGTTTATCCTGAATATTGCCTAACAGCCGCCAAACACCCAAGGCATCATAATAGCAAATATGTTCCTTCGGCCAGATTTTTCTTCCCATCTGGCAGGCCTGCAATGCTTCCCGGTAACTATTTTGAATACCGGCAAGTCCGCTTTCGGCCCGACCGACGCCGATATAGCCATACTCTTTTGTAAAAAATCTACTAAAACGGACAACGAATTGTTCATGAATAACTTTTATTGTTTCCCGCACTTTATCCATATCTTTATCGGTAGCGTCCTTGGCAACAGGAATCAGCATAATAATACTGTCCAGCTTAAAGCCTACGGCAATTTCCGGAAATTTTTCCCTCACACCTTGAATAATCCGCTGGAAAATAAGCTGGTGTTCTTCTTCTCTATCGTCATTCTTATAATGGAACCAGATAGCTGCCACCACATGAGGGACCTGCAAATCAATCCCCAGACTCATGGCACGTCCCTTTAAATTCTTTTCCTCTCCAAGATCAGCGACAAGTATTTCATTTAGAAATTCGTTATAGTAACGCCTTTCCACAGAAGCAACGGCCAGTTGATTAACAAGCACCAAAGCCGCAACGGCGGCTGTCCGCTCAATGGTAACTTCATCACAACGTGACAGGGGCTCATTCGTTTCCAGAACAGATATCGTTCCATACCACTTCTTACCGACACAAATAGCAGTTCTGAAATAGCCTGTTTCCTTTCCGTCTATTACTACTGTTCCCCGGCCTAAGCCTGTCCCATACCTACTGTTGGAAGCAATAAATTTTTTTATATCCTTGTGCTCTTTATCGTATTCTTCATGGGCTACGACGGCTTCATGAGAAAACGTCTGGATAATTGCTAAATTATTATTAAGTGAGGCAACAAGCGCCTTGGCGACATCCTGCATATCGCCCCCTTCTAGTATAACTCTGTTTAGCTGGAGATGA
>CAZCEN010000353.1:0-3231 GCA_964497205.1 uncultured Sporomusaceae bacterium
TTAAAGAATTAAGCTCCCGAATTGATCTCAGGGTCACTATTATCGATACTGCCGGCACAGTTATTGCTGACTCTCAACAGAACCCGGCGCTCATGGAAAACCATGGCGACCGACCCGAAGTATTAGCGGCCTTGGCGGGCGGCAACAGTTACAATATTAGGAAAAGTACCACGCAAGATAAATCACTGCTTTATGTTTCCACCCCGATTTTTTATAACAGCGAAATTACCGGCGTAACGCGGGTTGCTATACCGCTTGACCATGTAGAAGAAGGATTTCGCAACATACTTTCAGCCCTCCTTGCCGCCTGTCTTTTGACCTCGCTTGTTGCTATATGTTTTAGCCTGGCGTTTGCTTACCGTTATACACGTCCGCTTGAGGAAATTATCGATACTGCCAATTCGATAGCTGAAGGTGATTTAAGTAAACGGGTGTTCATTAAAACCAATGATGAACTCGAGATACTGGCTCACGCCATCAATAACCTAACTTCCAGCTTGGAAGACAAAGTTACCGATATTACTGCCCAAAACCACAAACTGGAACTTATCCTTCAGAATATGGGGGATGCTGTCATCCTGCTTGATAAATTCGGGAAAGTAACAACAGCGAACAAAACGGCTATGTCTAGCTTTGGTATTACCAGCAAAATGATTGGGCAGCACAATATTCAGGTTATCGGCAATAGTATGCTCGATCAGGCCGTCAAAACTACTCTGCATTATAAGGAAAACCGGATTATTGATCTAAAAACTAATCTTCATGGTAAAAAGCGCGTATTCCAAGTATTTCTTGCGCCAATAACCGGTAGTGAAAATGAAACCACCGGCGTACTAAGCGTCTTTCATGACATCACAACCTTGCAGGAGATACATGACAAACAGGCCGATTTTGTTACAAATGCTTCGCACGAACTAGCCACACCGCTAACAGCTATCACGGGTTTTGCTGAGACTCTCCTGGATGGAGCACTAGATCAACCGGAACTCAGTCAAAAGTTTGTTAAAATTATTCATGACGAGGCCGAACGGATGCATCGCCTAATCCAGGACCTGCTGAAACTGGCTCGGCTGAACTCCCAGGAATACCGCGAACAGGTTAAACTGGAACCGGTAGCCGTAGAACCGTTACTCATTGCCGCCAAACAGGATATGGCTCCCCGTTGGCAGCAAAAAAATCAGCTTGTTGTACTTGATTGCAGCAATAAAACGCTTCTTGCCTTAGCTCATCCAGACTGGCTTAAACAGGTCATTGTTAATTTGCTGGAGAATAGTATCAAATATACTCACCCAGATGGGAAAATACTACTTACATGCTGGCAGGAGGGCGACCAAATAAAAATTGCGGTTAAAGATTCTGGTATAGGTATCCCCGCCAAAGACCTACCGTTCATCTTTGATCGCTTTTACCGGGTCGATCGGGCACGCACCCGTTCTGCGGGCGGCAGCGGATTAGGACTATCCATTGCCAAGTTTATCATTGAGATGCTTGGCGGCAGTATTGAGGTTGAAAGCCAGATTGATGTGGGAACTACGTTTACAATTACCCTTCCTTTTGTTACCGGCGCGAATCAATAACAAAGCGAGATTGCTTTCTCTACTAAGAGAGAAGCAATCTCGCTTTTACTTTAACGAATAACTATTTTTTTCTAAGTCGCTGCCCTGTTACGAGGTAGATCGTCCATTCAGCAATATTTGTAGCATGATCGGCAATCCGTTCCAGATAACGGGCAACAAAAATAAGCTGAGTAGCCTGGGAAATAGTCTTGGGATCTTCCATCATATAGGTAAGCAGTTCCCGGAAAACTTGGTGATATATATTATCGACTTCATCATCATTTAAACAAACTTGCTCGGCCAGAGCAATGTCCAGTGTAGTATATGCTTCCAGTGAGTCTTTGAGCATTTTCTGAGACATTTGCGCCATTCTGGGAATATCAACTAGCGGTTTTATTAGCGGTTGGTTTGCCATACTTAATGCTATTTTAGCAATATCGTAAGCATGGTCGCCCATACGTTCTAAATCCGTAGTAATCTTGAGGCCGGTACTAATTACCCTAAGATCACGAGCCATCGGCTGCTGTCTGGCGATTAATACCATACATTTATCTTCAATATCAATTTCCATTTGGTCAATTACATCGTCAAAATCCATAACCCGGCGAGCCTGTTCAATATCTTGCTTTGCCAGTGAAGTTACCGCATCATCAATGGCTCCGTCCACCGCCTTGCCCATTTTCAATAACCCCTGACGCAATTGCTCCAATTCCTGGTCATAATTATGTCTTATTGTCATTTTACGTTCCTCCTTACCCAAAGCGTCCAGTAATGTAGTCTTCTGTCCGTTTATCCTGCGGCCGGGTAAAAATGGTATCGGTTTTATCATACTCAACCAAATCACCGCTTAAGAAAAAGCCGGTATAATCAGATACCCGAGCCGCTTGCTGCATATTATGCGTGACCATAACGATAGTATACCTGGATTTTAACTCAGTAACTAATTCTTCAATTTTCATAGTGGAAATGGGATCCAGTGCCGAACAAGGTTCGTCCATTAGCAGAACTTCGGGCTCAACCGCAAGCAGCCGGGCAATACAAAGACGCTGCTGCTGCCCGCCGGATAATCCCATAGCCGAGGTATGCAGCCGGTCTTTTACTTCCTCCCAGAGCGCAGAACCGGTAAGACTTCTTTCTACAATTTCATCAAGCACAGCCCGGCTGCTTTGTCCGTGGATACGCGGCCCATAGGCAATATTTTCGTAGATGGACATTGGGAAAGGATTAGGACGCTGAAACACCATGCCTACCCGTTTTCTTAAGCTTACAGTATCAATTTTAGGGTGGTAAATATTCTGTCCGTCCAGCAATACTTCGCCTTCAATTTTAACACTTTCAACTAAGTCATTCATGCGGTTCAATGTTTTGAGAAACGTCGACTTGCCGCATCCTGACGGTCCGATGAGCGCTACCACGCTGTTTTCCGGTATATCAATGGAAATTTTTTTGAGTGCCAGGCTATCTCCATAATATAACTTCAGTTTGTTCACTTGTATTTTAAAGTTCATAGCGAATAATCCTCCTGTAGTTTCTCATTAGAAATATAACATAAAAATTGCAGCTTGAATGTTAATATCATGTTAAATTTTCGATATATTACTCGCTCTCGTGTACCCCAAAGTAAAAGTGAGGCTGCGCAGATACCCGCACAGCCTCACTTATTTGATTGCTTCAA
>CAZCEN010000354.1:0-3225 GCA_964497205.1 uncultured Sporomusaceae bacterium
GTGAATTGCTTGATTTGTAATAAAAGGGGGATTATCATCTGACTACATCCAAGAAAGTCCAATCTGCCTGGCTGCTGATGATTAGCGCGGCAGCTATTTTAATGATTACTATGGGAGCCAGGCAGTCGGTAGGGCTGTTTGTTACGCCGCTCAATCAAGCTACCGGCTTGGGCATTGTTTCCATTAGCTTTGCGCTGGCCATCGGCCAGTTTGTGTGGGGGCTGGCGCAGCCTATCTTTGGTGCTATCGCCGACAAAAAGGGGTCTTATCATGTGCTCATTTTCGGCACCCTGTTGCTGGCCGGAGGCACGGCTCTGACACCCTTGGTGCAATCGGAATGGGCGCTTGTCGCGACAATGGGTATTCTAAGTGCAGCCGGCGCCGGGGCAGGCAGCTTTTCGATATTGATCGGAGCCACAAGCGGGCGCCTGCCGGCTGAAAAGCGGGCCTTCGCCGGTGGGTTTATCAATGCTGGCGGTTCGTTAGGCCAGTTCATTTTCGCCCCCTTGTTACAGGCTATTATCGGCGGTTTTGGCTGGGTAGCGGCCATGCTTACCATGGCCGCTACCACCTTGCTAACTATTCCAATTGCTTCTCTGCTGTGCGGTAAGGCCGCCGTACCTCAGCCCGCAGCCGACCAAGCCGCAGACGGACTATTCCGGCAAGTCAGGCTGTCCTTGCGCAACCCCAGTTATTTATGTCTGCATGCCGGTTTTTTCACCTGCGGCTTCCATGTTGCTTTTCTGGTTACTCACTTGCCCGGGGAAGTGTCGCTGTGCGGCCATGCGGCCAGTGTATCGGCCACGTCGCTGGCGCTGATTGGGTTATTTAATATCGGCGGCAGTCTGGCTGCCGGCGCGCTTGGCACGCGGTACCGGATGAAATACATCCTGGCCGTTATGTATGCCAGTCGCGCGGTTATGATCGCCATGTATCTCATGGCTCCCAAAACACCGCTTACTTTCTACATATTTGCGGCCGGACTGGGCTTTACCTGGCTCGCGACGGTGCCGCCCACGGCCGGTCTTGTCGGCAAGCTTTTCGGCACCCGCTATATGGCCACGTTGCTGGGCCTGACAATTCTTACCCACCAGATCGGCGGTTTCCTAGGGGCGTGGCTGGGGGGAATTGCGGTAGCCCATGACGGCAATTATCAATGGATGTGGTATGCCGATATGCTGCTGGCCGGTGTTGCGGCCCTCGTCAATTTGCCGATCCAGGAAGCCAAAGTGTCCAGGGAACCGGTAACAGCGTAATAAGTGATATAATTAGAAATAATAGACGAGTAGTGTGACAACCTTAAATACTGGTTGTCACGCTACTTTTTAAAAGGCATCAATGGTTTAAACAAACGCCTTCCTGAGACTGTGCCCAAATTGGCTCAGTCTTTTTTATTTATTCCTATCGCTAAGACCATTATTTAAAATATTTACCTTAGTTATCTTACATATCCTTCCAACATTAATCAGCTTATAATAGATTCATAATTATTCGAAGCTACACCATTGCAGTAAACAAATATTCTTGAATTTTGTGCCATGGGCAAAGCGAAAGGAATGATTATAACTATGAATAAGTGGGAAAGGGCTACCGGCCGGCCAACCATAATGGCGCCTAACGCAATGGTAGTGACGCCACACTATCTTGCCTCACAGGGCGCACTTCAAGTACTTGAAAATGGCGGGAATGCAGCAGAAGCAGCCATTGCTGCCGCTGCTGTAGTTAGTGTTGTATATCCTCATATGAATGCAATAGGCGGAGATAATTTCTGTCTTCTCTATGATGCCAAAAACAAACAGCTAAAAGCTTTAAATGCAAGTGGCCGGTCCGGAGAAAAAGCTAGTATAGGATGTTATAAAGCCCTGGGATTTAGTAAAATTCCCGCCAGAGGTTATCTTGCCGCTAATACTGTTCCTGGCGTAATTTCCGGCTGGTGGGAGATTTATAACTATTCTCAAATACATATGAACTCAAATATGCCGTGGGCAACTCTTTTAGAGAAAGCTATTAATTATGCCGAGAATGGCTTTTCTGTAACACCAAGCCAAGAGTATTATACAAGAGAAAACATTGCTAAAGAAGACAATGAATTTCGCAATCTTGGACGTTTTGACGGTTTTAAGAAAACTTTTTTAAAAGCTGACGGCAATATCTATCAAACAGGAGAGCTTTTTAAACAAAAAGACCTTGCTAAGACCTTAAAAATTATTGCCCAAAAAGGAGCAGACGGCTTTTATAAAGGGGAAATAGCAGAAAAAATCGTTTCTGACCTCAAGGTAAATGGAGGCGTCTTAACGTTAGAAGATTTTGCCTGTCATAGAGCCGACTGGGTTGAGTCCATTTCCACGAATTACCGCGGCTTTACAGCCTATAACTTTCCGCCCAACACCCAGGGAATGGCCTCTTTATCCATCCTGAACATCCTTACCAATTTTGATCTAAAATCAATGGGCGAAGGCAGCGCCGATTATTATCATGTCCTAATTGAAGCCACCAAGCAAGCCTTTACCGACCGTGATAACTGGCTAACTGATCCAGCCTTCGTCAAAATACCGGTTGATTCTCTTCTTTCCAAAGAGCACGGGGCCAAACTAGCTGCCAGGATCGATCTGCAAAAGGCAGAAACAGAGGTAAATCCCCTTGACCCTAAAGGTGATACAATCTGGATAGGCGTCGTTGATAAAGCCGGCAACGCCGTCTCTTTAATCCAAAGTATCTATCATGATTACGGCTCGGGGATTGTCGCAAAAGATACAGGCGTATTGCTCCAAAACAGAGGCAGTTTTTTCTCGCTTGACCCTAACCATATTAATCATCTCGAACCCCGGAAACGTACCTTCCATACGCTAAATCCGGCAATGTTATTTAAAGATAACCAACCTTACCTCGTTTACGGCACTATGGGCGGCGAAGGCCAGCCCCAGACCCAGGCTGCCATTGTAACCCGGATTATTGATTTTAACTTTAGCGTCCAAGCAGCCATCGAAGCGCCTCGCTGGCTGCTTGGACGCACCTGGGGCGCTTCTTCCAACGATCTAAAAATTGAAGGCAGAGTCCCGCAAAAGGTAGTAGATGAACTTTTAAAACGCGGCCATCCTGTTAAAGTAGTAGCCGATTATAGCGACATAATGGGGCATGCCGGCGCTATCCTCATCACAACCAATAACAACATCAAATATGGCGGCGCAGACCCGCGCGGCGATGGAACAGCCGTTGGCTATTAAA
>CAZCEN010000355.1:0-3225 GCA_964497205.1 uncultured Sporomusaceae bacterium
GTTTCAATACCGCTCTCTCTGCATCAAATACTGTTCCACAATTCATACATTTAGTGATTTTTGCCATTTATTTGTCCCCTTTATAAAATTTTCTAAAACAATAGGTGAAACCTACAAAAAACCATCTAATAATCTTCCTCTATATGTCCCGGCATGTGATCTTTTCAACTCCGCTTAACTTGATTTTATATTACTTAAAATCAAGCCATATCTCACCACACCTTGCCATGCTACAACAGAATTATTATAACACAATCTGTAATATGTTACCGTTTAGTTATTCCGCATTTCCTCGATCAACAAAAATTCTGTAGTTTAGAGGTCAGGCATAAGTTAAATTTCTCTTTTGTTTTATCATGCAATCTGAAATATATATATATAATAAATAAACTCCCGATTACTTGGAAGTCTTTACTTTTTTCTCTGGCAGGCCTGGTAGGAATTGAACCTACGACCAACCGCTTAGAAGGTACACATCATGTACGGTGTCAATGCATAGTTCCAGTAATCCTCGTTTTCAGTAAACCGTAGTTTATTTTCACAGCATCGGCTATGGCCTAAGTGTCTTGACCGGCAAGGAAGCCACTGAAAGAAGGGGGAAAGATATCACTTAGCTTTATTCTTGAATAAATCAGCCATATACTGATCCAAAATAGCAAGACTTTTTATTGCTGCTGGCCTACTATGCTTGTGTGTAATTTTGTAGCAAATCCGTTTAGGCGGTGAATCTAGTAGCTTCTGGATCTCAAACTGCCCCGATTTGACAAAGGTATTAGCTACAGACATTGGCACGACCGACCATTGCCTGGAATCTTGCATAAGAGAAAAAATTAGACCAGCGTTATCGACAGGAATGTAAGTTGGCCGAAGCGGGTTCCACCAGCGGTCATGCCATATTTCAAAGGCCGGTCCCCAATTAAAATATATCTCATGCTCTACATTCAATTCAGTCGGATGTATTGGCCGCAATTCCCCAGCTTCATGCATTTTCGGCCTAATCAGTACAGCTTCATCTACAAAGAACGGTTCCACTTCTACGTTAGGAACTGTTCTTTCCATTTTTACAAAGGCTACGTCTATTTCCCGGCGCTCCAATGTGTCCCAAAGTTCCACAGAATGTTGTGTGCGAAACTTGAGCTGTATTTTGGGGCTATGTTGGATCAAAGTTCGATAAAGAGGAGGAAGAACATACGTATTTAGGCTATTCGATCCACCGATAGAAAGGCTTAACTGTGGACCGCTAGCCTGAAGTTTCTCGATATCACTTGCTAAAGCACGCCAACGTTCGGCAATAACTACGAAATTCTCTCCGAAGGGAGTTAAGGCGATCTTTTTTATGCCTTTACCGCGCTCAACAAGGCTGGATCCCATTTCTTGTTCCAAAACTTTCAGCCTATAGCTCACGGTGGCCTGGGTCAAATTTAGCAATTCTGCCGCTTTTCTTAGATTCTGAGTTTGTACAATAGCCAGAAACGCTTCAATTCCCGCAGCATACATTATTTCAGCCCTCCAAATATAGAAACTTTCAATATATAACACAAAATACATTTGATTTACATACAAGGTTTCTTTATTTAAAATTAACATGATGCTAACAATAAAGGCAACTAGTTCAGGAGGAAGCACTTTGGTCACTAATATGGATACAAATAAGAAACCTGTCATCGTCATTTCTTTACTTACGGCAGCATGCCTGCTCGGAGACTCAATGCTATATATCGTTTTGCCAATACACTGGAAAGATGTTGGACTTGCCTCCTTGTGGGAAGTGGGTATTCTGCTATCTGTCAACCGCATTGTCCGACTACCTTTTAATCCTCTGGTCAGTTGGCTATATGGCAGGATCAGTAGCCGTAGCGGTGTTATTTTTGCAGGAATACTAGCTATTTGTACAACCATTTCCTATGCTTTTATAAAAGGTTTTATACTATGGCTCATCGTTCGTTGTATTTGGGGATTTGCCTGGACTTTTTTGCGGCTGGGGGCCTTTTTTACAATCATTGAAATATCTAGCGAAAAAAACCGTGGACATTACATGGGAATGTACAATGGCCTCTATCGTTTGGGAAGCCTTATAGGGATGCTAACAGGAGGCTTTCTCGCCGACCGATATGGTATTGGAGTTACGGCAATATTGTTTGGGGTTATGACCTGCCTGGCAATTCCCTTTGCGTTTCAATTGCTTCCCAGTTCTTGTAGCCATACGCAGGATACCAACAAGCTCCAGCCTGCCTCAACCTTTATAAACTCTAATGTATTTTGGACTCTGCTAACTGGACTATTTGTCGCAATGGTCTATCAAGGAGTTTTTATGGCAACCTTAAGCTACTTGATTCAAGTACACAACTCTTCTCAGATATCACTCTTCGGTGTGATGGTTGGCGCTGCATCACTAGCAGGAATCTTGCAGGCTTTGCGCTGGGGGTGGGAGCCTTGGTTGGCTCCTTGGTTCGGCAAACTATCTGACGGGAAATATGGTCGTAAAACCATATTAATTGCAACTCTTGTCCTCGCCGCCATATCTTTTTCGCTAATACCTTTACCATTGCCGTTAGGATTGTGGCTATTGCTTATTATTTTCATTCTTATAACGGCTACAATTCTCACGACTGTTGTCGATGCCATTGCCTGCGATGTCGCGTTCTGTTCTCCTCCCAAAACATTTATGGCGGCTTATTCCATTGCCATTGATACTGGCTCTGCCCTAGGACCTTTGGTAAGCTATGCGCTCAATGATCTATCCGGCCCATATGCTATTTATTGGCTAATTGCGGGGAGCCTATCCCTTTTGGCATTAAAGTGGATTATCAACCCAATTACCCTTTATAACCGAAGTTGACTAAAACGCTCAAGTCTAGATGACATTTAATTGTCCAGCGAAGCGCCATGACTTTTTACAATATGAAGCAGCGCAATCATTCAATAGTTACGCAATTTTATCTCATTTTATCTTTCCTAACCAATGGGTAAGAAAGCCTACTACAATCTAAATACTCAGGGCGGGATTTTAGCCCCGTCCTTTTCGCTTTTTATACGCAGTTTACCGGGGGCAGGGTTGAATTATATTTTCTTTTTATCGGGCAATTGAAATATAAATACAAAACAAAAAAAGACTCCCGATTTACTCGGAAGTCTCATCTTTTTCTCATGGCACGCCTGGTACTATAATTCCTCGTCAATACGTTCCAGTTTGAAGATAACCGGACGGGTACCGTCATTACAGCA
>CAZCEN010000356.1:0-3216 GCA_964497205.1 uncultured Sporomusaceae bacterium
CTGTTTAAGAGTATTTGCTTCACCAGCAGCAGTCAAGATGGCTGCCGGGCCGGTAGGCATATACATAAACCGTTCTTCCAGAATAGAAAAACCATTTTCTAACGCTAAAGCTCTAAACCTATCTACCGCTCCCCGTAATAACTGTTGTATATCAGGACTGTCTTTTACTGCTCCAGGAATGTTCACGGTAAAGCTAACTACAGGTAACCGGTAAACACGACGCAATTCAGCCTGAAGGGAAGCAAGCCGTTCTTTAGCTTCCAAAACGGCTTCTAGGGTTATTTCTTGCAACGCCCTATCCCCCTTGCTAATTTTCATTTAATTTTACCATACTTTACCCTAAATAGTAATTATGTATGAGTTGTGTTTCTATGTATACATTATCATATTCACCCAGCTATTGCCAGCATTACCGGTTGATACCAATTTACAAAATACGACAGAGCCCTTACCTATAGACTCTGTCGCATTTTCGCTTCCATTATAAGCGATAGATAATTCCACCCGCCGCCAAATCTACTTTATAACGGTTTACGAATTACATCGATGATAGTACCGTCACGATATTCGACGACAGCAACAACTTCATCACTTACCTTGATCGATTCAGGTTTTCCCGCCATATCATAGGCAATTTTCTGCAAGTCTTCAATGCTCATAACCGGCAATCCGGAACCCTTTAAATTATCAATTAGATCTGTACGGCGCGGGTTAATCGCAATCCCTCGTTCCGTAACAATAACATCAACGGTTTCTCCCGGAGTTACTATCGTATTAACCCTGTCAAGGACCATTGGCAACCTGCCCCGTAAGAGCGGCGCAACCACAATTGCCAGGTTTGCGCCGGCGGCAGTATCCGAATGACCGCCGGAAGCCCCCATTATAACCCCATTGGAGTCAGTAATAACATTGACGTTAAAATCGACATCAACTTCGGTAGCACTAAGAATAACTACATCAAGGTTATTTACGATCGGACCGCCATTATGAGGATTAGCATAATAAGAGGCCGACATTTCGAGATGATTCGGGTTGTTTTTCAGTGACTCGATAGAAGGAATATCGAAATCCTGGACATCAAAAATAGTTTTTATTAATCCCTGCTCAAGCATTTCCACAAACGGTGCAGTTATACCACCGACACCAAAACTGGCAGTGATACTTTGGGCAAGCATTTTTTCTTTGATAAATTTGGCAGCCGCCAGCGAAGCCCCGCCACTACCTAATTGCAAAGACCAACCGTCTTTAAAATAACCCGAGTTTTCAATTACACCGGTAGCATATTCGGCCATTAATAATTCGCGTGGATCCCGGCTGATTCTAAGTGCACCTGACGCAATACCTTTAGGATTGCCAATACTGTCAAGTACTACAATAAAATCCACCTGTGTCTGCGGTATGCTTATAGGGAACACCGGGTGCATCACAAGATTATCGGTAATGGCTACTACCTTATCAGCGTATGCCGCATCGACCATGGCATACCCCATGGAACCGCAGGCCGAGGGACCGTTGATTCCATTAATATTGCCATTTCTGTCACAGCAGGGAGCTCCGATAAAAGCAACATCAATTTTTAATTCACCGGCTTCAATGGCGCGGGCTCTGCCGCCATGGGACCGGATAATTGCCGGTTTTGCGAAATTGCCGAAAGTCATAAGCTTACCTAAGTTACCGCGGCCGCCGCTTGTCTCAATAGCGGTAATTACGCCTTGCTCAATAAAAGGAATAATAGCGTCATTAATATCATTGAGTGAACTCGGAGCAAGTGTCAAACCTTTTATTCCTTTTTTGGCAATGGCTGCAACTACCTGGTTTAAAATATAATCACCGTTCCGGAAATGATGGTGAAAGGAAATTGTCATGCCATCTTGCAAACCAGCGGCGTCAATGGCATGTTCTATAGACTTTACAAGTTTTTCGGATTTAGGCATATTTACCCTGATTTTAGGACCAGCCATTCTTCCCTGAGGGATAGTGGCAAAAGGGCCGGCATAAGGGCGAACTGCCGCAAGCCCCGGTATTTGATCCGGAATTGTTCTTCCAGCTGCATTTATCATGACGTAAACCTCCCAGTTACTTGTTTACCGATTTAGCATAGGCCAATACTCTTTCGGCTCTAAGCACCATCGGTGTATCAATCATCTTGCCATCCAGGTTGATTACCCCGGAGTTGCGTTCAATTGCCGCATTATAGGCAGAAATAACTCGTTCAGCATGGGCTATTTCTTTTTCCGTCGGTGTAAAAATCTGGTGAACAATCCGAACTTGCCGGGGATTAATTACCGATTTTCCGTCAAAACCTAATTGCTTTATCATGTTTACTTCGGCAATAAAGGTTTCTTCGTCATTTATATCAGAAAATACGGTATCAATTGCATCAATACCGGCAGCGCGCGCTGCTAACAGCAATTGCTGACGGGCAACAAACAATTCTTTACCGTCTTTGCTGCGGGTTGTTTTCAGATCGGCAATGAAGTCTTCTCCGCCAATAGCAAGTGCTACCATCCTTGGGCTGGCATTGGCAATCTCATACGCATTACGAAGACCTTTGGCTGTTTCAATAGCCGCCATCATACTAATTGACCCCGGCGCAAAACCATGTTTCTGTTCTGCTTCGCTAATAATAGTATCAATTTCTTGAATATCGCTAGGAAATTCAGCCTTAGGCAAGCGAATCAAATCTGGTTTCGCAGCAAGAACGACATGCAAATCATCAACACCGTAAGGGGTCTGAATGTGATTAATCCGTACAGCTACTTCGCAAGGATATTTAATAGTTTTTATGGCATTGTGCACGAGGTGACGTGCAGCATCTTTTTCACTGATAGCAACAGCATCTTCCAGATCGAAGATGACTGTATCGGCACCGTAAATACCGGCGTTTTGCAGCATAGCCGGATTGTTTCCGGGCATAAACATCATGGCACGGCGTAATTTCTTTTCCATAGTATTTCCCTCCCTAACTGCGGGCCCGGTCGACGGCTGTTCTTACCCGGGCTTCGATGGTAAAATCTAAAGCACCTTTATCATTTGCATGTACAACAGCATCCTGAACGCCAAAAGACATAAGGCTTTGTACAATCACATTTTTAATTTGCTCGCCATATTGCTGCATGGTAGGACTGACCAATTCGACCTTTATACCATCTCCAGGTTCGGCTGGAGCCAACATGATAAGGATATCACTTGATTCTACGCTGCCGGCTTGTGCCG
>CAZCEN010000357.1:0-3206 GCA_964497205.1 uncultured Sporomusaceae bacterium
AGAGCCAGTCCTCAGCGTTAGTTAAGATGTATTTAAACGGCGATTTTGGCAGCCACCCTGAAGACGTTAACGCTTATGCAGCTTCGACTTTCTACGCGGTCGACAGGATTGCTTCCTACAAAAAAGATTGGGAAGAGTTTTATCTAAACGGTGGTATTGTTATTGCCGATAGGTATACTACTTCCAATATGATTCATCAAGCAGCCAAAATTAAGGATGCGGTCGAGAAAGAAAAGTACTTGGAATGGCTGTGGGATTTTGAGTTTACCAAGTGTGGGTTACCTGTTCCGGATAAAGTATTTTTCTTGGCTATGCCGCCGGACATCAGCTTGGAGCTAATGCGTGGGCGGGAAAATAAGGCAGGCAGTGACAAAGACATTCATGAGCAAAACAGTGAGTATTTAGCGCATTGTTTTACTAATGCTTGTGAAGTAGCGGAGAAATTTGGCTGGCACAAGGTGAATTGTGCCTTTGACCGCCAGATAAAGAGTATTGAAGACATTCACGAGGAACTTTATCAAATGGCAATGAAAGTCATCGGCAGATTTTAATAAAAAATCTGTCGATGATTTTCTTATTATTTGTAAGTTTTTATTCGATACTATATTTGCCAAATATTTGATTATTTCAAAGAAAACATATATAATTTAAGGGATAAGAAGGAATGTTATCTGCCCTGGAATTAGAAGGCAGGAGGATAAATTAGATGAGCATGAAAGTAAATGGTTTTGGCTTGAGTAGTCAACCATTATTGCCAGACCGCGAACCTGGTAATAAGGTCGAAAAATCCGGCGATTTTTTTGCCGCTGACCTAAGGCGAAGTCAGGATAGCCAGTACACAGAACGTTTACAGGAATACCTGGCAAAAATTGACGAAAGTGGCCAGAAGTTGTCCCATATGCCGACCTATAGTGAGCTTAAGACCTACCGGGAATATGTACGCAAATTTATCGGTGAGGCCGTTTCCCGCATGTATACTGTAGAATCCCGTGGCGGATGGGATCGACATGGACGCCAGAAAATGTTCACTACCATTAGGAAAATTGACGAAAAGCTGGCGGAAATGACGGAAGATGTGCGGGTTGGACAAGAACGGCAGTTGTCGATTATGTCTAAGCATGATGCGGTTCGCGGTATGTTAGTTGACTTGTACACCTGATGGTTATGCAGTGGAATCATATTATTGGCCAGCCGAATGCCGTCAGCCTGTGTAAAGCTATGCTGTCCAGCGGCAAGCTGCCGCATGCTTTACTATTTAGCGGACCGGCAGGTATTGGGAAAAGTTTGACGGCTGAGCTATTAGCAGGCGGCATTTTATGTACTGACAACCGCAGTAAACCCTGTGGGCAGTGTCAGTCTTGTTTGCTGTACGACCGCAATGCCCATCCCGACTTTACCTTGATTCGCCCGGACGGAGCGGCTATTAAAATTGACCAGATTCGTGCGGTGCAGCATTTCGCATCCTTAGCTCCTTCTGTTAGTCCTGGGCGGGTGTGTCTTATTGAAGATGCTGAGCTTATGACCGTTCAGGCGGCTAATAGCCTGCTCAAATTATTGGAAGAGCCGCCATCTGGTTTTGTTTTTATTTTGGTGGCAGGAACTTTAAAGCCGCTGTTACCGACAATCTTATCCCGATGCCGTCAAATCCGCTTTTATCCGCTTCCCGTCGGAGAACTGGAACAAGCGCTTGTCAATAAAGGTCTTAACCCGGAGGCGGCCACGGTGGCTGCCCGTTTGAGCGGTGGACGGATGGGAAAGGCGCTAACCCTGTTGGAACCCCAAGGACTAGCCGCCCGGGAAATGGCTGTACATCTTTTCGATAGTCTCCAAAATAAAGATATGACAGCAGTTTGGGATCAGGCTGCCAAACTAGATAGCCTGGAAACTAAAGAACTGCTAACCATGCTGGACTTTTTTTTGTATTTGTTTCGTGATGTATTAATGATAGCCGGTGGCTACAGTGAACAACTAATATATAATATTGATCTTGGGCAGCAACTCGCTAAGTGGGCGTCAGACTGGTCTGAGCGGCACAGCTTGGCGGCCATAACTGCTATTAAAGATACCATTCGTGCCATTGGCGGTAATGCCAATACACGATTAGCGATCGAAGAACTATTAATAAAATTAAGAGATATGCCAGAAAAAGGAGATTTAGTATGCTGACAGTAGTAGGTATCCGCTTTAAGAAGGCGGGGAAAATATATTATTTTGATCCGGGCGGGTTGGAAATTAAAGCAGATGACCATGTAATTGTAGAAACTGCTAGAGGGCTTGAATTCGGCGATGTAGTTATTGGTCCGCGCGAGGTAGCAGAAAGTCAAATTGTTGCCCCGCTTAAACCTGTGCTGCGGCTCGCTACGACCGAAGATGAGGAAAAGGTCAAAGACAACCGGAAAAAGGAAAAAGAAGCTTTCAAAGTCTGTGAACAAAAAATCCAGACCCATGGGCTGCCAATGAATTTAGTGGATGTAGAGTACACTTTTGATGTTAATAAAATTATCTTTTACTTCACCGCCGAAGGCCGGATCGACTTTCGTGAATTAGTGAAGGATTTGGCAAGTGTATTCCGCACCCGAATTGAACTTAGGCAAATTGGTGTGCGGGATGAAGCCAAACTAATGAACGGTATTGGCTGCTGCGGCCGGTCCTTATGCTGTGCTACTTTCCTGGGTGATTTCGAACCTGTGTCCATTCGTATGGCCAAAGACCAGAATTTATCCCTCAATCCGACTAAAATATCCGGTATTTGCGGGCGGCTGATGTGTTGTCTCAAATATGAAAATGACTGCTATGGTGGATGTTGTGCCAAAAAGATTGCACCGCCTACGGTGGGCAAAGAAGTTATTACCATAGATGGTGAAGGTAAGGTAATTTCCCTTAACCAGCAGAAGCGGACAGCAACGATTAGTTTGGCAGAAGGAAAGACGTTGATTATTCCTTGGGATGAAGTAGTGGAAAAAGAATAATGGAACCAGGAGAATTAACGCTAAAATCCGGGGAACGTATAGATGATCTTATCATTAACGGGTTAAAACTTATTCAGCACCCTGATCAGTTCTGTTTTTCCCTGGATGCGGTTCTCCTGGCCCATTTTGCCAGTGTGCGTCCGGGGAGTACGGTAGTTGATCTTGGCACCGGCACAGGAGTCATTGGCTTGCTGCTCTTAGCGAGAGGTGCTGGTATAGTTACCGGTTTGGAAATAA
>CAZCEN010000358.1:0-3203 GCA_964497205.1 uncultured Sporomusaceae bacterium
TTTAACTCAGCCGCAGTATCACTGTCGGCAAGTTCACCAAGCACCGATAATACTGCTTGTTCAGGAGCTATCCCCAGCGATGCCGCAAGTTCCTGTATGGTTGAAAGCCTTAGCTTTTCCAACTTGCCGGCCTCAATAATAAACCTTTCTTCTTGTTTAGTAAGCACTTCAAGTTCCTGCGGCTTAGCTTCTACCAGGATTTCGCGTTTTTTCCGGCTTAATTGTAAAAGCGCCTGATATATTTGGAGAGTATGGTTCAAAAGAATAACAAGTTTTTCCCACATAGCTGTCACTCAAAACAGCCTCCTTTTCTAGTACAGACGCTCGTTTTTAGAATAAGCAATAATTCTTTCTGCAAGTTCCCGCGAGTCAACTTTGTATTCACCGTTCGCTATCTTTTCGGACAATTCTTGTACTTTAGCTTCCCGAACTTCAGGCATCCCTTTTATGGCTCGAAGATGTTGGCTGACTCCTTGCGCATGACTTGATAAAATGACTTCGTCCGGGCGCTGGGCCGAACTTAAACTCTGTGTTTTTGAATTTTTTGATACTTTGGTTTGTTCCCCATAAGCCTTGGCAATATTTTGGATATTTTTTATATTCATAATGAGCACCTCACAACTCCGGAAATTCCTATTTATAATATCGGCAAAAGTGGCGGGGTTATTAATCCCCGCCACAAGCGATTAGGTTGAATTATCTTTCTATATCTTATTATTTTGGAATATTACTCAATATATCAACGTTATTTATCATCCAATGCTTTTCCATACATACGGGAGCGTATTTTTTTGGAGATGTCTAATTCGTTTCTTTCATGCTCCTCGTGTATCTCATCCATCTTAATTTGATCTAGAATATTTCTGCTGCATTGGGTGCACAAGCGACCTTCTTCAATAAGCGTGCCGCAGGTTTCGCACGGGTAGGAAATGGTACTGCCCATAATCCGTCCGCTGCGAAGCAAGCGTAAGATGATCTTGTGTTTAACCCCGGTTGCCTCGTGAATTTCTTCCAAGGTAGCTTTGTCTACATCACGTAAATATTCCATTACTTTCTCCGCATCGTCTTCTTGCTTGCGGTAGCACTCCGGACAAACCCTAGCTGCGTTTTCCACATAAAGTTTGCCACATTCAGGACAATTAGCTAATCCCATGAGCTGCCCTCCTTTTAATCTGTAAATTCATTATATATTATTTCTTCGCACTAGCCTAGCTAGGCCTTAAGACTCATTTATAAAATATTATACATTTTTTTTAAAAGACCAAGCAGGATAATGACGATTTATGGCTAATTAAAAATATTGCTCATTTTGTAGGTTTTTAGCCCTTAATGAGATAGTTATAGTTATTATGGAAACCAAACAATTGGTCTCCTATGAAAGGCAGTTTATCGTGAATATGCTAACGCTGATGCAGGACCCTGAAGTTTATGCCGGCACCGAAACGGTTCACGGTATAATCGCCAATTTTATGCAGCTTATTCAATTAAAAAATGCCAAACTTTTTTTGCACAGCCAACAAGTAGCCAATTATGCGGTTAGTGTTGCCGCAAAAATGCGGTTACCCCGGGAAGAAATTGAGCGTATCCGTTTAGCGGCGCTCTTGCATGATGTAGGTCATCTCACAGTGCCTAATCAGGTACTGGCGAAAGTACCTTATCTATCTACCCGTGAAATGAGTGTGTTCAAAAATCATTGTAACGCCGGCAGCTGTATGTTGGAAAACATCCCGTCCTGTCAGGAGCTTATTCCGTATATCCGTTTTCATCATGAACGTTTTGACGGAACAGGTTATCCCAAGCGGTTAAAAGGCGTGAACATCCCGCTCGGTGCACGTATTATCGCCGTAGCCAATTACTATGATCGTTTTATCAATCCCTGCACGCAAAATTGGGTAAAAACTAAAGATGAGGCCGTTCGGGAACTGCTCAGTCTTTCCGGGATGGCATTCGATCCCGAGGTAGTCCGGGCCTTCATTGATGCCTTAGGATAAACTAGCGCGCGCCACTGGCCAGAGCTAAGCCCTGTACTTTTTTTGCCCCGGCTCGTTTTAGCACCCGGGCGCATTCTTCCATAGTCAAGCCGCTGGTAAATATATCATCAACCAATAAAATATTTTTTCCGGCTATCAATTCGGGGCGCGTTACGGCAAACGCGCCTCTTATATTTTTCCGGCGTTGTTTTAGATCAAGTTCCCATTGAGGGTCGGTAGCTCTGGTCCGAGTCAAAGCTTCTAACCAAATCATTCCTTGACGGGCCGCCCAAGGCCGAAAAATTAGCTCGGTCTGATTAAAACCACGTTCATGCTGGCGGGCAGTATGAAGAGGTACAGGCACAACGGCATCAATTCCCAGTACCTTTTGTGGCTTGATTGCATGGTGGAGCAATTGCCTAAGTCGGGCCGTATGCCTGGTAATACGACGAAATTTCATGTCCCGAATCAGGCGCTGCACCGGACCGGAATAGTCGGCAACAGTCAGACAGGTATCAAGCCAAACTAAGTTATGTAGTGGCAACGATATCTGCCTGATCTGAGCAGTTCTTGTAAGGCACGCCTGACACCAGCCTTTAGCATCTGCCCATTGGCGGCAGACCGGACAGCGCTGGGGAAAAAGAATACTTACTAAGGCTTCGAGCCAATCTTTCAGCATAAGCTTTCGCCTCTTAGCCGCTCGGCCAAAAGCGAGTAACGCCGTCTTGTACGGTCACTGGTTACCGCCGTATTTAGCGCCGCTTTCGTGCCCAGCAGAATAACCCGTTCTTTTGCTCTGGTGACGGCGGTATATAATAAATTGCGCTGCAGCATAATGTGATGTCCCGGTGTAAGCGGCATAACAACAACCGGATACTCACTGCCCTGGCTTTTATGAACACTCATGGCATAAGCCAGGGTCAATTCATCATGCTCGCCCTTTTCGTACACAACATCATCTTCTGGATAGCGTACAAGTACTTTGCCGTCGGCTATCGCCAGGATATAACCGATATCACCGTTAAATACCCGCTTGGTGTAGTTGTTGCGGATTTGCATCACTTTGTCACCTTCACGCAGTACTTGATTGACGCTTTGCAGATAGTCTTTGCCTTCTACCGGAGGATTGAGCGCCGCCTGCAGCAGGCGATTGAGGTTCTCGACCCCGCAGGGTTGTCGGTGCATGGGTGATAAAACCTGCACATCCCGCAAAATATCAAAGCCTTCCTCGGC
>CAZCEN010000359.1:0-1353 GCA_964497205.1 uncultured Sporomusaceae bacterium
ACCACAACAGTAGCAACGATTGCTACCTTGGTGCTCCCGCAGCAGCGTAAAGGAGAGGGGATAGGTTATTTTGCCGTATTTACCAATTTGGCTATGGTAGTAGGTCCCTTTTTCAGTTTAATAATTATTTCTCATTATCCGTTCACTATATTATTTGCCGGGTGTGTTGCCTTGGCGACGTTATCTTTTTGGTGTGGGAATAGAAATGGTTTACCCCAAAATTCCGGTGAGGCAGTCAAACAGACAACCGAATCTTCACAAGGTAATAGGTTTATGGAACCCAAAGCTTTATCAATGGCTCTGATGGGGGGGTTAGTATTTTTTGCTTATACAGGGGTATTAGTGTTTATTCCGCTATATGCCAAGTACATAAATCTTATAGATTATACGAGTGCCTTTTTTGCTGTCTTTGCTTTAGTTATTTTGGCAACGCGGCCGATAGTAGGTAAAATATTTGATCAATATGGTGCTGATACGGTAATTTACCCAGGGTTCATAATGTTCTTGCTTGGGTTAATTAGCTTGAGTCAAATACAAGGGTTACCGGGATTCTTAGTATCAGCAGCTATTATCGGGATCGGATTTGGGGCGCTTAGTCCTGCCTTCCAAACGCTTGCTATACGAAATTTACCTGAACACCGGGTGGGTGTAGCTACAGCCACGTATTTTTTAGCTTTGGATATTAGTGTTGGACTGGGGTCCTTTCTTCTTAGTATAGTAGTTGCTTTTGGAGGATATAGTTATATGTATTTGTTTACCGCAGCTATTGTTGGTATTACCGCAGTGTTTTATTATGTTTTTATGCCGAAAAGAGCTGCGCTGGCTAAATGAGAAGCTGATATTTCGGACAAAGGTTAAATCGCGTCTTGCGGGGGAGCGAGTCCCTTCGGGCGTACCATTTAATACAATAAAAGCAAGGCTCAGGAGTTCTGGGCCTTGCTTTTTTCATGCATTTTTTTGTGCCTGGATTTACTGGGGTGTTTATTTTCAAAACCTTTAAGAATGTATGAAATTAGATGGAGGTGGGGTAGTGATTGAATACACACAAACTGAACGCCGCGTCAGTCAACTCTAAATAAAAAAATCAGGAGGAATTAAAATGACAAACGAAATGAAAAGTATCCAAAACCAAGCCATTAATGAGGCATTAAAAGGAATGTCCGACATGTTAACCACAATTGCCAATGAGGCTGTGACGGTAGCCGTTAATAAGGTTATTGCACAGCAAAAGGCAGAGATTGAGAAAACCTCAAGCCTGTGGGTTAAAATTCGAAACAATTTCTATATATCTGGTTTGACGCTTGTGGCTGGCACTTTGGTTACGGCTTTGCAACTAGAAATGGATGCAGCAAT
>CAZCEN010000359.1:1453-3189 GCA_964497205.1 uncultured Sporomusaceae bacterium
GGCTATACAAGAGGAAGCGTCATCCTCGATATTATGTTATGTCCGGTAACTTAATCTTATACAAAAATAAAGAACGGTAATTAATACCGCTCTTTGCTTAGAGATAGCCTAAACGTAACCGTGATTGAGGGAGTGATACAGTGTCATTAGTATTATATGCGATATTTGCCTAAATGGTGATGAGAAATAACTTTTATTTCGATTTTCTTTTGGAGAAGAAAACAAGATAAATAATTTCTAACATACCAGCGGTATTGATGACGAATAGGGCGATAAACCATCCTAGTTGATTATTCCTAGCTGCATGCCAGGTAGCAATCGCCTTCCAAGCTAAACTCCATATAACTATCAAACTAAGCATCCAAGGGTTCTGGTAAATGGCAGTCATTACGTTTTCCATAAAAACTCTCCCTTTATGTTTAATTAAACATAGGATGGCTATGACAAGTTCTTATCATACAAAAGGGCAACGAGTCTGCCTACGTCGCTTATTAATTTGGGGGGCTTTGGATGTGGCAATATGATATTGTCGGCTTTAAATTATCAACATCTGGCAAAAAGAGGAAATGGATTTCTTTTGGAGAATCTAAATCCTGAAAGGGGTTGGTATTATTAAATGCTTAATTTGTGATAATGACATGCCTTTTGACTGTATATGCTCAGATATGGGAAAGCGAATTCAACTTGTTAGGGACGCCAAGCAGATGGCTGATAATGAAGAGTTATTTAAAGAGTTTTCAAAAATAAAACTAGGTGTAGATGTAGATAAATAGTGCAGGAATTACAGTGATGATAAACACTGGATACGTAATTAGTTATCCAGCTAAGAGCCGTAAGGCTCTTTTTTTCATGCAAAAAAAAGCAAGATTGTCTAGTTTAAAAAGAGATTCAACATGAATGTATCTATATGAAAGCCGATATACAGGAAAACAGAGCTAGAATAAGAGTTCCTTAGGCTTTAATAAAATAATTGGAGGAATGAAGTATGGCATTAGATCAGTACACAGTATCACTATTACATTTTAACGATGGGATTAAGGATGAAACAGGCAAAGTATGGACTGCGGAAAAAGGCGCTAGTGTAAGCAGCGCTCAGAGTAAGTTTGGTGGATCGAGCTTATATTTAGACGGTGGTAGGCACATAAGAACAGCTGCTTGTGATGATTTCAACTTTGGCTCCGGTGATTTTACGATAGACTGGTGGGAGTATCGTACTACAACATATCCTGAGGATAATGGCGGTTGCGTTTTCAGTAGTAACGGCAAAGTAACTTATCAACCATGGGTAATTATGAGTTGGTACGACAAGGTGAAATTTTATATGTCAACAAACGGCACTTCCTTTAATGTAGGCGTGCCTGATATTGGCTCCGTACAAAGAAATAAGTGGGTTCATCGAGCAGTGGTACGACAAGGTGCTAATATTTTTGGTTTTGAGAACGGTATTTTACAGATCAAAGTAGATATTGGTGCATCAACTGAATTTGGTAATGCAGTAGAGCCTACTATTGGTCTCTACGCGGTTATTGATTATTTCACGGGATACATTGATGAATTTCGTGTATCAAAAGGTATTGCCCGTTGGACTGACAACTTTACACCACCAACAGAACCCTATGATGGTGGAATACCAACACCATCAGTACCGGCACCTACCAATCTAACCGCTACCGCAGGCGATGCTAAAGTAACCCTTAATTGGAACGCAGTAGCTGGTGCAACCGGCTATAATGTTA
>CAZCEN010000360.1:0-3180 GCA_964497205.1 uncultured Sporomusaceae bacterium
TGTGCTGGATAAGTGCTTATTTACTCAATAGCTTCATGACGGGAGGGCTGTTACAATGAAATATTCTGCTATTTCTATAACAGCAATTTTTCGTACTATCGTTCTTGTTGGTTTTTTTCTACTATTGGCCTGGCTTACTCAGACCGGGGAATTAACTAAATTTATTAATCCTCGCTTTGCTAGTCTTATTGAATTAGCAGGCTGTCTGCTCTTTGTAATGAGTGCCGTTCAGGCGGCCCTGATTTTCCGCCCGCATTCAGGACATAGCTCTGATCATTGCTGTAACCACAACCATAAAGCATCCTGCCTTCCTTTTATTTTGACACTATTGGCTGCCGCCTTTCTGCCCAACAATAATCTAGACGCCAGTGTCGCGGCTAATAAGGGACTAAACTCACGCCTTATTGTTGAAGACTCCTATGGCCGGCAAAGCGTCCCCAGACCGCTTGCCAAGCAATTAGCCCAAGTCCGGTTTATCCAGGTAACAGATATCAATTACACCGAAGTAATGTTTGAACTTAACAATTTTCCGAAAGAGTATATTGGCAAGGAGATTGAAATGAACGGATTTGTAATTAAGGACGCTTCATTTCCTGCTGCCCGCATGGCATTGGCCCGCTACGTAGTTGTGTGCTGCGCCGCAGATGCCAGTCCATACGGACTACAATGTGAATCTGAACATATAGATCAATACCCGTCAAATACATGGTTAAACATTCGTGGAATTATCCAAATGGAAAAATATAAGGAACAAAATATTCCCGTTATCAAAATTACGACTGCAAAGCAGGTGCCCGAACCTGCCCGTCCCTACGTATATCCTGGGTACGAATAGAAACAGAGGTTTCATAACCATTGTACCTACAAAGGAGGTTTACCTGATGAAATTTCACTATGTGCTCGTTATTGCCATTGCATGCCTGGCGCTTTCTCCTATGTATATTTTGGCCTGAGGATCTTGCCAGGATAACCCTTTGTATAAGGGTTTTGCACAAGCAGCACCAGAAGGTTATGTTGCTCAGGAATTTGATAAAATTGCGCCTGCGCCGGGAGTTGACTGGCAGGGAGCGCCGGAGAAATGGCTGGAGCAAGCCTGCATCAATGGCTGGATCGTTAAGACTGCCGCAACAGACGCCAAAGCAGGGGCAATAGTCATACTTATAGATCAATCCGGTAAGTATGCCGTTGGTATTGTTCGTGACGTCAGTGATGCAGGCATCTGCTTTGACACGCTCGATCAACACCGGCAAAAACAACGCAAAAACATGGAGTATCAATCATTAGACAGGGATTATAAGATAGCCGGTTACATTTGGCCAGAGCGTTCCACTGCTAGAAAGAAACTGATACTTAAATGATTTTGGTGACCAGCTACAAATTGCCCCCGTTTGGCTTAGATTCACAATCACGTCCGTTAGATACGTCACTTTATCATTTTTAGAGATAAACCAATTCAAAACTTTATTCACCTAAAAAACAACCGTCTAAAGCATGCCTGGAATGGGAGCTTTAGACGGTTTATTTCCAATTAGTCTTGACAATTATAATAATTTTTGATAGCATAAATTCAAATTAAATATAAAGCTTGTATTTTTATCACCGGATAAAAGTACTTTAAGGCATTCAAAATCAAACCGTAGGTACGGTGCAATTTATTGCATTATAAGGTTTGGTTTTGAATTGCCTTTTATTTTTTAAGGAGGAGATTTTATGTACAAAAAGTTGAATTATTTATCGCCAGATGCTAAAAACATTCGAGAAGAGGTATTTGTATCTGAACAAGGCTTTCAGAATGAATTTGATGAAATTGATAATTACGCGACACATTTAGTATTTTATGAAAAAAATACGCCTGTAGCTGTTTGCAGATATTATAAGGATAGAGAAGAAAATACGTATATTGTTGGCAGAATAGCAGTTTTAAAAACATATAGAGGAAATCATTTTGGACAATATATTTTAGAAGTTTTAGAGAAAAATATATTATCCGAAGGCGGAGAAAAAATATCCTTATCGGCACAAGTCCGAGTGCAGTCATTTTATGAAAAATCAGGATATGTTGCCAAGGGCGATATCTATAGGGATGAGCATTGTCCCCATATTCGGATGGAAAAAATTCTATAACAAAGGTGATTGGAATTGGGATATTATTTCGCCACTCATTTTTGGGTGACAATAGGTGGCTATTTTTCTTAAAAGCTGCCCGCGACACGGAAAGGAGTTTAACATGAACCTTTGGAAATATTCGCTGCTGGTTTTTCTCGGAGGCTGCTCTTACGGCGTTGTTTCGACCTTTGTCAAGCTTGCCTACCGGGACGGTTTCACGATAAGTGCGGTAACGGGAATCCAATATCTTTGCGGTGCCATTATGTTGTGGCTGGCGGCTCTGTTTGTGCCCAAGGCGAAAATGACGGCCCGGCAAGGGGGCGAGCTTCTTGCAAGCGGGATTCCGATGGGTTTGACAGGAATTTTTTACAACTACTCCCTGGAATACATCAATGCTTCTGTCGCCATTATCCTGTTGCTGCAATTCACCTGGATCAGCGTGGTCCTGCAGTATCTTTTTGACCGGCAAGCGCCGACCCGGATGCATTTCATCGCCATAGCGGTTATTTTGCTGGGGTCGAGTCTTGCCGCCGGCGTTTTCAGAGCCGATATCACGCTTTCAGGGGCGGGGATCATGTGGGGCTTGCTGGCGGCAGTGTCTTTTTCTGGCTTCATTCACATCAGCGGCCGCACCGGCGGCTTTATTCACCCGGTCTTTAAAAGCGCGATTATGATCAGCGGAGGCATGCTGTTGGTGTTTGCCCTGATGCCGCCCGTATTTTTGGTCAATGGTGATTTGACCGTCGGGCTGCTCCAGTATGGCCTTTTGAGTGCGTTATTTGCCTCGCTAATACCGCCGGTCTTGTTCAATATCGGTATGCCGAAGGTGCTTGGTTTGGGTAGTATTTTGAGCGCCTCCGAGCTGCCGACAGCTGTACTCATGTCTGCCCTGGTGCTTGGCGAATCGGTGGATTTTCTGCAATGGACTGGGGTAGTGATCATTCTCGGCGGCATCGCCTATCCCTATTTTGCCGTTAAGTGTGTGCCCTTCATAGAAGGGCACAGATATTGAAAATATAAAATAACAAGTAAGCAGCCGGTTGAGGTGATTAAATCCGCCTAACCGGCTGCTAT
>CAZCEN010000361.1:0-3161 GCA_964497205.1 uncultured Sporomusaceae bacterium
TTATGTCATATTTCTCCAGACAGGTTAGCCCGTGGCTTTCAAACTCAACTATCTTATTATTCCGGATTACCAGGATAGCGTAGCCTAAGCATGGCTCACCATGCTGATTGCCGCAGTCACTTTGACCTGCATCCGTTGTCATGATGCACAGAGGAAACGGGTGCAGGCGGACATAGGTGCCTTCGTTGATTTTTACTTGACGCACCTTGGTCCGCTTGCCGGGCAGACTTAAAAAATCGGGGCCGGTTAAGTATTTTGCCACTTCCCTGACAGCCGTCCTCAACCCTTGCGTATATTCTCCCGGTTCAAGGTCCAGCCAGGATGTAAAATGATATACTAACCGCTCTTCCACTGCCTCATAATCCGGCAAATAGCCTAGTTCTTCTCCCATGGTTGTTAGATACCGCTCCATAGACAATTTTATTTGCTCCCGGAACCGGCTGCTGACAACATTAAGCACATTGGCCATAGCGGCCCGGTCAAAGGTCAGTAAAATATTACCTGTATATACCGAGAATCCATTAATATCGCCCGCCCCGTTCCCGGATATTTTTTTGCCGTTAACTACAATATCGGCGGGTAGTTTTATCGAAGCAGCAATAGTAAAATCAGACAATACTTTTACCACCGGGTGTAAAAACTGCACAAAAAATGCTTCTCTCTGTCCTTTTAGAAGTGGGTTGTCAGCCCGTAATACCAATTGAAAAAAGATTTGCTCTTCGGCGAGCAGTACCATCCCGCCGCCGATATCCCGCCTGATAACCGGTATACTGTTTTCCCGGCAATACGTCATATTGACTTCCTGCGCTAAATCATCATGCAATCCAAGGCAGACACACCGGCCAGAAGGGCGGCAAATAACCAGCCCTTCCTGTTGATTTTGTGCCAAAGCATGATAAATGGCTTGTGTCTCATCCCAGGGTATGGCCCCCAGCCGGTATAGCTTCATGGCTGGCGCCCTCCAAGTGTGCTCAGTAGCTCCGGCCCTAAGCATTCCTGTTTACGTGCGGAAAACTCTACCCTGAAAACATCGGCAAATTGCTCAACCAGGATTTTGCCAACCTCATCAAGATTGGCTTCAACACCAAAGTCCCGCATGGACGCAACCGGACGATCGGTAATACCACAAGGGTTGATTAAACCAAAATAGCTCATGTCAGGATGTACGTTCAGGGCAAAACCATGCATGGTTACCCAGCCGCGTGCGCCAATACCGATTGCGGCAATTTTACCGGTATCGGTCCATACTCCAGTTAGCCCGCGTTCCCGGTAGCCTTTAATTCCATACCGCGCCAAGGTCCTGATAATGACTTCTTCGAGCATCCCTGAGTAGCAGTGCAGGTCTTGTTTATAACCCCGAAGGTCCAAAATGGGATACCCTACCAATTGACCGGGGCCATGATAAGTTACATCACCACCCCGATCGACTTCAATGACTTCCAACCCTTCAGCTGACAGTATTTCATCAGAAACCTTAACATTTGTCTTACTGCCAGACCGTCCCATCGTATAGACAGGCAGATGCTCCACAAGCAGCAAGGTATCCTGGCCAGAGCCGCTGCGGCGTGCCCTGGCAAACTCCTGTTGTATCTGCCATGCCGCAGTATAAGGCAGACGGCCTAACTGGAATAACAGGCAGGCTTTACGGCTAATTTTTTCTTTCAAAAAACATCATCGCCGCTTTTGCCTTCCAGTCCGGGATGAATATCAAACCGTACTACGCCGACAACAGCCTTCTTCCTGGCAGCTTTTTTTACGGCTGCCACCCCTTCATGTCCGAACCCGCCGCATAATTCAATAGCACCTATCCCTTGTTCAACAAGTTCTTCCACTACCGATCGTGCAGATTGAACATTACTTACCCCCACAACGGTCAGCTCCACCTCTGGTGTAGTTATAACCGACCGGTGCCGCTTGCTGTCAGCTTCAGGTGCGATAAAAATAAAGGCAGCTTTAAGCATCATATCCCTCCTTTTTTTATACGGACATATCGGACCATTTCTCACGCCACAGGATTAAGGTTGATTCGGTACCAGTTCGGCGAAGGAATATCCGGCGTGATAGGAACTACGTACCATAGGGCCGGCACTTACCTGACTAAAGCCTATTCTTAAAGCTTCTTTTTCTAGCCATTTGAAAACATCGGGGTGAATGTACTCCACAACAGGTAAATGTTCCGGCGAGGGACTAAGATATTGTCCCAGGGTCAGCATATTGCAGCCAGCCTTGTACAAATCGTTCATTACATCAATGACTTCATCCATTTCTTCCCCCAGCCCCAGCATTAATCCTGACTTGGTCAATATCCCCCCTGCCATTTGACTGCTCCTCTTTATTACTTCTAATGACCGCAAATAGATGGCCTGCGGCCTGACACCGGAATACAGTCTGGGAACGGTCTCAATATTATGGTTAAGAATGTCGGGGTTAGCTTTTAGTACGGTTTGCAGTGCCTCCAGACTTCCATTAAAGTCCGGAATAAGCACTTCAATGCCTGCATTAGGTAACTGTTCCCTCACAGCCCTTATCACGGCAGCAAACTGTCCCGCCCCGCCATCACTAAGGTCGTCACGGGTTACTGAAGTGATAACAACGTGTTTTAGACCAAGATGCCGGGCAGTTGCTGCCAGCATATCGGGTTCGTCAGCATCGACTGCCGCAGGGATGCCGTGCGTAACGGCGCAAAAACGGCAATTGCGGGTACAGTGGTTGCCTAAGATCATAAATGTACATGTTTTGTTGGCGAAACATTCGCCGATATTGGGGCAATCGGCGCTTTCACACACCGTGTGCAGCCTGCCTTGGTCCAATAGCACTTTCATCCGGTTGAGCGCCAGTTCCTCAGGAACTGGCAGAGTCAACCACTGCGGTCTGTCTGTATTCATACCGGCAGTTACGGCTATTCGAAAGCGTCAAGCGCTTTCATGATAGTGGTAGATAAGTAGGCCATCGCCGGTGAACCACCAAAAGCTACGGCAACGGCTGCCGCTTCCAAAATCTCTTCTCTGGTAGCTCCTTCGGCCAAGGCATTCTTAACATGAATGTTCATACAGTATTCACAACGTACGGCCAGAGCAATGCCGATACCAATCAGCTCTTTGTATTTGCGCTCCAGTTCCCCTTCCACATAAGCTGCCTGATCCATCTGCACAAAAGCTGCG
>CAZCEN010000362.1:0-3151 GCA_964497205.1 uncultured Sporomusaceae bacterium
GGTCACTGTCCCCGGTGACAGCTTTGACTCCCAGTCCGGGCGCTTGGCTTCGACGGTTACGGCCTCCAGGTTATATTCCTGCGCCGGTTTGCTGTCTGCTTTCACAGTTTCCGTTGTTTCCTGTGATTGCTTGCTGTCAGGCTCGGCGGCATAGGCAACGCCGCCGAAATCAGGCGTCAGGCTGAATGCCAAAGCACAGGCGATACTCATTGCCAAAGCACTCTTCGTTAGTTTACGTTGTTTCAATGCTTACTCTCTCCCTTTGCTTCTTAGGAACTCCGAATTCCTGAAATAGGCTGACTGTTTCAGTCAGAGTGTTCTGTGCCCTCCTCTCATAAACAAATTCCGAATCTTCTCCCTGTCGCTCGCAGGGTAAGCGAAGATTGTCGGTACAGGCAGTTCTCCTGACTCCAGTTCATCATTAGCCCAGCCTTCCCGGAAAGGGTAAAGCTTCTTTATCCAGTGACATCTGAGGACTGACTCCGTGTTACAGTGGCGGGACCGTGCCGGCTTTTCACCGTGCTTCCCTATTAAGCCCTCTACAGGGCACCTGTACCGAAACAAAAAATGGATTTCCCATATATTCAACCATCCTCGTTGCCAGGTGTTGACTATATGAGAAATCCATTTATCATAGCTATAAAAGCCGATCGAACAGACTCTCCATAATCCCCTACCCATCGCTCGCAGGTCAACGGTGATTGTTGTACAGGCAGTTCTCCTGGCTCTGAATCATCGCTTCTCCAAACCTTCCCAAGACTTTCTTCTCAGTGGCATAACATGGAGTTGCTCCTCATTACAGTGGCGGGACCGCGCCGGTTTTTCACCGGACTTCCCTATTAAGCCCCGTAGGGCACCTATACCGCTATATTTTTTTCAGTCTACTTTTTGTAAGGATTGATAAGATAATTGCATTCTTGTACGGGTGTTCCGGATAAATACTGAAATAATTCGCCCGGATTAGTCAGCCAGTTGATGTGATGATAATCCCAAAGCCATGGCGCAGTCACTTTGACGGCATTATAGCTGTCAAAATACCCCCAGCCGGCAAAGACCCGGCCTTGACCGATTTCACGGCGCTGCTCCCATAACTGCGTTAAGGGAATCAGACGATAGCCGATATGGGCTTCCCCCGGCAAAAACCGTTTGCGTTTGCCCACAACCGCAATCTCATGCGTGCCGGCGCTGATTTTGAGTACAGGCCGCCCGCCTTCCAAGCGAACCTTAGCGCCATTTTGCTTCTGCCAATTGTGATTGCTGTAGGTTAACAGCATATCCAGCCGCCCGGCACCGTCCGGCGTTTTGCCTACAGCAAGCAACACTCCGGTCAGATCATGTTCATGTTGGCTCCTCCCCGTATGTCTGGGATAATATTGATAGTAGCCAAGAAAATAATGGGTGTCACTTTCCACCACCGAATAATACATGGCTGGTTTCGGCGGATAAAACATCAAATTGTACCAGTTATTATTCAGCCGCCAGTCATGGTCATAATCAATTGATGTAAACATATTGGTCTGGGCGGTCAGGCTATCTTTATTATCCATTTTGCGGATAACCGGCGCCCACTGCTCAGCAACCGGCAAATCATCTGCCGCCGAAATTGGCCGTACGCACAATAGCCCTATAAGTAGGAAAGTTATAAGACATATACTTTTTTTCATGCTATCACCCCGGATAAATAACGAAATCAGCTATGTTATTCATCCCTATCTACTTTTTGTTATATACCGTTACTTCGTCAATAGAGTAAACTTCCATATTCCACGTACCACCCCGGGGAGGTGACTGAATAATTACTCCCTGTCCGACAAAGGAAATAAGATTTCCTGTTGCCAACCCAGTTTCCAACAGGCTTTGCAGTCTTTGTTCCGACGTTCGGACCACAATCGATTTTCCGGGGGTGTCACGGAGTTCAATTACCGCATAGCAGCTATTGGAATTCGCATAACAATTGATTAATGTAACGTGACCATATAACTGAACCAACGGCGGCATTAATACAACGCCGGAAACAGGCGGTGTCGCCGTTGCAGCAAAACCGATCTGCAGTAAAGGGGTGTTTAACAATAGTACTAACATGGCCAGACCGATTACCCGTAATGTTTTACTCATGATATTTATTCCTCCTAAATAGTAACTAATCTATTATCTTTGGAGTCAGCATAATAACCAGCTCGGTCTCAGTCACTTGCTTAAGGGTTGAGTGAAACATGCCTCCCACTAGCGGCAGGTTTCCAAGCAAAGGAACTTTGAAGGTATCTTTGGTTTCCTGACGCTGAATCAAACCGCCTAAAACAATGGTCGAGCCACTCTTAACCCGCAGGGTTGCATCAGCCTGGCGCGTCCGGATATTCGGATTGCCATTTTTCGTAGTATTGGTTTGATTACTAACTTCCGGTTGAATGTGGGTGGTTATATAGCCATCTTTGTTTACCGTAGGGGTTACCTCTAGTTTAATACCAACATCGACATACATTACGGAGATGATGGGTATACTGCCGGTGGTGGGCTGGGAACTTTCCACAGCCAGCTTGTCCCCGATTAGAATTTTTGCCGTTACCCCGTCTAAGGTCGCGATCCGCGGACTTGCCAGCAAGCGGCCTTTCTTGTTCTCAACTAGGCGGTTAATAACGCCTTGAAGATTTACGCCATGTTTCTTACCAATATCGATCCGGAATTGCAATTCGTCGGTAGGAATGGCTTGCGGCAGCTTGGTCGATGCTCCCCAGTCCACGCCAATATTTGATAAATCATCACGGTTAAGTTCGACGACCTGCACTTCGAACATCACCTGCTGCGGCGGGGTATCAATCTGGGCCAGCAAAGACTTAACCTGTTCATAGACATCAGAGCTGCTCATGATCACCAGGGTATTCCGCACGGGATCGGCTTTGAGCTTGTCCTCGGGCACCAAAGCACTAATCAACGGTTTAGCCTGCTCGACCTTTAAATAGTTCAGCCTGATAACCAGAGGACCTTGGTCAAAGGTTTCGGGCTGACTGTCAGACACAGGCACCGGAGGGGGCGGGCCAGTTACAGCAGGCGGCGGATTATCCGGACTTGCCCCGGAAGGTTCGACGCCGGCCGGTGCGGCTAAAGCCAGCCAGGGCAATGAAAGCAGCAGCAAAATCAATGCTCAGAAAAAAGC